>WTHB01000128.1 GCA_011523305.1 Planctomycetaceae bacterium | reverse complement strand
TTTCCGGCCATTCCCACCGCTGCCGACGGGATTGAGATCTGCGCTGGGTTGCCCGAGATTGCTGGCGTGCTCGACCGGGCGACCCTGATTCGCTCACACGTGCAGCCCGACCTTGGCAGCATCCTGCACTCGCGGCATCAGTATCACTGGCACACCGGCTACGTGCCGCCGCAGACCGTTGCCGCGCCGCACATCGGGGCCTGGATGGCCCGGGTGCTCGGTCCCCGCAACCCGGTCATGCCGGCGTTCATCAACATCGGTCAGCGGCTCGAGGGCATCGGTGAGAACGAAGAGATCAAGGCCTTCACGACCGGCGGCTTCTTCGGCAGTGAGTTCAGCCCCCTGAACCTGCCGTACCCGGAACAGGCGGCGCTTGCGGTGCGGCCACCAAAGGGCATGGAGCCGGGTCGGTTTGCCAGCCGGTACAAGCAATTCAAGCAGTTGGTCGCAGCCTCACCCCACCGAGAGCTTGCCAGCGACTACCACCAGGAATCGATGCTCCGCAGCCTGGAGAAGGCCCATCGGCTGCTCGGTTCCGACGATCGCCAGGCCTTCGACATTTCGCTTGAGACCAAAGAGGTCCAAGAGGCCTACGACACTGGCCGGTTCGGCCGCGGCTGCCTGCTGGCCCGCCGCCTGGTTGAACGCGGGGCCCGCTATGTCGAGGTGACCACCGAATACATTCCCTTCAAGCATTGGGACACCCACGAGCGGGGCCATGAGACCCTGGTGCGAATGCACCGCGAGATCGACCGACCGATCGCCACACTGATTCGAGACCTGGAAGACCGGGGCCTGCTCAATCGCACGCTGGTAGTCATTGCCAGTGAGTTCAGCCGCGACATGATCACCGAGGGCCAGCCCGGCTCGACGGCAGCCGATCAGGCGAGGTCGCCCAAAGACTTCCTGCAGAAGCCCGAGCACTATGGCCAGCACCGGCACTTTACCGGCGGCTCGTCGGTTGTCCTTTTCGGCGGCGGAGTCAAGCAGGGTTTTGTTTACGGGAAGACGGCTGCTGAGCGGCCCTGCGTCGCGATCGAGCATCCGGTCAGCGTCACCGATCTGCACGCCACGCTGTTCACCGCGATGGGAGTGAGCCCCAAGACGGTCTACGACATTGAGGGACGGCCTTTCTACGCCACCGAAGATGGCCACGGCACGCCGGTCAAGGCGATCTTTGCCTAAGTCCTTTGCAAATGGGGCTGGCTCGACCGGACAACTGGCAGCATTCATCACGACGGTGAGGTTCCGCCAGATCTGGCCCGCTCGGGCGACGCCCCGGCGATTCGGACAGAAGACATCCTCGGGAGCATTGCCGAGACGGTTCTACTCCACGGGGGGAAGGTGGTGTCGCTGGAACACAGCCGGATGCCGACCGAGAGCGGCCTGGCGGCAATTTACCGCTACTGATCGACCGGTCCGCATTGCTGGCATCCGCCATCAGGGACCATCACTCCGCTGGCGTTCTGTGGCGAGGTTCGTCACGATGCAGGAATGCCCCACGACCCCACCCAGACGCCACCGTCAGACAACCTGTACTCATCAGCCTTTGCAGCCTGTCCCGACCGCCACGGCACCGGCGCCGAGAAGTGGGACCGCTACGCCGGCCAGGCCGACGACACCGGTCGTGCAATCATCCCCTTCTGGGTGGCCGACATGGACTTCCGCTCGCCCACCTGTGTCTTGACGGCACTGCATCAGCGGGTCGACCACGCCGTCTTCGGCTATACCCACGACACCCCTGGGTTCGCAGCGACCCTCGCCGCCCACCTGGAACGGCAGCACCGGTGGGCCATCGATCCCAGCACGGTGATCGGTGTTCCCGGTGTGGTCAACGGGCTGGCTGTCACCGCACGCCTGTTGTCAGCACCGGGTGATGGCATCGCCACCTTCACGCCGGTCTATCCACCGTTCCTCTTTCTGCCAAAGCTTGCCGACCGCCGCACCGTGTCGGTCCCACTGCAGGCCAACCAGCAGGCCAACCGCTGGGAGATTGATTGGGACGCTCTCGATAAGGCTCTTGCACCACCGACGGTCAAACTCTTCTGGCTCTGTCAGCCACACAACCCCACCGGCACGGTCTTTTCCCAGATGGACCTCCTGCGGCTTGCCGACGTCGCCGAACGGCACCAGGTAACGGTCGTCAGCGATGAGATCTGGTGCGATCTCGTGCTCGATGACGACAGCCCGCACGTTCCCTTCGCCAGCCTCGATCATCCCGCTGCCCGCCGCAGCATCAGCTTCGTGGCCGCGTCCAAAACCTGGAACATCGCTGGACTGGGCTGTGCCGCGGCCATCGTGCCCGATGAGCATTTGCGTCGCGGCTGGCGAGCGGCCGGTGGTGGGCTGGTGCCCATGATCAACCCGCTGGGCTATGCTGCTTCAGAAGCGGCCTGGCTGCAGGGCGACCCCTGGCGACGAACGCTCATCGACCTGATCCGGCACCATCGCCAGCTCGCCCTGGACGCGGTGGCCGATCTGCCCGGCGTCAGCTGCATTGCCCCGCAGGCAACGTATCTTCTCTGGCTCGACTGCCGCGAGTGGCACGCGGCCCAGCCAGCCGAGGGGGCCGACCCGCAGCGGGCCTGCGAAGCTGCCGGCATCGGCCCCTCGGACGGGCGGGAGTTTGGCAGCCCCGGGTTTCTGCGGCTCAATCTGGGCTGTCCGACGCCACGGCTCGAAGAGGGTTTAAACAGGCTGCGTAAGGCCTTGGCCTGAATCGAAACTTTGCTGTTCAAAAAACGTTGAATAGTGAGCCTAGCTTCCTTAAAAGCCTGTTTCCTCTCCTTCGAGGCAGGCGTAAACTTCGTAGGGGCTAGGAAGTAATACCGATGCCATTCTCGAAGGTAGACCATCCATCGGAGCTAAACACGTGACCGACGTCCATAACCGGTACATTCCTCGGACTGCACTGTGTGTGATTGGCTTGATTGCAGTCTCAACGGCTTGCTTGCTCTCGTCTCTCCACGCCGCCCCATCGCCTGCCATCCGTGCGGCGATGGCTAGGAAGCGGGCGGAGAAACAAAAGAACCTGCCTTCACGGCTGCCTGAGGCAGTCCGCGATCAAGCGGCAGGGGCACCTTTTGACGTCGCTCCACTCGATACCAGTGTTGCTGGACGCGAGGCTGTCGCGAAGGCAGCCACCACAATCGATGAGATGCTGCAGCACGAGTGGAGCCAGGCTGAGGTCGCCCCACGCCCGCGACTGGATGATGAGCAGTTTATACGCCGGGCCTACCTTGAACTTGGTGGTCGCATTCCGCGCCTCGAGGAGGTAAAGGTTTTCGCTAGCCAGCAGCGTTCCTCCAAAAGGCAGGACCTCGTCGACAAACTGTTAACAAGCCCTGACTATGTGAGTCACTTTTATAATTTCTGGGCTGACATCCTGCGGCTCAAGGAACGGCCCGACAAACAAACGCTTGTGTTCGAACCATACATGAGCTGGGTGAAGCAGTCGATTGCTGACAACACTCCTTATGACGAATGGGTGTTTGCCATGCTTACTGCAGACGGCACCCTTTGGGACAACCCTGCGGTCGGCTATCAGTTACGGGACCGCGGCATGCCGCTCCCCTACATCGACAACACCGTCCGCGTCTTTCTTGGCGTTCAAATCGGTTGTGCCCAATGCCACGACCACCCATTTGATCGATGGACTCAAAAAGAGTTCTACGAGCTTGCCGCGTTGACCTCCGGCACCCGAGACCGACAGTTTGGGGGCGGCCCCAAAACACCTGCAATGGGCATGCAGATGATGGGCATGCAAGCAGGCGCTGCAAATGCGCGGGGACTTTTTCAAGAACTGCAGGAAGCTCGCAAGAAAAGAGCAGTTCCAGTTGCGGCCATCCAGTTCCTTCGGCTGAATAACACAGCGGTCAACTTTAAGCAGGCCAGCCTCAAGCTGCCGCATGACTATCAATACGATAACGGGGAGCCCGAGGACGTTGTCCAACCGTCGGTTCTCTGGGGCACAATACCTGAAGAATTTACTGCCGCCGATCGCCGGACCCAGTTTGCGGGCTGGCTCACGTCTCATGACAATCGCCAGTTTGCCCGCGCCATCGCGAATCGTCTTTGGAAAAAGATGATGGGTGTTGGCGTGGTTGAGCCAGTCGATGAATTTCAAGAAGGCAATATCCCTATTTTGCCTGAATTACTTGAGCACCTCACTGATGAAATCATACGACTTGATTTTGACACCCGAGAATTCATTCGGATTATTGCAGCGACTGATGCCTGGCAGTCTCAGGCGGTTGTCTACGATGCTTCGGGAGCGGAGCCTTATCTCTTTACCGCTCCAAGCCTCAAGCGGATGACGGCTGAGCAACTTTGGGATTCCATGCTGACTCTGGTTGCGAAAAACGAGTGGGCTTTTCAGCGACCGACGGCTGAGGAAATCAAAGACGTTGCCGCTGTCGACATGACGACAGTCAGCTATGACTCTTTCGTGAAGCAGTGGGAGTCGTTCAACGAAAAATATGGCCGGGGCTACCAAAAACACATAAGACAGGTTGCCGGGTACAAGGATCAGGTGCTCGTGCGGGCGAGTGAGCTTCCTAGCCCAGCGCCAGCCAATCACTTTCTCAGCCAATTTGGCATGGGCGACCGTGACAGCATCCAGAGCAGCCGCCAGGATGCGACAGTGCCGCAGGTTCTGACCATGCTGAACGGGTGGACAACGCATACCATGCTGGAGCGCGGCTCGGTTATTTACGACAATGTTGTCGACCAAAAGTCCGCTGACCGTGCCATTGAAACTATTTTCCGATCTATTTTGGCTCGTCGTCCTAGCCTCGGAGAGGAGCGTATCGCCCAACAAGAACTTTCCTCTGCCGAGACCCCTGCCGCGGGCTGCGGCAACCTGATCTGGGGGCTGCTCAACACCCGCGAGTTCATGTTCATTCAATAAGTGCTGGCGGCAGCCCGCTTACGCCTGAGCGAGGCTGCCTATCACGCCCACATTTGGTCGCAAGCTGCCATCTGTCCCCCGCAGCCGGCCCCGGTTTCCAAAAGGGGCTTTTTTCGACATTCCGGAGGCGATTTCCCTGTCCAAAATCCTTGTTCTGGACGAAAAAAGAGTGAGAAAAAGGGGCTTAAGACATTACCTTATTGAAAGATAAGGGAGCGGTCCCGAAAATTCTTTTGTAGAGGCTTTTGGATAGGACACCTTGCACCGAATGACGATACGCATGCACTACGCACCAGGCCGATCAGACGATTCCCGTCTTCCGCATGCCTTCAGCAGCCGCGTGCTCGTCGCGGTCTGCCTGCTGCTGGGCGCAGTCAACTCTGCAGCCTGGGCGGCCAAACCAGCTCCTGCAGACGAATGGAAGCCACCGAAACTGCCGGCGGCCGTCCAAGAGAAGCCGACTGGTCCAATCATGCAGATCGCCCCCATCGACCGTAGCCGGCGGAGTGAGGTGAATGCTGCGGCAGCCAAGATCGACGCAATGCTGCAGGCCTACTGGGCGGAAAATGACGCCACCCTCAGCGCCAAGACCGATGACCATGAGTTCGTCCGACGGGCCTATCTCGAATTGGCTGGACGAATTCCAACCATCGATGAGGCGAACGCGTTCTGCAACGCCAGCAGTTCCACCAAACGGGAAGCCTTGATTGACGACCTGCTTGAGAGCCCAGGCTATGTCAGCCACTTCTACAACTTCTGGGCCGACATCCTTCGGTTGCAAGAACGGCCTAGCCGGGACGTCTGGTTTGAGCCCTACATGGCTTGGGTGAAACAGTCGATTGCCGACAATACCCCATACGACAAGTGGGTCTACGAGATGCTCACGGCCGATGGCCGCATCTCTGAAAACCCGGCGGCCGGATTCCAACTTCGTGACACCGGCATGCCGCTGGCGTACGTCGACAATACGACGCGGGTTTTCCTCTGCACCCAGATTGGCTGCGCCCAGTGTCATGACCACCCGTTTGACCGCTGGACCCAACAAGAGTTCTACAAGTTGGCAGGCCTCACCAGCGGCATTCGGTACGACGCGAAGCAGGTCCTGTTCGGTGGCATGGCTGACACAGGAGCGGGCTCTGCCTTTCAGAAGCCGGACGAATTGATCCCAAACCTGGGGGAAATCGGCTTTTATGTGCGGCAGGCGATCGACGACAAGAAACTCGACGGAGGCGCCCGCACCTATCTGCAAATGAGCTCGCGGATGACGAGCAACATGGACGATGAGTTCCGCCTGCCGCATGACTACCGCTACGACGATGCCGAACCGCTTGATGTGGTTGAGCCGGGGGTGCTTTGGGGAAAGATTCCGGATGCCGTTGCTGAGGCTGACAACCGAACGCGGTTTGCGACCTGGATGACCTCCCGCAGCAATCGGCAGTTTGCCCGGGCGATTGCCAATCGGATGTGGAAAAAGGTGATGGGCGTCGGCCTTGTTGAGCCGGTTGATGATTTTCAGGAAGGCAACATTCCGGCCCTTCCCGAGCTACTCGAGCACCTTACCGATGAAATGCTCCGGCTCGACTTCGATTTGCGAGAATTTGTCCGGGTACTCGTCTCAACCGACACCTACCAGCGGCTCGCTGTGATCTACGACCCGACCTCTGGGGTGAACTACTACTTCACGGGGCCAGCGCTCAAGCGGATGACCGCCGAGCAACTCTGGGATTCTCTCCTCACGCTCGTTGCCGCGAACGAGTGGGTCTATCAACGGCCAACGGGTAAGGATCTTGCACCCGGAATCAGTGTCGATGTTTCGACCGTCAATTTCGACCAGTTCGTTGAGGCCTATAAGATGTACAAGCAGATCCGAGGCGACTGGCAGAAAAAACGGAATCAGGCCAATTTTCAGGGCCTCGTGCTGGCCCGGGCCAGCGAACTGCCGCAGCCCAGCCCAGCAACCCATCTGCTACAGCATTTTGGTCAGGGTGATCGCGACGCGATTGAGACGGCCCGCCAAGTGGCCACCGTGCCCCAGGTTCTGGCCCTCTTCAACGGCTGGATGACCCATGCCATGCTGACCCCAGGCTCGGTGATCTATGACGAGGTTGCCAAACAAAAGAACATCAAGGGCGCCGTTGACACAATTTTTCTTGCTGTGCTGACCCACAAGCCGGATGCCGAGATCCGGCGGCTGGCTGAGAAAGAAATCAAGGAGGGCGTCACCCCAGCAGCCGGTTGTGGTGACCTGATCTGGTCGCTCCTCAACACCCGTGAATTCATGTTTATTGAGTAAGTGCACAACGTTGCACCCACACGGGCGTTCAAACCAACGTGTGGCCCACCACCTCCCGAACCACCGAACAGACCACCTCATCTTCCGCAACCCCCGCCGCCTTGGCGTGGGATCGACCCAAGGAGCCCCACCATGTTCCAGAACTTCCGCCAGCAGTTACCCAGCCTCGATGATCGGCATACCCGCCGGGCTGTCATGTCAGGCATTGCCTCATCGACCCTCGGGGTCAGCCTGCTGTCTCCCTGGACCCGCGTTCTCGAAGCTGCCCCGGCTGCTGGCACGAAGACGGCCAAAAATGTGATTTACTTCTACATGGGCGGGGCGATGAGCCACATCGACACCTTCGACCCCAAGCCGGACAACGCAGACGTGCAGGGTGACGTCGGCACCATTGCCACGAAAACGCCCGGTGTGCAGTTCGGGGAGCACATGAAAAACCTGGCTGATCTCCAGGATAAATTGGCCGTGGTGCGATCCATGACGACGGAAACGGCTGACCACGGCAAAGGCCGGTACTGGCTGCAGACCTCTTATCCCGTGCTCAACAGCATTCGGCATCCCTCGATGGGCTCATGGATCGTCAGCCCTGCAGGCCTCGGCAAGAAACCCAACTCGGACCTGCCGCCCTTTGTGCTCGTCAACAGCAACGGCAACGGCCATCCGGGCGCCGGCTTCCTTGACCCCTCACTGACACCGGTGCCGGTCGCCAATGCCGAAAAGGGCATTGAGAACCTGGAACTGCCCTCGTACCTGAGCGACAAGGCCTTCAAGCGACGGCTCGATCTGGCCGATCGCCTCGATGCCAAGTTCAAGCAGCGGTACGCCGGGTACCAGATCGAATCGTACAATCAGATGTACAAGGACGCCGTGCGACTGATGGGCAGCAAGGACCTTGAAGCCTTCGACCTGGAGAAGGAGAAGACAGAGGTTCGCGACCGCTATGGTTCCTCAAGCATCGGGCAGGGCGCCCTGCTCGCCCGCCGGTTGATTCAGTCCGGTGTGCGGTTTGTGGAGGTGCATTACGGCGGCTGGGATATGCACAACAATGTCGCCGACGGCATGGCAAACAAAGGAACCGAAATGGATCAGGCCGTTGGGTCCCTGATTCGTGACCTCGCCAGCAGTGGTCTGCTGGATGAAACCCTGATCGTCCTCACCTCAGAGTTTGGTCGTTCGCCTGGCATCAATGTCAATGCGGGCCGCGACCACCATCCGGCCGCCTTCTCCTACCTGCTGGCGGGCGCCGGCATCAAGGGTGGGGCCGTCTACGGCAAGTCGGACGACCGGGGCCATGGGGTCGACGAGGATCCGGTCGGCCTGACTGACTTCAACAGTACGATCACGGTCGCCTGCGGCCTTGACCCGTTCAAGCAGCACTTCGCCCCCAACGGCCGGCCCTTCAAAATTGGTGGTGGGGGTGACCCGATCTATGACATCCTGACGGTCTCGTAACAGTTGCATGTCCAAGCCTTCCTGAGGCGAATCTGGGCCAGATTTCCGCGGTGGAGCATCTCTTGCTCCACCGCGGTGTCATTTCTAGAGTCCCGTTCTGGCGAGCCCTCGCTGGCTTCCGCCTGACTGCTTTCTGACCCACCTCTGAGGACTCACGCATGGCACATCACAAACAGACCGTTCCCCAACAGATCATGGGCCTCGCAACCTCCGGCATGCCCGGACCCATTCGGCAGGTGGTCACCGCCCGATGGGTGGCGCTGCTGATCGTGGTGGCGGTGCCAATCCTGATCGCGACCGGTGTGGTCTCGCTTTCCTGGAACGGCGATCGCCCTGGCTTTACGGTGAATGAACACCGGGCTGAACAGGTCGAGCACGAGGCCGAACAAGAAGCGATTCGTGCTGCCCAGGAACTCCGCAGCCTGCAGGATGCCCGCCGGCGGTGAGCCGACGGCGATTTGCTGGATGAGTGCCCCACCTCCACCACGAGACTATGCGACACGCTCCGATCGACCCGAGCCTGTTCGTCGACCATCGCCGTCGGCTGTTGGCCGAACTGCCTGCTGACAGCCTCGCGGTGGTCCATGCCGCCGATACCCTGCCGACCAATGGCGACGGGGTGCTCCGCCTTGTCCCTGCGGCCGATCTCTTCTGGCTGACTGGCATCGAACAGGTGGAGAGCGTGCTGGTGCTGGCTCCCTCAGCCGTCGAGCCGGCCCAGCGGGAGATGCTCTTTATCCGTCAGCCCAACGAACAGCTCGCCATCTGGGAGGGTCACAGCCTTTCCCGGGAGGAGGCCCGAGACATCTCCAGCATTGCGACCGTCCGCTGGCTTGCGGACCTGCCGACGGTCCTCCACAGCCTGATGACCACCAGCAACGACGTCTTCCTCAATGCCAATGAACATGAGCGGGCGAGTCTCGAGGTTGAAACCCGCGACCTGCGGATGGCCCGGCAGTTGATCGACCGCTATCCGCTGCACACCTTCCGGCGGCTGGCCCCACTCTTGCGCAAGCTGCGAGCGGTCAAGGATCCTGGAGAGATTGAGCTCCTGCGACAGGCAATCGGAATCACGCACCAGGGCTTCAACCAGGTTGCGAAGACGCTGCGGCCTGGGGTCATGGAATATGACCTTGAAGCGAAATTGATCGGTGAGTTCACCCGCAACCGCGCGATCTTTGGCTATGAGCCGATCGTCGCCGCCGGCAAAAACTCCTGCACCTTGCACTATGTCGCCAACGATCAGCCCTGCCAGGATGGCGATCTCGTGCTCCTCGATGTGGGGGCCAGCTACGCCAACTACTCCGCCGATCTGACCCGGGTGTTTCCGGTCAATGGCCGGTTTACGCCCCGCCAGCGAGAACTCTATGAGGTGGTCCTGCGGGTCCTGAAAAGTTCGATCGCACGGGCGGTCGTAGGGGCAAGCCTGCGGGACTGGAAACGGGCGGCACAGGTCCAGATGGCTGAAGAACTTGTCGGCCTCGGCCTGATCAGCCACGAGGATCTCGCTGCCGACACGCCGGCCCGTCCCGCTTGCCGAAAGTATTTCATGCACGGTCTCGGCCACTCACTCGGCCTGGGCGTGCATGATCTCGCCCCACCCGACGGACCGCTCGAGGCAGGCTGGGTGATGACGGTCGAGCCGGGGCTCTACCTGCCCGAGGAAGGCATTGGCATTCGGCTGGAAAACGACGTGCTCGTCACTCCCGACGGCCCCGTCGATCTCTGTGCCGACGTGCCCCTTGAGCCAGATGCCATTGAAGCCTGGCTGGCTGCTACGTGAGGCCACCTTTGCTCTTTCCGGGCACGCCCTTGGCCAAGCGGTGGCTGCGTTCTACGGCCCCCCCCGGGGCTCCGCCACCACCAAGTCCCGTTTTGGTATGCTCAGGAAAACTTTTTCCTCGGAGGCTTTCCATGCGTGCTGTCGTCACCGTTTTCGCGGCCCTGTTCGTCTCCCTCGCTTTTGTGAGTGTTCCCACCATGGCCGAAACCCCTACTGATGTCCCCCTTCCCGAGCTGCCCGAGGGGTCTGGCCCCGTCGATGCCAACCCCCCAAAACAATTCACCCGCACGGCAACGGGTCTTGAGTACCGCGTCCTGCGGGCCGGTGATGGGGCGACCCCAACCGCGACCAGCACCGTCTCCGTGCACTACCACGGCTGGCTCGACAACGGCACCGTCTTCGACAGTTCTTACAAGCGGGGAGAATCGATTGAGTTCCCGCTCAATCGCGTCATTCCGGGTTGGACAGAAGGCATGCAACTGGTCGCCAACGGGGGCATGATTGAACTGCAGATTCCCAGTGCCATCGGGTACGGTGCCCGGGGCGCGCCACCAGTCATTCCCCCGAACGCAACCCTGCACTTTGTTGTCGAACTCCTCGACGTGCGGTAACGCCCCTGTGCGGTTGCTCCATTTCGTGGGTCGCACCCACCATCCACGTGCTGGGCTGACAGGTACACCCAGGTGCCTGTCAGCCCAGTGTCGTTCAACGAGCCTGCCCGGGCCGATTTGCCGATGAACGCCCGTGAACTGTACCTCGACCATGCTGCCACCACGCCGGTCGACCCGGAAGTGGCCGAACGCATTGCCCAGGTTCAGGGTGACTGTTTTGGGAACCCCTCAAGCCCCCATGCTGTCGGCCGGCGGGCCCGGCGGGTGGTCGATGACGCGCGGGAGCAGATTCTGGCCGCCCTCGGTTGCCCCGCCGCGGGGCTGGTGTTCACCTCGGGAGCAACCGAGGCCAACGCCCTCGCGCTCCACAGCCTGAGCCGGCCAGACGACAGCACCCTTGGCCTGATTGCCACCACCAGCCGCGATCACGACAGCCTACGGGCAGCGGCAGCGGCTCATCCATTTGCTCAAAACGCATTGCTTCCTCTTGATGCGAATGGCTGTCTCGATCGCCAAGGTGTGGCAGTCTGGCTGGAACAGACCGGCAACGACCAGCCTCGCCTGCTGACCACCACGCTGGTCTGCGGGCAGACCGGCACCATTGAAGACGTACCGGCACTCCTCCAGGTGATCGCCACAACCGCAGTGTCCTGTGACGTCCACACTGATGCCACCCAGGCGGTGGGGCGGCTGCCTGTTGCCTTCTCCTCACTCGGCTGTTCGAGCCTCAGTTTCAGCCCCCATAAATTCGGTGGGCCGCGGGGCATTGGCTGCCTGATCACACAGCCAGGCACTCAGCTCAGACCGCTGTTTCCAGGCAGCCAGCAACTCGCCCAACGCGGCGGCACCGAGCCGGTCGCCCTGATCGCCGGTTGTGGTGTCGCCGTCAGACTCGCCAGCAGCCGCCAACAGGCCGAAGCCGAACGACTTGCCACACTTCAGAATGACTTCGAACACAGGCTGATTCGCCTGGCAGCAGCAGCCGGAATCGACGCCCAGATCGTCGGCAGCGGAAGACCCCGCAGCCCGCACCTCTCGACCATCGCCCTCACCGGCATCGACCGCCAGGCCTTCGTCATGGCTGCCGATCTCGTCGGTGTCTGCGTCGCCACCGGAACCGCTTGTGCAAGCGGGTCCCACGAACCAGCCCCGGCCCTGGTGGCCATGAACCTGCCTGAGTCCATCATTCAAGCAGCCGTGCGGTTCAGTTACGGTTCCACCACGACTCCGGATACGATCTCCGAGGCCCTTTCCCGGCTCCAGCCACTGCTCCAGGAGTGTGGCCAGCGAGCGGGACTGACTGGCTCGTAATTGCCAGGCAGCAGCAGATGCCGTAGGCTCACTCCCGCTGGGACGGGCTGGCGGGAATCAGCCTGAGAGTGGGTGGCACGGACGTGCTGAGGGCGTTTCCGGCGTGCATTCTGGGTTCGACCATGTCACGGGTCCTTGCCACACGCACCCGACCGCACCCGATCTCCCCAGGCAGAGGGCGATCGAAGCCGGGAACCTGGCTCGACGACCTCCCACAGGCTGCAACGGCTGAGGCCATTGATCACCTCTTCACTGCTCCCAAGGCCGCTGCCTGGCCTCCGCGTGGTCGGCTGCTGGTCGGTGTTGGGAACCATTCCCAGGCTCGGACAGGTTGGCTGCAGACCACAGCCGAAGCCTGGCAGGTACGGGCTCGCCGGTCCCGTCGCCGACAGATACCGGAGATCATCCGCTGCGACGGCCGCCACCTCACCAAAGAACTGAGGCGAGCCCGATCGAGCGGTTCAATCACCCCGCTTCAGGCCGGACTCGGCATCGAGCGGGTCGATCTGCGACCCTCACGACCGTCTCGGTCGCGACCGCCGTGTCCCCCAACACTCATCTTGATCGATCGCATCGATCTGGCAGGTAAGCGAGAGGACGATCACCTGCTTCTGGGTCGGTTCATCGACGCTATTCTCGACACACCCACCCTGCTTGCGGTCACCCTGCCGGGCCATCCCGCCACCCTCAGTCTGCATCCCGCTGTCGAATCCAGGCTGGCTGCAGGGCTGCTGATCCCGCTGGGCAATGCTGCTGATCCAGCCCCAGTTCCCCCAACGCGACCAGCAGGAACCAAGACGGCCTCACCTGCCCGCAGCCAGATCGCCAGGCCAGCCTCGCCGCCTACGATCCGACGTATTCTCTCAACTGTTGCCCGGTACCACGGGATCACATCGGATGACATTACAGGCGGGTCCCAGCGTCGCTGCCATGTTCGCCCACGGAGCCTGGCCATCCACTGTGCCCACCTGCTTACGGACCTGAGTAGCCATGCGATCGGCAGGGCGATTGGCGGTCGTGACCATTCCACCGTGCTCCACAGTTTGAAGGTGACCACCAAACTCCTCCGTCAGGATGCTGGCTATGCTGGCGATCTGCAAACCATTCTCGATAAGCTCACCCATGCGGCAGGAAAGTGAACGCTGCTGGAAAGATGTTGGCTGTGCTGTCGAGTGCCTGTCGGATGTGTTCCCAGCAACAGTCTCGACCAAGGCTGGTCAGTCCCCCCACCAAAGCCTGACGTTCACTCCTCTCGCCTGCCAGCATGCCAGCAACCGTGACAGGCCCCCTTCCCTGACTCTTCTCGAACAGACCAGCCACGGCTGATCCAGCCGGTTTGAGGCAGCCTTCTGCAACCATTTTCAACAATCAGCCAACATGCTTTCGGCAGATTTTCCACCACTGATTTGGTCGACAACCAGCCCTGCATGGGGACCGTTTGAGCTGTTTTCTTTCGGGGAAATTGAGGAAATTCGGCCTGTCTCCAACCCCTGATTGATCGACCGCTCGGGCAGCGTTGGGGACGTTATCCAAGGGGCTCTTACTGATGATCCAAATACTTTTCCTACTGCCTTCTCCTATTTCTTTTCTTTTCTCTTTATAAATAAAAGCAGCAGACTTGGTCCGCCCGCTCGGGCAGTGGGCCGGGGCTGCCAAGCCGCTGGTTTCCAGGGGCAAAATTCCCTTTCGGACCACCTGCGGAACAGGCTGAAATCGGGTAGATTGAGTGGTCCTCAGACCGCCATTCCCAGGCTTCTCCTGAACTCAGTTCGACCGGAGCCTGGCGAGCCTGAGAAGGCGTCGTTGTCTCAGTCATCCTCCTGCGGAAATCGCGATCACATGAATCTGCGTTGCACGCGTGAGCCGTTGTTGGCGGCCTTGCAGACGGCCGCGGCCGTTGTTCCTTCCCGTTCGCCCAAGCCGGTCCTGACCAACGTCAAACTTGATGTTGATGGGGCCACAGCAGTTCTGTCAGCGACTGACCTTGAGATCGGGATTCGCACGGAGGTTGAAGGGGTTGAGACGTCGGCTGCCGGGAGTGTCTTGCTGCCCAGTGCCAGGCTGATGGCGATCGTGCGGGAGAGTCCCCCAGGCACCACCTTCGAGATTGAGTCAGACGGCAACGCGACGCTCGTCAAGGCGGCGCGGAGCCAGTTTCGACTCCCTGCTGAGGATCCACTCGAGTTTCCCTCCGTGGCGACCTTTCCCAGTGATGCCTGCTTTGAACTGACGACACCGCTGGTACGCGAACTGGTTCGACGGACGGTCTTTTCGACGGATAACGAGTCGAGCCGATATGCCCTCGGTGGGGTCCTGGTTGAATTGACCGATGCGAGTGTCATCGCTGTCGGAACCGACGGGCGTCGGCTGGCCAAGATGGAAGGCCCCGCTGCGGTGCAGGGGGGCGAGCCACCTGCCACCCAGCCGATTGTGCCAGCCCGGGCGATGCAACTGATTGAACGCAGCCTTGGTGACAATGAGACGCCGGTCAAACTTGCTGTCCAAGGCAGCGACATCCTCATTCACACCGGTCATACGACCATTTCCGCACGCTTGGTCGAGGGACGCTTTCCCCGCTGGCGGGATGTGTTCCCCGATCGGCCTGATGCCGTCACCGTGAAACTGGTTGCCGGTCCGTTGCTCTCGGCGGTGCGGCAGGCAGCGATTGTGACCAGCGAACAATCCAAGGGTGTCGACTTCACCTTCGAATCGGGCCAATTGGTGTTGTCCGGGCAGTCTGCGGAGAGCGGTCAGAGTCGCGTTGAGATGCCGATTGATTACAGCGGTGAGACGGTGCAGATCAAACTTGATCCCCGGTTTGTGAACGAGTTTCTGCGGGTGTTCGACCCGGCGACCACGATTGATGTTGAACTCACTGACGGGCAGAGCGCCTGTGTCTGTCGTACCGAGGACGGGTATGGCTACTGCGTCATGCCGTTGGCGGCTGACTAACCGTGGCGGTACCGACAGATGCTTGTCCTTCGTCAACCACTCCGCTGGGACACCGGCCTGATGAACGATCCTCGTTCGCTTGGCAGCCTCCTCAATCGCCTCATGGCCCGAACGGGCTACGACCGCCAACAGGGCAGCGATGCGTTGAGGAACGCCTGGAACGACGTGGTCCCCCTCAGTTTTCGTGGTGGGTCTCAACCCGGCACGGTGCGACGGGGTGTGCTGGAGGTGTTTGTCAGCCATTCCGCCCTCGTCCAAGAAATGGGATTTCACAAACGCGATTTGCTGAAGAAATTGCAGGCCCGGGTGCCCGGCGAGGGCATCACCGACATTCGTTGCCGTCTGCTGATTGATTCAGGCCAGGACTGACCGCGGGCATCCTTTCCCATCATCCACACGTATTCCTCCTCTCGTTGAAAGCTGACTATGGCCGACGCTACACCTGCTCCTGCTGACGACCAAAACCAGGCTGGCTACACCAGTACGGATCTGAAGCATCTTTCCGATCGCGAGCATGTCCGCGAGCGATTTGGGATGTACATCGGTGACAACACCGCCCGTGGGTTGCATCATCTGGTCTACGAAGTGGTCGACAATTCGATCGATGAATGCATGGCTGAATATGCCAAGCGGGTGACAGTGACGGTCAACGTCGATGGTAGTGTGACAGTCGAGGACGATGGTCGAGGTATTCCGACAGACATTCACGAGCAACTTTCCGAGGAAATGGACCGGGAGGTTTCCACCCTGGAAGGGGTGATGACGGTGCTGAAATTTGGGGGCAAGTTCGAGAAGGGGGCCTACCAGACGTCAGGCGGTCTCCATGGGGTCGGTGTGACGGTGGTGAACTTTCTCTCCGAGTGGTGCGAGGTCGAGGTTTCCCGAGAGGGGCACGTCTGGCAGCAGGAGTATCAACGGGGTGAGCCGACCGGTCCGGTCCGCAAGATGGGAACGGCCAGCGGGACAGGGACGAAGACAACGTTCAAGCCGGACCCGCAGATTTTTCCACAGACAAAGTTTTCGTGGGACATTCTCTCGCGGCGGCTCCAGGAACTCGCCTTCCTCAATTCTGGGGTGAAGATTGTCTTCACCGACGCAGCCAGTGGCCAGACGGAGGAGTTTTTCTACGAACGGGGCGTGGAGGAATTCATTGAATGGCTCAACCGCTCAAGTGATGCCATTCATCCAGATGTGATCGCTCTGCAAGGAGAAAACGAAGGGGTTTCCTGGGACATCGCGCTGCAATACACCGGCGAGTTTACGGAGAATGTGCACAGTTACGTCAATAATATTTCGACGAACGAAGGGGGCACACACGTCTCAGGATTTCGCTCAGCGCTGACCCGGAGCATCAATGCCTATGGGAAGAAAAGCGGCATCTACAAGGATCTCATTCCGACCGGAGATGATGTCCGTGAGGGACTGACCGCAGTGGTCAGTGTGCGGGTGCCCCATCCACAGTTTGAAGGGCAGACCAAAACAAAACTTGGAAACAGCGAGGTCGAGAGCATCATCAACTCGGCGGTTGGTGAGTTCCTCGGCAAGTACCTCGAAGAGCATCCCAAGAGTGCCAAGGCAATCGTTCAGAAGGGGGTGCTGGCCGCTGAGGCGCGGACGGCCGCCCAGAAGGCAAAGGCACTCCTCCGCGAACGGAAAGGTGCCCTTTCTGGGGGTGGCCTGCCGGGCAAACTCCGCGACTGCACCAGCAAGGACGTCGAACGCTGTGAACTCTATCTGGTGGAGGGTGATTCCGCCGGTGGCTCGGCCGAAGGTGGCAGGCTCCGTGAGTATCAGGCGATCCTGCCACTGCGGGGAAAAATCATCAATGCCTACAAGAGCCGGGAAGATAAGGTGCTGGCCAATGAAGAGGTGCGGAGTGTGATCTCGGCCATCGGGGCAGGCATTGGACCGGAGGCCGATCTCGGCAAGCGACGATATGACAAGGTGGTCATCATGACCGACGCCGACGTCGACGGCTCCCACATTCGGACGTTGTTGCTGACATTTTTCTATCGGCAGATGTATCAACTGGTCGCGGCTGGCCATGTCTACGTCGCCCAGCCCCCGCTCTTTCGAGTGCGGAGCAAGAAGCAGACCTACTACGTGCAGACTGAAGAGGAGATGAAGAACCAGCTGCTTGACCAGGGCCTGGGCGAGGGCGTCTTCCTACCCGGTGATGGTCGAGAGATAGCCGGCGAGGGGATGCAAAAACTCTGCCGCACCCTGGCGGGCCTTGAGGATGCCCTGCTGGCATTGGAACGCCGGGGGATCAGCCTCCGGGACCATGCCGGGCGGCGGGAAGAGGGGAGCGGCAAGTTGCCGATGTACCACGTCTTTTTTGGCACCGAGGAGCACTGGTTCACCAGTCGCGATGAACTGGAGGCCTTTGTAGAAAGCAAGGAGGAGGCAACCGGTGGGGAACTTCAAGCGGGCAAGGCCGATGAAAACAAGCCGGGCGGGGGTGGAGCGGCGAACGACGCGTTGGTCGAGCAGCAGTTGATCGTGATCGACCTCCATGAGGTAAGAAGTATCAATGCCGGGCTGAAGGAACTTGAGGCGATGGGCTTCGCCATTGAAAGCCTGATGCCAGAGGATCGGACCGGAACCGAAGAACCCCGCTATCTCCTCCGCCGGGGTGAGAATGAAATTGGCATCGAGGATCTGCGGGGCCTGCTGGCGGCGGTCCGTCGGGCTGGGGAGAAGGGGCTTTCGATCACCCGCTTCAAAGGGCTGGGTGAGATGAATGCCGAGGAACTTCGGGAGACCACCCTCGATCCGGCCAACCGCACCCTGTTGCGGGTTTCAATGGACGATGCGGCTGCCGCAGACGACCTCTTCCGCGTGCTGATGGGTGAGAAGGTCGAGCCGCGTCGGGAGTTCATCGAGCGGCACGCGCTCGACGTACGGAACCTCGACGTGTAGATACCGTTGGAAGGGGGCCGTGCGACGGTCGCCCTTCTCGTGCTGTCAGCCCTCTTTCCGGTTGGCCGCGAGGGGCTGATGGGATTCGCGGAAGACTGCTTCCATCTGCTTGACGATCTCCGGGTGTTCAGCAGCCACGTTGGTTGTTTCACCCGGGTCGGCTGACAGATCGAAGAGTTCCAAGGGCTTCCCGTTTTCCTGATAGGCCTTCCAACTGCCGATGCGGGCTGCCCGTGAAAAGAGTTTGCGTTTGTGGAATTCCCAGTAGAGCGATTCATGCTGCTGCTGGCGGTCAGGGGTGCCCATCAGTGTTGGCAGGAACGAAATACCATCAACACCTGCGGGCGACGGCTGACCGAGTAGCTCGGCCATAGTTGGCAGCACATCCCAGAAGGCGCTGAGGTGATCGCTGGTTGCGCCAGCTTTGATCGTGCCCGGCCAGCGAGCCAACAGGGGTGACCGAATGCCCCCCTCGTGCATATCGCGTTTCTGACCGCGGAGGCCGCCGGTAGAGTTCCAGAAGTCCGGGTCGTGGCCCCCTTCCCGGTGGGCACCGTTGTCGCTGGCAAACAGCACCAGCGTGTTTTCATCGATGCCAAGGTCAGCAAGCAGACGGAGGATTTCCCCAACCTCGTTGTCGAGGTGTTCCATCATAGCGGCGAAGCCGGCAATCGGGTTGATGACATCAGGGCAGGACTCATCTGGTCCGGCAGGATACTTTCCGATGACGTGATCAAACTGCGGCATTTTTTTCCGCCACTTTTCGTGCAGGGCTTTGGGGGCGTGCATGGCAGCGTGGGGCACGGCGGTGGGGATGTAGCAAAAGAATGGTTTTTGGGCCGAGGCATTGTGGCGGATGAAGGCGCGAGCCTTGTCCATGATCAGTTCATGCACGTAGGTGCCGGGTTCCAAGGGTATTTCTTGGCCGTTCTCGACAACGCTGCTTGGGTAGTAGGTGTGGGCAATCGACTGACTCTTCCAGCCGTAGAATTCGTCGAACCCATTGGCGAGGGGGTTGCCCCGGCCTTCCACGGTGGTGATGCCGAGACCCCACTTGCCAAAGGCCCCGGTGGCGTACCCTGCGGCTTGAAAGACCTCGGGAAGCACGATGTCCTCGGGCCAGAGCCGGACAGAGGTTGCTTCGTCACCGTTGCCCCGGATGTGGCAATGGCCAGGGTGGCGGCCGGTCATGAGGACCGCCCGGGAAGGACTGCAGACGGTGTTGCCGGAATAGTGCCCGGTCAATCGCATCCCTTCCCGTGCCAACCGGTCGATGTTGGGTGTGCCGAACTTCTTCTGTCCGTAGCAGGAGAGATCTCCGTAGCCGAGGTCGTCCGCGAGGATATAGATGACGTTTGGGGGATGGTCTGACACGGCTGCTCCTGCTGGAAGTGTGGCAGCAAGCGTGAGAGCGATGAGGAAGCAGGCAGGCAGGGAGCGAGAGGCCAGAAACATAGTGGCGTGTTCCAAGGGATGAGAAGCGGGGACAAGAAGCGTGGAAAGAGGGAACGTTTGGGGGGAATGTCCTGAAGCCAGGCATGCTTATGACTTCAGGGGCACCCACTGGTCGAAGGTAGCCGCCTGACCGAGGTGGGTGCCGGCGGAGTCGCTGAGGTTCCAGACGATCGCCTGTTCGATGCGAAACCGGCGGCCGGATTGGGAGATTCGGATGCCGGAATAGTCATCAACGTAGCCATGGTCATGGGTTCGTGCCAACAACCTGGCCCGCTCGTCACGGTGCACAGGTTCAGCGGTCAGCCGCGAGGGGGTCCGGGTAAACTCTTCCCAGGACATCTCCCAGAGGGCAAGTGCCTGGGCGTTTCCGTAGCTGAGGACTGGATCAGCCTCGGTGCCGTGAGCGACGACGACGAAGGCCGCCGTAAAGAGCCGTTTCGCCTGCTCGGCTGGGTTGCCGGTTCGGGGAATCAACTCACGGCCAACGAGCCTGGAAAAGGAATCGAGCAGCACTTGGACGGGGTCTTCGGAGCGGGACATGAGCGGATTGGTTGAGAGGCGTGTGGAAAAATCACGTGTGGGGACCGTCATCTCGCGTTGGTCATAAATTGACGAGGATGGCCCACACGATCTAGCCTACCGCGCGTGCGTCGATGGTTCCCCTCTCGTCATGAGGCTCACATCAATGATCCGCTTCCTCACCTGCTGGGCTGGACTCTTCCTTCTTGCGGGAACAACCTTTCCCACACAGAGCGCTGCCCTTGAGCCACGACAGGCCCTCGTCTTTACGGAGACCTTTGCCGAGGGCTGTGATCGTTGGGAGCCGACCGACCCGGCAGCCTGGACGCTGGCCCGTGATGGTGATCGGGTGGTCTGGGGGATCAACCGCCGGAAGAGCAACTATCAGCCGCCGGTTCGCAGCCCCCACAACAGAGCCTTGGTAAAAGACCTGGAACTCACCGACACGGTGATCACCCTCGAGGTCAAAAGTACGTTCGACACGGGCCCGCACCGCGACTGCTGCATCTTTTTCAACTACCGTGATCCCGAGCACTTCTACTACGTGCACCTCGGTGCCAAGCCCGATCCAGCCAGTGGCCAGATCATGATTGTCGACGGAGCCCCCCGGCGGGCCCTCACCACGAATACCACCCCGGTGCCCTGGGATGACCGTTGGCATACCGTGAAACTTGAGCGGGACTCCGACAGCGGACGAATTGCCGTCTATTTCGACGACATGCAAACCCCGTTGATGGACGTAACCGACCACACTTTCACCTCGGGCCGCGTCGGCATCGGTTCGTTTGACGACATGAATGACTTCACCAACGTGAAGGTCTTTGGCACGCTGGCGGGAGCCAGCCCCTAGCCTTGCAGCGGCAGCCCTCCTGCGGTGAAATACGGGTTGTTGTTTCACCACGTGTCCACGTTGCACCAGGAGCCGCCCCCAATGGCCAAGCAGTCGATCGCCGATCTCAATCCCGCCGGTAAGACCGTTCTCGTCCGCGTTGATTTCAACGTGCCGCAGGATGACGCAGGGTCGATCACTGACGACCGCCGGATCCGGATGGCGTTGCCGACGATCAAGTCGATCATCGACCGCGGTGGCAAGGCTGTGCTGATGAGTCACCTCGGCCGGCCGAAGGGAGCTGCTGACCCGGCCTTGTCATTGGCGCCGGTCGCCACGCGACTGGGGGAACTGCTCGGGGCACCAGTTGCCCTGGCCACCGACACCGGTGGCGCGGACGCTGTGGCAAAGGCGGCAACGCTGCCGGCCGGGGGGGTACTGGTGCTCGAGAACGTTCGCTTCAACCCGGGTGAGAAAAAAGGAGATGATCCGGCCTATGTTGCTGGACTGGCAGGTCTGGCCGATGCCTATGTCAACGATGCCTTCGGCACCTGCCACCGCACCGAGGCGAGCATGTATGCCGTTCCCAAGGCAATGACTGAGGCCGGCAAACCGGCAGTAGTCGGCTTTCTGGTCGAGAAGGAGATTCAGTATCTCTCTGATGCCATTGGCCAGCCCAAGCGGCCCTTTGTGGCGATTCTCGGTGGCAAGAAGGTCAGCGACAAAATCGCGGTGATCACGAACCTGCTGAAAATTTGTGACCATGTGCTGATTGGTGGAGCGATGGCCTACACCTTTTCGCTGGCCAAGGGGGGCAAGACAGGTACGTCACTGGTTGAGCCCGACAAGGTTGAGTTGGCAAAGGAACTGCTGACCCAAGGGGGTGACAAACTGGTGCTGCCGATGGACACCCACTGTGCCGATGCCTTTTCGAGTGACGCCACGAAACAGGTAGTGGCAGCGGGTGAAATCCCCGACGGCTTTGAGGGCCTCGACATTGGCCCGAGGACAGCCACCGCCTATGCGGAGATCATCCGCGGAGCCGGCACGGTTGTCTGGAATGGCCCAATGGGTGTCTTTGAGTTGCCGCCATTTGATGCCGGCACAAAGGCGGTCGCTGATGCGGTGGCGGCGGCAACCGCCAACGGCGCGATCACCATCATCGGTGGTGGCGATTCAGCGGCAGCGGTCGAGCAGTTGGGCTATGCGGACAAGGTTAGCCACGTGTCGACCGGTGGCGGGGCCTCCCTTGAGATGCTCGAGGGCAAGGCCTTCGAGACCGTTGCGGTCCTCACCGAGAAGGCGTGACCATCGAAAAACGGCCCGGGACATTCCGAAGTACGCCCCGAGCCGTCTGTGAATCCAGTCGCCGTCCTGCGAACAGTGTGTTGTGCGAGACTGACGCGGGCCCGGTCGTCGTGCGACCACCGAAGCCAAGGGAGCCCGGATCAACGCGTTGGTTGTGGCACCTCCGCCAAAGGACACCGGCCGATTCAAAGTTCTTGGCGGCCCCGAGGGCAAACACCCTCGCGGCCACAGCAAGGTTTCGGCTCAATGACGGGACCGGCTTCAACAAACTTTCCACAGCCGCTCGCGGTCGCTGGGCGACACGAGTGACAGGACGCCCTGAGGTTGCCGGAGGCCAGCCGCCCAGCGTTGCCTGTCTTCGCGGCCCGCTCGAGACCGCAAACGCCTCATCCGCTCATCCAGCGGTGCGTGTGCGCAGGAAGCCAAGAGCGGAAGTGACCGGACTGGGGTCACTGTGGGGGCGGCGTTGCCCAGACCATGGCTGCCCAGATGTCGCCCAGCCGCTCCAGTGCTTACAGACAACCCTTGCCTTTGCCTGCCTCCGCCCCCCAGGAAAGCCGGGCACGACGCCCGGTCTTTCCGTGAGCACTGGTCGTCAACTACAGCCCATGCTGTTTCCGCAGTTGTGGCAAAGGTAGCAGTTGCCATTGCGAACGGTGATCGAGCCACAGTTGTCACAGGCGGGGGCATCAATCTGGAACTTGGCGAACTGGCTCTGCCGATCCTCGGCACCAACAGCGGGTGCTTCAGCCATTTTCAGACCGGCCCGCTCCAGGAGGGCGGCGGTGCCTTCGGTGTGCCGCTTTGGGGCTGAGAGGGTTGCTGCCCGAGCGGTCGCCTTGCCGTTGCTGCCCCCGGGGTGGCGACCGCGGCTGGTCGTCAGTTCGCCTGAGGTGGTGTGCTTTCCGTTGGTGGCTTCCTGCCCGCTGGCCCGCCCGCTCGCCATCGTGGCGGCGGGCTTGGACTCACTTTCTCCGTCGTCTCCGGCGGAGGCCTCTCCGCTGCTGCTCGAGCCACCGCCGGGCCGATTGGCCTCACGGTACCCGGGCAGGAACTCGATTCCCATCCAGCGGAAGATGTAATCGACCAGACTCTTGGCAACCGGGATGTCAGGGTTCTTGGTGTAGCCCCAGGGTTCAAACCGCGTGTGGGAGAACTTCTTGATGTAGACCTCAAGCGGCACGCCGTATTGCAGGCTCATTGAGACCGCCGTGCCGAAGGAGTCCATCAGCCCGCCGATGGTGCTGCCCTCCTTGGCCATGGTGATGAACAGTTCACCCGGCCGGCCATCGTCATAGAGGCCAACCGTGATGTAGCCCTCGTGCCCGCCCACGTTGAACTTGTGGGTGACGCTGCGCCGGGTGTCGGGCAGGCGTTCGCGGCGAGGGGCGGCCACTACCTTCTCGGCCTTCTTGTCCTCCTCGGTGCTGGTCGACAGCGGCTGGCTTTCCTTGGAGCCGTCGCGATAAATCGCAATGGCTTTCAGCCCCAGTCGCCAGCCTTCGGTGTAGGCACCGGCGATGTCCTCGGGCGTTGTCTCGCGGGGCATGTTGACCGTCTTTGAGATCGCCCCGGACAGGAATGGCTGGGCGGCGGCCATCATGGTCACGTGAGCCCGCCATTGAATCGACCGCTTGCCGAGCCGCGGCTTGAAGGCACAGTCAAAGACATGCAGGTGCTCGTCCTTGATTTCGGGGCAGCCTTCGATGGTGTCGTTCTTGTCGATGTAGGCCAGGACATTTTCGACGGAAGGCTCGTCATAGCCAAGCTTTCGCAGGGCGAGCGGCACCGTCTGGTTGACGATTTTGAGCATGCCACCGCCAGCGAGTTGCTTGTATTTCACCAGGGCGATGTCTGGCTCGATACCGGTTGTGTCGCAGTCCATCAGGAAGCTGATGGTGCCGGTCGGGGCGAGGACGGTCGCCTGGGCGTTGCGATAGCCGTTGCGGCGGCCACCGGCGAGGACATCGTCCCAGATCTGGCGGGCGGCGTCGGTCAGGGCAGGCGGGCAGGAGGCTTCGATCTTTTCGACGGCATCCCGATGCATCTGCATGACCCGCAGCATCGGCTCACGGTTGGCAGCAAAGCCGTCAAAGGGCCCGACAGCTCCAGCCAGCTCCGCGCTGGTGCGGTTGGCAGCCCCATGGAGAATGGCGGTCAGGGCGCCACAGACGCCGCGGCCAGCGTTGGAGTCGTAGGCCAGGCCGTCGGACATCAACAGACTGCCAAGGTTTGAATAGCCCAAGCCGAGCGGCCGATACATGTGACTGTTGCGGGCGATGCGAGCGGTTGGGTAGCTGGCGTGATCGACCAGGATTTCTTGGGCGATGAAAAAGACCCGGCAGGCGGCAGCGAAGCGTTCGACATCGAATTCGCCGTCGGGCTTGCGGAACTTCATCAGGTTGATGCTCGCCAGATTACAGGCGGTGTCATCGAGGAACATGTATTCCGAGCAGGGGTTGCTGGCGTTGATCCGGCCCGAGTTGGGGCAGGTGTGCCAGCGGTTGATGGTGGTGTCGTACTGCAGGCCGGGGTCACCGCACTGCCAGGCACATTCCGAGATGCGGTTCATCACCTCGCGGGCCTTGTAGGTGGGGCCAGCCTTGGAGGAGTCGGTGACCCACCGGGTTGTCCAGGAATCATCGCGATCGACGGCCTCCATGAATTCGTCGGTGACCCGGACCGAGAGATTGGCGTTTTGGAAGAGAATCGAACTGTAGGCTTCGCCGTTGAAGTTCGCGTCGTAGCCCCCTTTTTCAATTAGGACACGAGCCTTCTTTTCTTCCTTCGACTTGCATTCAATGAAGTCCATGATGTCGGGGTGGAAGACCTTCAGGGACTGCATCTTGGCGGCCCGGCGAGTCTTGCCGCCACTCTTCACGACAGCGGCAATCTGGTCGTAGACCCGCATGAAGGAGAGCGGACCCGAGGGCTTGCCGCCACCAGAGAGTTTTTCTTTTTCACTGCGGAGGGTGGTCAGGTCGGTGCCGGTGCCGGAGCCGAATTTGAAGAGCATCGCCTCGCTCCGAGCGAGGTCCATGATGTCTTCCATGTTGTCCTGGACGCTTTGAATGAAGCAGGCACTTCCCTGGGGAAACTCATAGGGATTGTCGGGCTGGACAACATCGCGGCGGGCCTCATCCCACCGCCAGTTGCAGGGGGCGCCACTGACGCCGTACTGGTGGTAGAGGCCGACGTTGAACCAGACTGGTGAGTTGAATGCACCGTGCTGGTGGACGCAGAGCCAGGCGAGATCGCGGTAAAAGTTCTCACCATCTTCGGCCGACTTGAAGTAGCCATCGGCCACGCCCCAGTCGGTGATGGTGCGGGCGACCCGGTGGACGAGTTGTTTGACGGAGTGTTCCCGCTCGGCGGTGTGGATTTCACCGTAGAAATACTTGCTGACCACCACATTGGTGGCCAGTTGGCTCCAGGCAGCCGGGATTTCGCAGGCGGCCTGCTCAAACAGGACTTGGCCATTTTCGCCCTTGATGGCAGCGGTGCGAAGTTCCCACTCGGTGGTATCAAACGGACTGTCCACATCGACGGGGCAGAACGTTGGCTCAATTTCGATTCCGACCCGTTGGGGTGTCGCCTGGCTGCTGCCTGCCCCGGGGGCGGGGGTGGTCTGGGAGGCGGAGGAGGCAACCGAGGTGGAGGAATCGAATTGGGTCATAAAAGGAACTCCTTACGGGACAAGCGGCCACACACGGGCCTAACAAAGTGTACTGGTGTATAGTTTATCAACAGGCGGTATCGGCTGGTTCGCACTCTGGGAGTGAGTCATTCACTCCAGCGAATCCCCAAGACAGGTGCGAACGGCTGAGGGCAGGTCCATCTGCATGCTATCGCAAGATATTGTGGTTTGTACCGCTTCGACCACTTCATATGGCCGGGGCGTGATCGTAGCGACGTGGCGTCTGACGTCAAGCAAAAATTTCCAAACCGGGAAAAAGCTGCGAGAATCGACCCATGAGTCAAACCGGAGCGACCGCCGGAGCCTAACCGACATGCTAGCAAGGCCAGTCCTTGTGGGGGGGTAAGCGGGTTCGGGCTCGCGGCGTGGCTGCGGGAGCGATGCCGCTGGGCCCCCGGCCCGCTCGGGCCAGCCCGCAGAGATGTCGCAACACGGACCGTCTCGATTGGCGATAATGCCGTTGAGGGAGAGGTTGTCCCGAGAACGGATTCGGACGTTTGAGGCTTTGACACACGCGCTGGAGATTCTGCCATGACCATCCTGAACCACCGTCATCCACTCGCGGGCATTCGGCTGCTTTCCTTTGTCGGAGACGCCTACGAGGATCTCGAGCTCTGGTATCCCAAGTTGCGGATCGAAGAGGCCGGGGGGCATGTCACCATCGCCGGCACCCGCCAGGGCCGCACCTACGCCGGCAAGCATGGGTACCCCTGCACCAGTGATGCTGCCATCGGCGACATGGAGGCAGACGATTTCCACGGCGTGATCATTCCGGGGGGATGGATGCCCGATGCGTTGCGGCGGGATGAAAAGGTGCTCGATGTGGTGCGGGAGTTTGCCGCCCACGGCAAGCTTGTAGCGGCCATCTGCCACGGTGGCTGGATTCCGATTTCAGCCGGGGTCTATCGGGGGGTGCGAGTCACCGGGAGCCCTGGCATCAAGGATGATCTGATGAATGCCGGTGCCATCTGGGAAGATACGCCGGTCGTTGTCGACCGGCACTTTGTCTCCAGCCGCAAGCCTGCCGATTTGCCCGCCTTCATGGCGGCCATCATTGAGGTGCTGACCCCAGTGGCTGTGGTGTAGGCTGCATAGCTGACCACGAGGGCAGCGGCTGCCGCCGCAGGAAAGCCAGACGATGACCAAGCATCCTGTACCACGCGCGACACTTGAGAGCCGCATCCGCGCCGCCGGCCTCCGGTGTACGCGGGCGCGGGTGGCGGTGTTGCGACAGCTGCTGCAGGCTGCTGGGCCGGTCAGTCATGCGGAGATGGCCGACTGTCTGGCCGATGAGGGCTTCGATCGGGCGACCATCTATCGGAATCTCACGGAGCTAACCGAGGCCGGCATCGCCAGCCGGGTCGATCTTGGGGACCATGTCTGGCGGTTCGAAGAGAAGCGACACCACACGCCTGACGGCAAAGCGGACGATCACCCCCACTTTGTCTGCACGTCCTGTGGCGAGGTGTCGTGTCTGGATGAGATCAGCGTCGCCATCACGCCCAAACCCGGAACAGGCCAGGACGGACAGCCGGTGGCGGGAATTCGCGCCGTCACCGAGGTGCTGCTGAAGGGACAATGCGAAAACTGCAGCGACGGGTAGGCATGGGGCATTTCAGACGGTGCCATCGCTGGGGGATCCTGCTGGTGCTGATGGCAACCGGTCTCGGCTGCCAGGAAAGCCAGGCTCCGTACTTTGGCACCGTGCGGCCGCGGCATGGTCCGGACGAACTCTGGATCAACAACTCCAGCGAGCCGGAATGGCTTGACCCCAGTCGCTGCTCGGACAGCACGGGTGGTGAGATCATCTGGAACACCTTTGAAGGGCTGGTGCAGGCCCACCCGCAGACGCTTGCGCCCCTGCCGGCACTGGCGACCCACTGGGAGGTGTCGGCAGACGGCCGCCGCTACACCTTTCATCTCCGGCCCTCGCAATGGTCGGACGGGCAGCCCCTGACGGCCCACGACTTTGTGTTCGCATTTCGCCGCCTCGTCGACCCGCAGACAGCGAGCAAGTACGCCAGCAACGGGTTCATCTTCACCGGCGGTGCGGCCATCGCCCGTGGCGAGGCGGCCGTCGACAGCCTTGGCGTGCGGGCGGTCGATGACCTGACGCTGGAGATCGACCTGGTCGATCCGCTGCCCTACTTCCTGAATTTTTTGAGCTTCTACTCATTCATGCCGATTCCCCGGCATCTGTTTACCGAACTTGACCGTCGGGGCATCGATGCCGACTTTTGGACCCGGCCCGAGCATGTTGTCTGCAACGGCCCCTTCCGGCTCACTGAATGGCGGTTCCGCCAGCGGATGGTCTTTGAAAAAAACCCATGCTATTGGGACGCCGCCAGCGTGTCGCTCGCACGCGTCCGGGTGGCGATGGTGGAGAGCGCAACGACGGCGCTCAACATGTACGCCGCCGGGGAGTTTGACTGGCCCGGTGGCAATACGTCGTTGCCGGCAGAGTTTCTCGATCACCTTGCTGGCTATCAGGACTTCCACCGCCATCCGTATCTGGGGGTCTACTTCTATTGGATCAACACGAAGGTGCCACCGTTGGATGATCCCCGGGTGCGGCGGGCCTTGTCGTTGGCCATCGACCGGGATGCCTTGGTGAAGCACGTAACCCGGGGTGGTCAGATTGCAGCGGCCGCCTTGGTGCCGGATGGCCTGGCCGGCTACGAGGGGCTCGGCTTGCCGGTCTTCGATCCCGACGCGGCCAGGCAATTGCTTGCCGAGGCCGGCCATGCCGGCGGCGTCGGCCTGCCACCAATCACGCTGTCCTTCAACACGTCAGAGGGCCACCGGCAGGTGGCAGAGGCCCTCCAGGCGATGTGGCAGCGGGAACTTAGCATCGACGTTACCTTGGCCAATCAGGAGTGGAAGGTGTTCCTGGCCAACGCCGAACAAATGAACTTTCAGCTCTGTCGGATGGGCTGGATCGGTGACTATGCCGATCCCTATACCTTTCTGGAATTACTCCGCAGTGACTGTGGCAACAACCACTCAGGCTGGTCGAGCCCGGCGTATGACCGGCTGCTGCAGGAGGCCAATCGAGAGGCCGACCCCAACCAGCGGCTGGCCCTGTTGCGGAAGGCTGAGGCCCTGGCGCTCGCCGATCAGCCCCTCTTGCCCCTCTACGTCTACACGCGGTGCCAGTTGATCAAGCCCTATGTACGGGGCATCTGGGGGAACCACCAAGATCGCCACCCGTGGAAATACATTTCGATTGCTGCTGATGGCGGCGTCGGTGAGTCGTCAGCAGGCGACCACGCTGTGTCGGTCAGCCGACCGAGTGAGGTGCGTCGATGACCCGCTATCTGCTCGGCCGACTGCTCGAACTGGTGCCCACGGCGTTGGTGATCATCCTCGCCTCGTTTGCGCTGGTGCGGCTGGCCCCCGGTTCACCGTTTTCGAGTGAAAAGGAGATTCCTCCGGAGATTCGTCGGCAGCTGGAGGCGAAGTACGGCTTTGACCGGCCGCTGCCGGAGCAGTTCGCCCGCTATGTCGGCAACCTGTTGCGAGGCGATCTTGGTCTTTCCACAAAATATCCCCAGCGGACCGTCAACGAGATCATCGCAGCCGGCTTCCCAGTCACCCTGTCGCTGGCCGCGGTGGCATTGGTCTGGTCGCTGCTGGTCGGCATCACGGCTGGTATCATCGGAGCGGTGCGGCAGAACACCGCCTGGGACCATGCGGCGATGACAACAGCGCTCGTCGGCATTAGCGTGCCGAGTTTTGTGCTGGGTCCGCTGCTGGTGCTGGTGGTGTCGCTGCGGTTGCATCTCCTGCCGCCGGCCGGCTGGGGCGATTGGCGCCACCTGATCCTACCGGGCCTGACCCTAGGCACGATCTACGCCGCGTCGATTGCCCGGCTGACCCGGGGGGGCATGCTTGAGGTGATCCGCAGTGATTACATCCGCACAGCCCGGGCCAAGGGGCTCTCCGAGCGGCTCATTATCTGGCGGCACATGCTGCGGGGGGGGCTGCTGCCGGTCATCAGTTACCTCGGGCCGGCGATCGCCAGCATGCTCACCGGCAGCGTGGTGGTGGAGAAGATTTTCAACGTCCCCGGCATCGGCCCGTACTTTGTCGATGCAGCCTTCAACCGTGACTATTTTCTCGTCATGGGCATCGTGCTCTTGTATGCCTTCTTTCTGCTGCTGCTGAATCTCGTGGTGGATGCGCTCTACGGCCTCCTCGACCCCCGGATCGACTACTCATGACCGGTGCTGATGACTCCCTGGCTGCCGGGGCACGCCCGGACGATGCGCTGATTGCCGGAACCTCGCTCTGGCAGGACGCCTGGCGACGGCTGCGGAAGAATTCCATGGCGGTTGCCAGCGGGCTGATCATTCTGCTGGTGGGTCTGGCCTGCCTTGTTGGCCCGCTGGTTCTCCATGCCGTCTGGGGTTATGACGCCCAGACGCAGGACCTCGCCTACGGTCCTCAGCCACCCTCCTGGCAGCATCCCTTCGGCACGGACTTTTACGGCCGCGATCTCTTGGTGCGGGTGCTGGTGGGTGGCCGGGTGAGCCTTTCCGTCGGACTGCTGGCAGCGATCGTGGCCGCCACGATTGGCACCATCTACGGCGCCGTGGCGAGTTATGCCGGGGGCGTCGTCGATAGCCTGATGATGCGGACCGTCGACATCCTTTATGCCCTGCCCTACATGTTCCTGGTGATCATTCTCGTCACCATCCTCGGCAAGAGCCTGCTGCTGTTGTTCCTCGCCCTCGGAGCAGTGGGCTGGCTCCTGACGGCTCGGGTGGTTCGCGGGCAGGTGATGAGCCTGAAAGAACAGGACTTTGTGCTCGCTGCCCGCAGTCTTGGCACCCCGGGCCGAGCAATCGTCTTTCGGCATCTCATTCCCAACACCCTCGGGCCGGTGATCGTCACCTTTACCTTGACGGTGCCATCGATGATTCTGCAGGAGGCATTCCTGTCGTTTCTCGGGCTTGGGGTGCAGCCACCAAGCCCCAGCCTCGGGAGCCTCATCAATGACGGAGCCAATCAGATGCTCGTCTTCTGGTGGACGCTCGTCTTTCCAGGTGGCGTGATGACCCTGCTCTTGTTTGCGCTCAACTTTCTCGGTGATGGTGTCCGCGATGCTCTCGACCCGCGGATGCGGACCTGAACGAGCCCAGGCAGTGTGGCTGCTGGGTGTCTCGAGTCGCTGACCTTATCGCGTGGGATCGGCTTTGGGACGGCGGGCCTTCGGCCTGGGCTTGAAGGTCCGCCAGTCGACAACCTGTGTCCGGGCTGCATAGGCGTCCCAGGCTGCGGCCAAGGCTTTGACCCGCTCGGGATGCAGGCTGCTCAGATCATGCTGTTCAGACCGGTCGGTGCTGATGTCATGCAGCGACCAGGGTTCGTTGAAACCGGCCACAAGCTTCCAATTACCATCACGGATCGCTCGGTTTCCCTCGTGTTCCCAGTAGAGCTTTCTGGGCCGTAGTGAGTTCCCCTGGAAGACCGGCTGCAGTGTCACGCCTTCAAGAGGTGTCTTTTCGGCTGGGTACGTTCCATTTGATAAGTCGACGGCGGTTGCCATGAGGTCAATCAGCTGTCCAGGCGTCGACTCCGTTCGTCCGGGTTTCATTATGCCAGCGGGCCAGTGTGTGATGAGTGGCGTGGCGATACCGCCTTCATGCACCCAGTGTTTGTAGCGGCGAAAAGGTGTGTTGGAGACCGTCGCCCAGGCTTTGCCGTAGCCGATGAACGTGTCGGCTGGACCGGCCATCACCCCCTTGCCCTGGCGGACTGGATACCCATCACGGGTCTGCTTGGGAATCATGTCGGTCTGGAGCGCGCTGTCTGCCATCGGTGGCAATGAGGGAGCTTCCGATCGGGCGGGCCCGGTCAGTCTCCGCCCCATTGTTTCAGCGCAACCACCATTGTCTTGCAGATAGCAGATGAGTGTGTTGTTGAGTTGGTCAGTTGCGGTAAGTGCTGTCACGATCCGGCCAATGCCCCGGTCCATCGACTCGACCATGGCAGCGTAGACCTCCATGTTGCGTTCATCCCAGTGCCATGACGCACCCTGCTCACCCCATGCGTCTTCCAGTGGCCAAAGGGTCGTTGCCGCTTTATCGATGACACCACACGCGAGCATCCGCTGATAGCGGGCGTTCCGAACAGCTGCGTACCCAGCGGCGTATCTCCCTCGTGTTTGTTCCATATCTGCCGGCAGGGCATGCATCGGCCAGTGGGCGGCGGTAAAGGCGACGTACAGAAAGAACGGCGAATCAGCGTTATGTTCCCGAACAAACCGGGCAGCATGGTCAGCAATCGCGTCGGTGTAGTAGTACCGCTCCGGCTGATACTGTTCGTCGGCATACGGCGAAATCAGCGTGTTCCCGCGGACGAGACTGAAGGGATCAAAAAAACTACCAGCGCCATGAATGGTCCCGTAGAACCGGTCAAAGCCACGTTGCAGGGGCCAGTTGTATTTTTCACTTTCGTTCTTCGGTGCGGTCTGCTTGGTGAGATGCCATTTGCCGGCCATGTAGTTTTTGTAGCCCGCAGGCCGCAAGGCTTCAGCGATGGTCAGGCAGCGATCATTCAAATCTCCTCGATAGCCCGGAAGTCCCCGATTATTCATCATGTGCCCGATTCCGGTTTGATGAGGGTAGAGACCCGTCAGCAAACTGGCCCGCGTCGGGCAGCAGCGGCCAGTGTTGTAGAACTGCGTAAAGCGTATGCCGTTGGCAGCGAGGTGATCGAGTGTCGGCGTCCGAATCTCACTGCCGTAGCAGCCGATATCGGAATAGCCCATGTCATCAGAGAGGATGATGACGATGTTGGGGCGTTCGGCTGCCCAGAGGGGAAGGCCTGGCCCAAAGACGGTCACCATGAGCAACATTCCACCAAGGTTGCAAAACGTGTTGACCGTTGGTTTGGTTCGACACAACATTCTTTGCCGCATGTACTTTTTGCTCCGCGCGGGTAACAGGGTCGAACCTCAGCTCAGGACTGCCTTTGCTAGCTCTGAGCATGTGCCAGCGGGATGGCGGCACTCAACGTTGCTTTTTCAAAAACTGCTTTTCCGTTTGCACTGGATCGCGATCATTCCAGTGCTCGAGCCATGTTTGCAGCGCTGTCTGCAGGCGGTGCTGAACGGCAGCGGAGGCTGCTGTCCCGGCCACATTCTCGAGTTCCTCGGGGTCTTTCACGCGGTCGTAGAGTGCCCATTCGGGACGGTGATGGAGACGCTCAACCAAGCGTTGCTCTTGTGTTTCCGCATTGCTACCAGCAGCGAGGACCCACGAGGCGGCAGCGTCGGGTGTTCCCTGGAGTGTCTCTCCTTGGGTGAGTCGGAGTGCTTGGGTGAGCGTGACATTCGACGTGACCTCTTCGGCGGCTCGGGGGGACCAGATCAGCGTATAGCGGGTGTCACGAATCGAACGAATGGGGAAGATTCGGTCCCTGTTGTTGATGATGTTGCAGTTGGCAAAGATTCCGTAGGCGTATTCATGAACCGGCTGGTGGTTGCCGAGCCAGTTGTTCCACTGGCTCTTCCCGTCACACTGAAACGAGGCTGGGTTGCCGCCGGCTGCCGTGAGCAGGGTGGGGGCGATGTCAGCTACCCAGGTGAGTTCCGCACAGGATGTATTCGCAGGGATGACCCCAGGGAGGGCCGCAATGATGCCGCACGCCAGGCCATCATCAAAGCAGGTCCATTTTGAAAAGGGGAAGGCGTTGCCCTGCTCCGAACAGAAGAGAACCAGCGTGTTGTCTGTCAGCCCTTCCTGCCGAAGCAGGTCGCGGAGATGGCCGACGAGGGCATCGAGATTGCTGACTTCCGCAAGATGGGCGGCGAGTTCCTGGCGGTACCTCGGCGTGTCGATGGCATCGGCGGGAATCGCGACCGCTGCTGGTGGGTAGCGGCTACGATCACCATGGGTGTAGGGCCCATGCCCATCGTGTGAAGCAATCACCAGGCAAAAGGGGTCACCCGCATCACGAGCCGAGGTGATGTACTGTTTGGCCTGCTGGAGTGCCTCAGGGTTGGGGTCGGCTGTTTTGGGCAGGGTGCCGACGTTGTCGAACGGATAGGCTGCTGGCGGACCAATGTGTTTTTTGCCAAGCAGTCCCACTCGATAGCCGAGGGGCCGCAGGTAGTGCGGCAGGCTTGTGGTGCCAGCCACTGAATGGGAATGGTTGGGAATGGCACGGGTTCGCCAGGCACAGCGTCCGCTGAAGAATTCCTGCCGGAACGGTGCGCACATGGCGACATTGGCGTAGGCGTTCTCCAGCCGGACACCAGCGGCAGCCAGTTGGTCGAGGTGCGGTGTGTGGGCCTGCCCTCCCCAGGGGCCGAGCATGTCACGGTCGATGTCGTCGCCGAGGATGATCAGAATGTTGGGTCGCTCGACTGGTGCCACTGCGTGTGCACCAGAGGTGTGAAGGATCGCAGCGAGCGACAGGAGCAAGACCAGGAACAGCGGCTTCATGAGACAAGGGCTTTCGGAGGTTTAAAACAATCGAGCCAATCACGTGTCGTCTCGTTGGAAGCGTACCGCATCAGCAACAACATGGCCGTTTGTATTGTGGTTCGAGACCTCAACGGCACCGCTGTCACCAAAGGAATAACGGCCCAGCAAGACAAACAGACCATCGCGTGGTGGCGGTGTCTGTTGGTTGATCTGGAGTCGCGTGACACCGCCTGCATGACGAATGACAACCGGGACATTGGTTGCGCGGTTGGCAGCGGGGGTGTAGGACAGCCAGACGGTGTACAGGCCAGGCTCCAGGGGAGTCTGAAAAGTGATCGTGCGGCTCCCCTTTCCGGCGTTGCCATCATGGCGATAGCCGGAGCCGACGAAGGGCCGGAGGGCTGTTGAACCTGTCCACGAGCCAGTGGTCGTTGCCTGGGCATCATCCACAACAATGCCAGAGATAGTCTTGGCAGGAATGCCTGGGGTGGGCTGAGGAGGGGCGGCATAGGCGAGCACCTGGCCGTCGGCTTTGAGTCGCCGGGCAAGCCTGGCGTAGTCAATATCCTGCACAGCGACGCCCTCACGAAGGGCCTGGGCGGCGGCAGTGGTGGCACTCTGGCCGAGGATCATGAAGACCGGCTCCATCCGAATCGAGCCATAGGCAATGTGAGAGCTTGAAACGGCGCAGACGACAAAGAGGTTTTGGCAGTCGTCGCGTTGCGGGATGATTGCCCCGTAGTCGATGGGGTAGGGTCCACCCGGGTTGACCTGGATGTCGCCTTCGTTGCGGACGAAGCCATGCTCATCGACATACCGCTGCACATGGTGGGAATCCATGTTGTAAGAGCCCATGCCAATCGGTCGGGCCGTCGGAATTGTCCGCCGCAGGTGATTTTCAGTGATGACCAGGTCACCAACCATCCGGCGAGCTTCACGGACATAGATCTGGTGTGGCCAGTGTCCGTTGTCGCGGAACTCGTCCTTGGCCAAGCCCCAGGCACCGTACCACTTCCGGACATCCTCTGGCACCCGTGGGTCGTTCGCCAGGAAGTAGCAGTAGCCCTGCTGGTACGTCCGATGCTCGGCAATGATCGCCCGTCGCCGCTGGTAACTCGCATCGGGGTAGTCATCGTTCATGCCGATGTTGTCGGTGGAGAAGGACCCAGCGTTGTTGGTGTCAGTCTTGAGGTTGGGCAGCATGTCAAACTTGCCGCGAATGTGCCGCGAGCCGGCGAGGAGGTCCCGCAGCAGCAGTTCATACTGGGCGGGGTCGTAGCCGGGCGGTTGTGGGAAGGGAATGCGGTTTTCCGGCACCCGGGTCAGGCACATGCGGAAGTTGTAGGCCTGCACCCGCTGGTCACCCGCCCCCGGTTCGCCCGGGCTGCCAGCCTGCACGCGAGGCAGCAGGCCACTGCGGGGGTCGCCCGGAACCCGGTAGGCCGAGACATCGTTGGTGAATTGATGAGATCGAGCATGCTTGATCTGTACACCATTGAGCGTTTCCCCGTAGGTGCTATTTGATTCACGGCCAATGGTGTAGCGGACGCCCGCTGCGGCCATCAGGTCGCCTTCGTAGGTGGCATCGATGAACATCTGCCCGGTGTATTCCCGGCCGGAGAGCATCCTGATGGACTGGATGCGTCCGGCGGCCATGGTCACACCACTGCCCGAACGATCGAGCCATTCGTCCCGGTGTACCGTGATGCCGTGTTCACGAACGAGGTCCTCAAAGACCTGCTCGGCAATGTGTGGTTCAAAGACCCACATCGCCCGCCCTTCACCGTCGATTGCCGGCGTGCCCTGGCCGCGGTTGCCGTAGGTGGCTCTGCTCTGCCAGGTCCAGGCTTCGGGCCTGTCGTATGAGGCAAAGATCCGTTTGTAGAACTCGAGGGCGACGCCACCGATGACTGTCTTGTTGCCGCTGTCTGTCCAGCCTAGGCCGCTGGCCGAGAGACCCCCTAGATGCGTGTCGGGGCCAACGACGATCACCTCAAGGTCCATCCGTTTGGCCTGCACGGCCGCTGCGACGCCAGCACTGGTCGGACCGTAGATGACGAGGTCATAGGGGTCAGGCGGAGCAGCGTCTGCTGCTGCAAGCAGCAGACCCACCAGAAGGACGGAGACGCGACCAGAACGTACGAGGTACATTGTGGGGCCTCGAGACATGTAGACGGTTGGGTGGCTGACAGATGGGCCGATTCGCTGCGTGGTGAACCGCTCGGTGACAAGCCCGGCGTGACTCGTCGTGAAGAGGCTATTTGGGCAAATGTCGTCCAGTTCTCGTTTCTTACGGGCGCGATGGCCGGCATGGCGCAGGTGATGGAGATGCACGTGCAAACAGCCAGCGAGCCAGCCAGCCGGGAGACGGTCCTTGAGGTGCGCGATCTGCGGACCCACTTTCACACTGCTGACGGGGTCGTAAAGGCAGTCGACGGGGTAAGCTTTGCGGTCCGCCGGGGTGAGACGCTCGGTATCGTTGGGGAAAGTGGCTCGGGCAAGAGCGTCGCCTGTCTTTCGGCGCTCCGGCTGGTACCAATGCCACCAGCCGTCCATCCAACAGGTGAGATTCTCTTTGGTGGGCGAGATCTGCTCAGTGTGTCGGAGCGGCAGGTAGCCCAGTTGCGTGGCAATCGCCTGGCCATGATCTTTCAGGATCCCCTGACTGCCCTGAACCCGTACCTGACCGTGGCCCGACAGTTGACCGAGGTGTTGGAGGTGCACCAGGGAGCCACCCGGGCCGCGGCCCGACAGGCGGCAGTTGAGATGCTGACCCGGGTCGGGATTCCTGATGCCGATCGCCGAATTGATCAACACCCCCACCAGTTCTCGGGTGGCATGCGGCAGCGGGTGATGATTGCGATGGCGTTGCTCTGCGGGCCGGAGGTGCTGTTTGCGGACGAACCGACCACGGCGCTTGATGTGACGATTCAGGCTCAGATCCTGGAACTGATCAGCGACCTGCAGGACACGCTCGGGACGGCAGTGGTGCTCATCACGCACGATCTCGGGGTGGTGGCCGGCACGGCCGATCGGGTCGCGGTGATGTATGCCGGTCGGATCGTGGAGGAAGGCACGACCGCTGAGGTGTTTGCCAGGCCGCTCCATCCCTACACCCGGGGGCTGCTTGCCAGCATGCCCCGGCTCGATACACCGGCCCAGGAGTCGCTGCCAGCGATTCCCGGGCTGCCGCCCGATCTGGGACATCTGCCGGGTGGCTGTCCCTTTCATCCTCGGTGTGATCGAGCCGGTGACCGGTGCCGGCAGGAGTATCCTGAGGTGATGGTGGCGTCACCGACGCACCGGGCGGCTTGCTGGGAAGCGGGGGCTGCCTGATGAGCACTTCGGTGTCACCACCCGATCGACCCCTACTCGACGTGCGGGATCTGGCTGTTCGGTTTCCCGTGTCGGGCTCGGGTGGCTGGTTCGGCGGGAAGCCCGGTGAGGTCCGAGCGGTCGATGGCGTGAGTTTCTCAGTGGCCCGCGGGGAGACGCTCGGACTGGTTGGTGAGAGCGGCTGTGGGAAGTCGACCACCGGTCGGGCCGTGCTGCAGTTGCTGCGGCCGGTGGCGGGCGAGGTGATTTTTGATGGCCAGCCAATTCACGAGTTCTGGCAGCAGCGAGGAGGTCGTTGGCGGTGGGATCGGAGGCTGCGGGATCTTCGTCGTCGGATGCAGATGATTTTTCAGGATCCGTTTGCCTCGCTGAACCCCCGGATGACGGTTGAGGCGATTGTGGCGGAGCCACTGCGGAACTTTGCCGTCGCCAGCGGCAGCCAGCGGCGGGAACGGGTACAGCACCTGCTCAAGACCGTCGGTCTCGATCCCCAGGTGATTCGCCGCTATCCACACGAATTCTCTGGTGGCCAGCGGCAGCGGATCGGAATTGCCCGGGCCTTGGCCCTCGGGCCTGATTTGATCGTTGCTGATGAGCCGATCAGTGCGCTCGATGTCTCGATTCAGGCACAGATCATCAACCTGCTGGCCGACCTGCGAAACGACTTGCAGTTGACGCTGATTTTTATTGCTCATGATCTGGCCGCAGTGCGGCATGTGAGTGACCGGATTGCCGTGATGTACCTCGGCCGGATCGTTGAACTGGCAGCCACGCACACGATCATTGAGCAGCCTCGGCACCCCTACACACAGGCTTTGATTTCAGCGGTTCCCTTGCCCGATCCGGCCCAGGAGCGGACGCGGCAGCGGGTGGTGCTTGCCGGTGACGTACCCAGTCCGGTCAATCCACCGAGCGGGTGTCCGTTCCATACCCGCTGCCCGTTGCGAGAAGACCGCTGCACCCGCGAGGTCCCTACCCTGCGGCCGGTCGCCGCTGGGCATGAGGTGGCCTGCCATCTGGTGGACTGACTGCCAGTCGTTGTGATGGCTCCCTTCCCCGCAGGCTCGCGTTACCTGAGCCAGCCGAGGGCGGCGAACCTGTCGGTTGAGCCTGGCGAGACGTGCTGGGTCAGGCTTTCTTACCGACGTTGAAACGTGACGAGCACGCTGTCGGAGCCGGCGGCACCAGAAAACTCGCGGGGCCGCCAGCCGGTACCACCCCGAAAGCAGAGCCGCCGGGTTTGGTCGGAGAGTTCGTAGATGCCCCGCAGGACACTCCCGCTGCCTTGGCCTTCCGTAATGGTGATGTCGATGGCCTTGGGCACTGCGAGCGGATCAAGTGAGTTTGTTCCGCTGGCAATCTCCTGGCCATCGACGGTAAGCGTCCAGCTGCCGTCTGGTCGGTTGTCTACCACGATGACTCGGCTGGTCTCAGCGGAGACGGTCCCGTTGGCCTCGATGGTAACCACCTGCCAACTGCCGGCGTAGCGAGCCAGTTCAGCTTCACTCGTTGAGGCTTCTCTATCTGGCTCGGCGGTTGGTGAACTGGGCGGTGCTGCGGTGGCGACCACCAGTGAGAACATCACCGCTAGCGTGGCAGGCAACAGTCGAAGAAACGATTTTCTGCGGGTTCGCATCTGTCCATTTCGCATGAGGATCACGGGGTTCAGCCCGAACCGGTCCCCAGTCTTCCAGCCAGTTTCACAGCCGAGCAGTGGGTTTGCGAAGCGGCCCAACGGGTGGCTGCGTGCAATCGTTCTGGCGGCTCTCAGCATAGAGTCTCAGGCGACTGCAGTGTGGCCTGGAAGGCTCGCTGAGCGCTGAGAATCGGGACGGGTGTCCTCGTTCGGGGACGTCCCGATCAGCGATGCCGGTGGCGTTTCGCCCGTCGGCGACCTTCCCGCAGCATCTCAATGGCCACCGCGGCCCGCGGCGAGAGCACGGCAACGCCATAGAGTATTCGTTCCCGCAGGCTGGCTGGTGGGAAGCGAATGAGGACAAGAGCCGGTGCAAGGCGGGGAGAAAGCATGCCGAGGCCGGCGAGCCGCCCGTCGCGGGTCTGCAGGCCTCCGAATTGGTGGCTGGTGAGACCGCTGCTCAGCCGCGGGGAGAGAAGGCCGAGCAGGCTCGCCGTCGGCAGTGCTGGTGGCGTTGGGACAGGTGACCAGTTGAGCCGAGCCAAGGCCCCCTCAGCATGACCGACGATCGTGGTCGAGACCGTTCGCGGCTGACTGCGGCCCTGCGGTGCGGTGTCGAGTTCTCGGCCATGGCAGCAGGTTGCCGCAGGCGCAATCGCCAGGCAGCAGAGGAGACGCAGGCCGGTGAGCGAACAGAAGAGTGGCTTCATGACCAGACCAAGACAGAACAGCGTGATGCCCTTACTGTCGAAGCCTAGCCGACGGCATGCCAGCAACGGCGGCTGAAACAGCGTGTCGCTTGGTGTGTCCTGGTCTCGGAGCCCGTACCATCCACCTGATCCCTCTCATTGGATCGTGCCTGGCATGATGAGCCGACGCGGGCATCTGCCAGGGGGCCTGGGATCACGGCGCGGGCTGCTGGTTGAGTTCGCCGCAGTCAGCGATCTTCAGTGTGACGCGGGTGCGGCCCGATGGTGACCCAAGGGCTTCCATCTGCTTGACGACGTCCATGCCCTCGACCACTTGGCCAAAGACGACATGCCGGCCGTCGAGCCAATCGGTCTTGATCGTGCAGAGGAAGAACTGCGAGCCATTGGTGTTGGGGCCGGCGTTGGCCATGCTCAGCACGCCCGGGCCAGTGTGCTTGAGCGTAAAGTTTTCGTCTGCGAACGTCGTTCCGTAAATGCTCTTCCCGCCGGTCCCATTGTGGTTGGTGAAGTCGCCGCCCTGGCACATGAAGTTGGGGATCACCCGATGGAAGGAACTGCCCTTGTAGCCGAAGCCCTTCTCGCCGGTGCAGAGCGCACGGAAGTTTTCAGCGGTTTTGGGCACGACATCCGCACGGAGTTCCACCACGATTCGGCCCAGGGGCTGGCCGTCGGCCGTGATATCGAGGAAGCAGCGTGGCCGCGTGGCCGCTTCCTGCGCGTGGGAAGGCGAAGCAAGAGAGAGCCCGACGGTCAAGGCCGCGATCATGAGCCAATGACAAGCCTGCATGCTGAAGATCCTTTGTCTGGAGGGGGGAACGAGCGAAAACGTAGGGCCTTCTGAGGCTGCCCGCACGCGAACACCAGTCTAGCCATCCATGGCCCTTGCCTGCGAGTGCGGGCGAACAAGAGACCACGTGGGCAACACCCAGAAACGCCGAGGGTTTTCGGGTTTGCCGATTGCCGCATCCAAGCGGTGGTAGACTCTTTCCACAGTCTGCTAGGGGTGACTGGCCGTTCCTGGCGAGGTGTCCATGCGGGGGTCGCGGGGGGTGGGCCCTGCAGGGCATTACCAGGTTTGCCTGATTCTACTAACAACCCCGTCACGCATAGACTCAGGTGCCGTCATGACCACCTCGTCGCCACCTCAGGAATCAAGGCATGAACAGACTCGGTACCACACGAGGCCATCTCGCAGAAGCAGTCATTGTTGCCGCTCTTGCTGCTCTAGGGCCCCTTCCCGCCGATGCCTGTACCCGCTGCCTCAAAGGCTTTGCTGACGGCACGGTGGTTGTGGGCCGGTCGATGGACTGGGTGGAGGATCCGGGGTCAGAGCTCTGGATCTTTCCGCGGGGCATGCGGCGGCACGGCAACAGCGGGCCCGGGAGCCTCGAATGGACGAGCAGGTATGGTTCGGTGGCAGTCAGCTTTTATGGTGTGGCGAGCGTGGATGGCATGAACGAGAAGGGACTCGTCGCCAATACGCTCTACCTGGCTGAGAGTGACTACGGCGCACCGGTGGCTGGCCGTCCCAACCTCTCGATCGGCGGGTGGGCTCAGTTTGTCCTCGACTCGTATGCAACGGTAGCCGAGGCAGTGACCGCGCTTGAGCAGGAACCGTTCACGATCATTGCCCCAGTGCTGCCCAACGGTGAAGCCGGTGTCGGGCATCTGGCGATCTCGGACCTGTCAGGTGATTCGGCAATCTTTGAGTTTTTGGGTGGTCAACTGAAGATCCACCACGGTCGGCAGTACACCGTGATGACCAACTCGCCTCCTTATGACGAGCAACTCGCCCTCGACGCCTATTGGCAGGAAATTGGCGGTGACGTCATGCTGCCCGGCACGATTCGGGCCAGCGACCGCTTCGTGCGGACGAGATATTACATCGACGCCATTCCCCACGACCGCACCGGCATCGAGGCCATCGCCTCAGTCTTCAGCGTGATTCGGAATGCATCGGCCCCGCTGGGCATCACGACAGCGGGCAAGCCGAACGTGGCTAGCACCATCTGGCGGACTGTCCACGACCAGAAGGATCGGGTGCTCTATTTCGACTCGGCGACGAGTCCGACGGTCTTCTGGGTGCCACTGGAACGGGTCGACTTGACGGCTGGGGCGGGCGTGAGACGGCTGCCGCTCACTGGCGGCGAGACCTACAGCGGCGATGCTTCAGGAGCGTTCCGCCCGGCCCGGGCCTTCGAGTTTCTCAAGGCCCAGCCCCAGTGACTCGGTAGCCTCATGCAGCGGGAAGCACCGCTGCTGATGGCCAGCACCGCTTGGCGGAGGCGGTCACGCCTCCCGCGAGTCCAGCAGGATGGTCACCGGACCGTCGTTGATGAGACTGACCTGCATGTCGGCAGCAAAGACGCCCCGCTGCGGAGGCCTGCCGGTGCGGACGTCGAGGGCCTGCAGAAAGGCTTCATAGAGTGGGATCGCCTCGTCTGGTCGAGCGGCCTGCATGAAACTGGGGCGGTTCCCCTTGCGGGCATCGCCCAAGAGCGTGAACTGGCTGACGACCAGCAGTTCGCCGGCAATCGCCCGGACGTCCCGGTTCATCTTGCCGTCGGCGTCTGGAAAAATCCGCAGCTGCACCGTCTTGCCTGCCAGCCATTCGACGTCGGCCGCTGTGTCGCCCACTTCAACACCGAGAAGCACTAGCAGGCCGGGGCCGATGCTGGCAGATGGCATCCCGTCAATGCTGACGGTTGCCTGGCTGACTCGCTGAATCACAGCTCGCATGGGCATCCTTTCAGTCTGTCAGCCCGGGGGCGTGAGCTGCCGGGGGTGTCCCCAAGAAAACCGGACGAGGAAGCCAGTGTGGTCGACCCTCTGCAGTTTTGGGACAGAGTATGCGAAACTTGAAGCAAGCACAGCATGCCACAGGAGCGGTTGGGAGGTTCAGGGTGACGGTTGATCTTGCGTTCAATGCCTACGGGGCCGGTCGGCCGGTCGTGATTCTGCATGGTCTGTTCGGCTCCAAGCGAAATTGGTCGGCGATTGCCCGCCACCTGGCTGAAGCGTTTCAGGTGTTTACGGTCGACTTGCGGAATCATGGGGAGAGCCCCTGGGATGATCGTCATGATTATCCTGCAATGGCGGCTGATGTGGCCAGTTTCATCGAACGGCAGGTGGGTGGCCCGGCGACGCTCATCGGTCACAGCATGGGGGGCAAGGTGGCGATGCTTCTGGCCCTCACCCGGGCTGACCTGGTCGAACGGCTGCTGGTCGTCGACATTCCTCCGGCCCGCTCCCGGGGCACGCCGATTGGGTATGTCCACGCCATGCAGCGGGTGCCGCTGGCTGGCTGCGCCCGGCGCAGTGATGTTGAGGCAGCGTTGGCCGAGGCCATTGTTGATCCTGTGGTGCGGGGGTTTCTGGTGACGAACATTGTCAGCCGGCCCGAGGGGTTGGCGTGGACAGCGAACCTTGATGCCATCGAACGGCAGTTCGACACGATCCTCGGCTGGCCGGATGCAGCGAACGCAGCACCGTTTTTCGGGCCAACCCTGTTCCTGCGGGGGAACCGGTCGCTGTTCATCAAACCCGAGCACGAGCCGGTGATCCACCAGCTTTTTCCGGCGGCCACGATTGAGTCGATCATCGGTGCCGGTCACTGGGTCCATGCCGAACAGCCAGCGGCGTTCCTCGAGGCGGTTCGCCGTTTTCTGGTCGTGTGAGCCCTGGCGGTGGCCTCAGCGAGGTTCCCAGCGAGCCATTCAAAACGGGCAGGCTGATTGCCACGAGACGCTACGGCCGTCGCTGGGGTGGGCGACCTGCAACGCGCGGGCGTGCAACAAGAGCCGTGTTGCAGCGGCCAGGGCGGCGGCGTTGGCGTAGAGCGGATCACCGAGGATCGCATAGCCACTGGCGGCCAGATGCAGCCTGATCTGGTGCGACCGTCCCGTGATCGGCTCGACGACCAGCCGGGCCCGGTCACCCAGTGGCTCGTTCATGTGCCAGTCGGTTTGGGAGGACCGGCCGTGGACATGGTCGATCCGGTATCGCGGCGGATGGTCGGGGTCGCGGCCGATCGGCAGGTCAATGCGGCCGGCTGCGGCTGGCGGAACGCCCCAGACGATGCACTCGTAGACCTTGTGCACCTGCCGCTGTTCGAACTGGCGGCTCACGTGCCGCTGGGCATCAGCGTCGCGGGCCATCAGCATCAGCCCCGAGGTGTCACGGTCGAGTCGGTGCACGACCCGGGCGTCCGGAAAGACAGCCTGCACGCGGCTGGTGAGGCAGTCTTGCAGGTGCGGGCCGCGGCCCGGGACAGCGAGCAGGCCTGAGGGTTTGTCGAGGACAAGCAGCCTGGTGTCCTGATAGACGACTGTGACCTCACCCCCGGTGGGAGCCGCCGGGGGCGGCCCACGTTCGTCAGAAGGGGATGTCATCTTCGGCGGCTTCGGCCAATGCCTGATGCGGGTCGATCTGACCAGCCTGACCGCTCCCACCGCCGGAGAGGACCCGGAAGTTCAGGGCTTCGGCCGAGAGGAAGTATTTTGCTTCACTGCTGGGGTCCCGCTGCCAGCGGCGGCCACTGAGACGGTAGGTTACTTCGACGTCGTCTCCCATGTTGAGGTCATCCACTGCATCACAGCCGTCTTTGATGAATTCAACGGGGATGTAGTTGGTGAAGCCACCGCCGGTGGTCTGTTCCAGGACGACCAGACGCTTGCGAAAGCCCTTCTGGCCGTAGGTTTTTGTTTCTTCGATCAGGTGGATGACGCCACGGACGGTCGCCTCACTCATGCTGACTGTCTCCGAGGGGGTGTGCGGGGAACACGCCGACTTGGTTCTGATGATCGGCATCGTACCAAATGGTGGTCGTCTCGGTGTTGGGAGCGTGCGCGGGACGGGGACCGTGTGGGGGAGTTCCATCGCAGCCCGCAGCGATGTCGCGGCTGGCGCAAGCGGCGGGGGCCATGGAAGGCCCCGCCGCGCGAAAACTAGTACCACACCCCTGCCCGCACTAGGAATGTGTCGCTCGGCCGATAGTCGGCGGTGTCGGTGACGTAGTATTCAACCAGCCGGCCCGTGACCCAGCCGGTTTCCAGTCGCCAGCTGATGCCGAGGTCGGCCGGCCGGCGTTCCCAACCAGCGAGCAGTCGGTAGTCGTGATAGACGACAATGTCATCGGCGCCTGAATCGCGGCGGACCGCCCACTGATTCCCCCCAAACTCACCGGCAAGGTAGATCCATTGCGCAGCCCGCGTGGTCTCCTTGATTCGCCAGGCAAGCCGCGGACGGGGGAAGATCAGTTCGAACCGGCGGTCATCACTCGGTGTCCAGAGCAAGCCGCCGGCTGGCAGCAGGTTGACGTCGTAACGGTCGAGGTAGATCACCCCTGCCACTACCCGCAGGTCCGCGGTGGCTTCCCAGGCGCCAAAGCCATGGCCCGTGATACGAAAGGCCTGGGCGGTGTCGTTGACAAAATCGCTGTACCAGCCGGGGGCGACCGCCAGATCGACGCCGAGCCGGTCACCGACTTTCCGCATCCAGCGGGCCTGAATCCACGACTCATAAAGCGTTGCCGGCAGGCCAGGGTCCATTGGCCCGCTGGCCTCATCGACAAACGTCCAGCCAAAGCCCGGGGTGACCAGCAGCGGTGAGTCGACTGTCGGGGCCGGCATGCCGATCGTCAGACTCATGTCGAGGGTGGCCAGTCCGAGTCCGCTCGTGCCGAGCCGCGGGAGTTCGGTGGCCGTGAAGATGACCTGTTGGAGAGCTCCCGGCTTGGCCCCGGGCGGGAGTTTCCGGCCGGGTGGTTCATTCTCTTGTCGCGGCTGACCGGGCGGGGCCACGTCATCCGGCAGCAGCGGCTCAGTGAGATCCTGCGGATCACCAAAAGCAGCCAGACGAATGCGTTCGAAGAAGGTCTCGTCGACCGGCTCAAGGGCCGGCAGGGGGATGATCTGGTCGGCGTCAGCCCAGAGGTGCCTTGGCAGCAGGCAGGCGGTCGCCAGCAGCAGGGACAACACCAGGTGGTGCCAAAATAGGTGGTGGGAGCTGCGGGTCGGCATGGCCAGCTCCGATATCAGTAGGCCAGCCCCAGCCGGAACATTATTGTGCTGGGGAGGTCGACAAGTTGCTGAAATCCCGTCGGTCCGTTCACGTAGAAGAGTTGACGGTAGAAGACGTAGCCAATCTCAAAGTTGCCAGCCAGACCGGTCGGGGCCAGTGGGGTCCACTCGGTACCAAGTGAGATTCGGATGTCATTGTAATCGAAAGGGGTGATCATCCCTCCGTTACTGCGTCGAAAGGTCCAGGCGCCACCGCCATATTCTCCGGCCATGTAGCCCCACCAGGCATGCCGGCCCGTCTGGCCAAACTTCCAGGCGGCGCGGGGTGCTGGAAAGAAGATGTCGAATCGTGAGGTGTCATTTGGTGTCCAGGTGAAGCCGACCGCTGGCAGCAATTTCACCTGATTTCGGTCGAGGTAAATCACCCCGAGTTTGCCCTGAAAGGTCGGGGTCATCCGCAGGGTACCGATCGCCCGGCCCATCACACGCCAGCTGTCGGTGACGAAAACATCCCAGTTGGTGAAGAAGCCGACCCGCACCCCAAGTTCAGCGCCGAACAGCGGCGTGAACTGTGGGTTCCAGGCTGTGTCGAGGAAGACGTCGTAAGTGTTGGGCGGCAATTCAGCATCCCCGGGAGCAGATGGGCCAGGACCTTGCCAGAGTTGCAGCCCAAAGCCGGGTGTGATCAGCAGCGGGGCATGATTGAGGTTCGCCTGCGAGTTCATGAAGAATGGCAGGGCGAAGGTGGCTGAGGTGTCGAGCTCGTTGACCGCCACGCGGGTTCCCTGCCCGTTGCCCAGCAGGTAGGTCCAACTGCCCCGGGCTCCCTGATAAATCCGCAGGGTCTGCTGGTAGGTCTGCTGGAACCACTCACTCTGCTGGGTTGGTGGCTGGGGATAACTCGCCGGCATGGTCGGCGCTGGATTGCTCGGAACGATCGGCGGTGGTGCCGTGGAATAGCCGGGGTACCCCGGCTGGCCGGTGACAGCCGAGGTGGCCCAGGTGGGCGTCGGATTGGTTGCCGGAACTGGATAGATCTGGCTCGCCTGCGGGCCGTAGGGATCCCAGGCTGGTGGCGGTGGCGAGAGCGGATAGCCGTAGGGTGAGGCCTGCGACTGGGCGATTCGATCGAGCGACGATGCTGCCGGGGGAGGCAGTTGGACCGTCTGCGCAGCGAGCTGTTCCCTTCCTGTCAGACCGAGCAGGAAGACGGGCACCGCCAGCAGGAGAGAAGCGAGAACTCGCACGCGGTCGCGGACCCATGCTCTGAGGACAGACCGGGGCCACCCGGTGATGCCCGGATAACGCCCCAGTTGTGGCGGGGGGTACCGCGCCGCGACTTGTGCGGTCAAGGTCGCCGGCCCATGGCGACCTTGCCGACGCCGGGCAGATCACGTTCAATCGACCTGGTCCCCCCAGCCTCCCTGCCTCCTCGCTCGTGCCGAGTAGGCTCTGGGGTGCGTGCCCACCGCTGCTTCTGTTTCGAGCCATGCTCGAGGAATCCATGCTCTCTGCTCACGATCTGGCCGATCTCCGAGCGCTTCCGGAGGTGGCGACTATTGAATGCCACGGCACCCTTGGCTCGACCATGGATCGCGGGCGGGAACTGGCAGCCGCCGGCTCGGTACCGCTGCCGGCACTTGTGCTGGCGACGCGGCAGCAGGCTGGGCGTGGTCGGCGGGGAGCGTCCTGGTGGCAGCCGCCGGGCAGTCTGGCGATGACGCTCGTGCTGGAAAGTGGTGCGTCCGCAGCGACCGGGCCGGTGCCACTTTGGGCCCCGGCCTGCGGACTCGCCGTGGTCGAGACGTTGCATGCCCTGTTGCCCACCCTCAGCCCAGCGGTGCGGTGGCCAAACGACATTGAACTTCATGGACGCAAACTCGCGGGAATCCTCGTCGAGGCGACCACCACCCAGCGGGTGCTTATCGGCATCGGGATGAACACAACCGGGTCCGCGGCAGCTGCACCAGCTGGGCTGGCAGATCGGATGACAACCATGCCTGATGCCACGGGGCAGTCGCTACCCCACCGAAACCTGTTGGCGGTGCTCGTTCCCCGGCTGCTCGCCACGATTGCCGAGGTGGTGACACCGGTGGGTCGTGCCGACGTGGTGCGTCGCTATCGAGCAGTCTGCAGCCTCACGGGCCACACGGTGCAGCTGTTTGATGTCTTGGCTGAACCGGTGGCCGGGCTCTCGCCTGCGGTGGCTCGCCGGCAGACAGCACGGCTCAACGGGCTCTGCCGGGGGATCGATGAGGACGGTCGGCTGTTGGTAGAGACGGCAGAGGGATTGCAGGCAGTGATCGCCGGCAGCCTAACTGATCCGGCGATGATCTGGACCGCGGCTGACTGAAAACGATGCCGCAACGCGTCGCTACCGTCCTGATGCCAGCCTGGCGACCAGGCAGACTTCACGGCCACCGGTGGCGAGCTGACGCACCCGGGTCTGGTAGCCCCAGGTGGCAAAGCGGGCCAGCCAGTCATCGAGGGCTTCGGCCCGTGACCAGTCCGGAAGTTTGAGGGTGGCAATCACGCCCTGTGGTCGGCGTCCAGGTGTCGCCAGCACGCGTTCAAGGGCTGCCATCGTGCTGGTGGGGTCGATGTTCATGTCGGTGACGAGCCAGTCACAGCCACGGAGGTCCTTCAGCCGCACATCCCGAGCCCGCTTCTGCCAGTGGGTGAACTGCGGATGGTCCGTCACACGGCAATCGATTGTGGCTGGATCGACCCCGATCACTTGCAGGCCGGCTGCCAGCAACCGCTGACACGCTCCGCCGGGAGAAGCGCCGAACTCACAGGCCTGTTGGCCCGGCGTGAATGTCAGATCAAACCGACTGATCGCCTCATCCAGTTTTAGCCAGGCGCGGGAGACTGCATCCGGAGGCAGGTGGCCCGGGTAGCGTCCGCCAGGCCAGTGATCGGCTGCTTCCTGCAGTTGATGCCAGCCGATCCACCAGCGGTCGGCGGTGTCAACGATGCAGTCGAGCACGCGACTGCCGGCACCTGGGGCAGTGGACTGAGCGGGTACGCCGTGGGCTTGAGCCAAGGCATCACGAATCGCTTCGGGGTCACCGTCCAGCCGCGGGTCGCGGTTCCAGACATGAACGTCCGCAAACGAGGTGACGGCGGTCCGCTCGACAGCTGCGGTCACCCGTTCAGTCATGGTGCTGCCGGTGACTTGTCCCAGACAGCGAACCATGGTTTGACCAAACACGAGTCGGTCAGCCACTTCGGCGGGTACGGCCCTGTCTCGCCAGGCGGGCTCGTGGAGCGTGGTGTCCGGGAGGCGGAATGAGACCACTCCCCGCCGCCAGGCTGTCTGCTGCCAGGCTGGAAACCAGCGTTGCTGTCGCCGCTGGAGGGCCGGTTCGGCACCGCCATGGCAGGCGATGAGGAGAAACCGACTCTGCGTCAGGTGCGGCGGATTGCTGCTGCGAAGGGGAGCCGGTGGAGGCATCAGATTGTGGTGTCAACGAGATGGCAGGCTGCTGCCGCATGGCCCAGGCAAAAATGAGGCCGGCCCGGGCGCCCAAGAGCCCGGGCCGGCCTTTCTCGTCAGAACAGCGGCATGGTTGCAGCGATTGCGGCCATCTTCACTGAGGTCGTAGAAACCCTAGGAAGAACGCCGTTTGTTCGCCAACCGCCGCAAGCCACGCCGAAGACGGATCAGGCGTGGCCCTTCTTCTTGGCAACTCTCTTCTTCTTGGCGACCTTCTTCTTGGCGGCCTTCTTCTTAGCCACCTTCTTCTTGGCGACCTTCTTCTTAGCCACCTTCTTCTTGGCGGCCTTCTTCTTAGCCACCTTCTTCTTGGCGACCTTCTTCTTGGCGACCTTCTTCTT
>WTHB01000001.1 GCA_011523305.1 Planctomycetaceae bacterium | reverse complement strand
GGATGACCTCGTGGCTAAGGGCCTCACCGACCACGTTCCACTGTCCGCGGACAGCCGCTGTGGGGATGTGGTGATTGAGAGCAGCCTCGAGAGTTGGCAGTGCTATTTTTACTGGGGTGAGGATGAAGAGCCGCCGGCGTTCGCCAGAACGGTCGACATCCATCGCAAGCCGGGGTATGACCCCTTGGAATTGCACTTCGACATGGCAAGCCGCAGTATCCCGCTCGACACGGCACTGGTGCGAGGCAGTCACGGAGCGGTCGACCCGCAGGAGCGGCACGAGACGATCTTCATCGCCTCGCGGCCGATGGCCACTGCGACAGCCCTGTCGATGCAGGAGATTGCCGGGTTGATCACGCAGGTGTTCGCCTCGTGATGCCCTCACGTGTGAACGCGAGCCGAGGGAATGCAGGACGCAGTCCCATAGGCTGGCGTCAGCCTGTCAGCACCACTCGGGGGCTGGTTCGATGGTATCGCCAGGACGGCCGCCGGCGTCAGCCCGGCCTGATCCTTCGAGGCGGCTGATGGCTTTCACGGTCATGTCGGCGTCACAGGCAATTTGGCAGGAGAGCCGCAGGCCGGGCGTGGCTGACAGACCCTTCGCCTCGAGCACGTCCTTCTCGGCCTTGGTGATTTTTTCAGGCTCTCCGGCCACAAACTCAACTCGGCAACTGGTGCAGCGGCCAAACCCACCGCAGGCATGCAGTTGATCGACGCCACACTCGTCGACGAGGGCATTCACCAGACGTTTGCCGGCGGGCACTTCGAATTCACCAAATCCTTCAACGGTCAGCTTCGGCATGTGAACAATCGCTTTCTTTTCGAGAGTGGAAACGGGTGTGGAACAGGAAGGTGTCGTCTGGCTTCAGCAGCTCAAGGGGTTGCTGGTGGTTTTGGTCCACTGGACTTTTTCGCGGGCTTCTTTTTTCGTGGCGGCGGAGGAGGGTCAAGGTTGGCTTCCAGTTCGGCCGGGGTAACGGCCGACGCGACGCCACCGGCGGGCACCTCCACGCCACTCGTCCAGACTAACGCATTGAGCATGAGTTGGCGAAATTCATCGTTGCCCCAGTTTTCATGAAAGTGGCCGCCCGTGCAGCCAAATCCACGCCCGCCGCCGGGTCGCTCATAGGCCCAGGCGAGAACTTCCCGCGCCCCTTTGTTCGCGCGGACGGTCGGGTTGTTGCTGTGGGCCCCATCAGCCCGCTCACGGGTGCTGTCGGGTGGAATGGCCGACAGGATGGCAGTGACGGCATCGGCTGGCTCGCGAAAACGCATGTGGTAGTACCACTCGTCGTTGATCTCAAACGGTTTGACGCCACGGCAGATGGGATGGCCCTCTGCCAATTCGGTGGCGGCCAGCGTCCACGTCGGATTGACCGACCAGTCTGTTTCGAAAAAGCCGCCGATCCAGTTGAGGAACTCGGGGCCACCCTTCTCTTTGGGCACCTCCACGCCATAGTGCAGGCAGGCGATTCCAACCCCTCGTTGGGCTAAGGCATCGATCTGGGCAAGCCGGTTACTCTGGATGACCGGGTGGCCCTTGCCCCCATCAGAGAACAGCAGAATGCTGTCGGCGTTGTCGAAGGCGGTGGGGTCTTCGGGCCAGCTGTCGGTATAGACCGCCGAAACAAGCTGGTCAGGCAGGGCCGCGTCGAGGCATTGTTTGAACAGGAGGCACCCAGCCCGGAACTCATGCGCCCCCTGAGCGTGGCTGGCCCGGCCGGCCACCATCACCAGTTTCTTACGGCCCTGCGTGAGCCGAAGTCGTTTGAGCTGAATGTCCTTGAACTCAACCTTCATCGGTGGTCCGGCATGAAGTTGAAACGCCAGTACGCCTTGGAGAGACCGCTTGTCGGCCTGGTCATCGATGGTCTCGGACATCAGCTGGCCGTTGATGAAGTGCTGGAGACGATTGCCCGTGGCGACGATGCGATAGGTATTCCAGTCGGCATCGTGGATGTGTGCTTGCAGTGATTGGCTGGAGCCGATTGCCTGTCCTTGTGTCTTTGAGCCGTCAGCGTTGACTGTTACCCGTTCGCCGCGTTTGGTGACAATGCCTCGGCCGTTCTGCTCATAGAGAATGCCGCTGTAATTTTTGCCGGCTTCCATGTCGCCCTGGTAGCCAGCAACACGAAAACCCCCGAGGTCCCGGCTGCGATATTGAATGCCGCTGTTGCCACCATGCAGGCGGTAAGCGAGCCGCAGTTCAAAGTCATCAACGTCGCCCTGCCGCCAGATGAGATAGGTGGTTCCCTTCAGTGGTTCGGTCGTCTCCCCGACGATGGCCCCATCCTCAACCCGCCAGATATCGGCGTTCCCCTCCCAGCCAGCCAGTGATTCACCGTCGAAGATGGAGACAAAGCTATCCTTCGCGGGGCTGGCAGGCGGGGCGGCGGCTGCTGTGGTGAGTTGGCCGCAGATGTACAAGACGCCAACAGCCGCGAGCAGGGCCAGCGGTGTGGATCGGGAGCGACGAAGGGTGGTCATGGTAGGAGGGCTTTCCTGAAGCAAAGGAGGGCATCGCGGGGGCGGAAGACTGCCGGGTGATAACCACCGGCCCTGACAGCCTACTGCCCGGGGCAGCGATTTCTTACGCCGAGTATGCCCGGGCGAGATGCTGGCAGCAAAACCGGCTCGCCGGGGTGGGACCGCTCGCCGGCTTACGGCGTTGGCGTGACGAGGTGATCAGCGTCGAAATAGTTTTCTTCCAGCCCGAAGAGCTCGAGGAACCCGTCGATACGAACCACCTTGACCCCGAGGCGGTTGGCCAGGCTGATGTTGCGTTCCCGACGCTGCTTGTCAGCATCGGACCAGCCTGCGACGGTGTCTTCGCCGGACCGCCGCGGTTCTCCGGCATCAACCAGTATGGAACTGGAGTGGGTCACTGTCTCGACGACGGTGCCGCCCACGCTGACGATCAGTTCCTCAAGGCTGTCCTCGTCAGTGGCTGAATCGGGATCAATCTGCACATGGCCAACGACGACGACCTCAAGTGGCATCAGCGGGCTCCAGAGACTCGTGGCGACGGCATCGTTCGTGACGATTGGGTCGTATGTTGAGGTATCGAGAACGCGGCCCCGGGCGACGGTGCCAGACTCGACGGCCACGATTTCGACGACCCCCTTCTTGGCGGAGATCAGCGGGAGTTGGTCACGATTGCCATAGACGTAAAAGAGCATGCCTGGCCTGATGCCGATCGTCCGGGGGAAGCGAATCAGCACCGACCGTTCCAGTTCATTCACAACCACAATATGGCCATCAAAGCCATCGATCCGGTCATCGGCTGGGGTGGCTGCCAGAATTGCGCCCTGCAGGCGAGTGTCGGCTACACGCATCGCGCCAAGCACTTCGTTTTGACGTTTGATCACCGCTTCGCGGTCCTTGAGTTCTTCGATCAGAATGGCGACTTGGTCCGGTGCGTTATCGGCTGCAGAGAAATCATCACGGCGAGCGAAAGAAATATAGGGGCCAACTTCATCGTGGATTTGTTTTTCAAGGCTCTCCAGCCGTTCCGCCTTGTCGTTGGCTGCGACGAGTTGTCTTTTGAGGTCTCCAGTCTCTTGCTCAAATGCTGCGGCGGCCTCTTGTCGCTTCTTTTCAACGTCGGCAAGTTCGTCTGACACGTCCTTCATCTGCTTGCTGTGGGAAGTTCTTGCGGTGGTGTGATCGTTCTTCACGGAATCGAGATCTTTTTGGAGGCCTTTGTTCTGCTCCGTGAGGCTGGCATTATCTTTGTTGGCCAGTTTCAATGCACTCTCGTAGGTCCTGACCAGGCTGCGGTAGTTGGACTTCGCCGCGTCTGTTCCCTTGAACTGTTTTGAGTTGTTCCGCATCGTGGCGAGCTCCTCGTCGATCATGTCGACGGTCGTGCCCGGTTCAGCGCCGATGTAGGTCTCGATCAGATCTTTCTGGGTGCTCTCGGCGGCGTTCAGTTGTTGCCTGGCCTCTTGTGTGGCATCGGCGGCAGTCTTTGCTGCGGTTTCGGCATCCGCCACCTGCGCATAGAAGACATACGACGTGACTGCCAGCACGAAGGTGAGCATCACGAAGATGATGAGCGACACGGTCAGCAATTGGACGGCACTGGACTTTTTCTTGGCCATCGATCTCTTCTTTGCGGGTGAGGCGGAGAGTGAGTGCGTTCCAGCAGAACAATGTCCACTGGAGGCGAGTGGGGTGGTAGAGCAACGGGAACCCACCCCTATTCTTCGCTAATTCGGCCGAATGGCCTCGGGGTGTTCGCCCCGCCACCGATTATACGGCTCGTGCCGGCTGCAGGGGCTGTGGCCTGCGGGAGACAATCCGCTTGCAACGGCTAGTCGGGGCCTGCCGCTTGATGGGGTCAGTGGGCCGGGAGGCTCGACAGATACCGCGTGAGCGGCGTTTCTAGGGCATCGGGGCCTGCGCCGAAGGCCGTTTCGAAGGCGGCGATGCGGTCGGCCGCCGACTCAGAGGCCAACGGCTGCTTGCCGGCGAGGTTGTGCAGGTAGCCAGCAAAAGCCTCCCGCTGCGTCTTCGCCAACAGAGAGACGAGTGCCCAGGCGTGGGCGTAGGCAACCAGGCCCTCGTCCGGGCTGCGAAAGGGTTCGTCGGATGCGACCATCTGAGTGAGCAGACCCGGGGTGAATCGCTGCCGAATCAGAGCCAGGCGGGGACGATTGATGCTGCCGATCGCCTGCCAGCCGGAATGGCTGCCGAGGTCGGGCGTCTCAAAGTAGGTTGCGATGCCCTCACTTACCCACACCGGAATTGGAGCTAGTCGCTGGTGCAGGCCGGCATTGAATGCCAGTTGGTGGGTTGCCTCATGAACGAGGGTTGCGACAAGGCCAGCGGCCTCCGGGCTTGCGAGGATGTCAGTGCTGGCCCGCCCCGGTGAAGTGGTCCGACTGTGCCGCAGGGTGTCGCTGCCGGTCAGGTCGAAGCTGGTCACGCGGTTCGTCATCTGGTTGTAGTAGCCAACGATACTGTGAGCGGCGGTGCCAACTTCTTCCTGTGCGGCAGCCTCGTACGCTTGGCGGTCGGCGAAAATGATGACAATGAGGGGGTGGTCGGGCGGGCTGATCGGCATGCCCAGTTGCGACCAGAAGGCGTGGAAGCCACGGTGGAGCCGCTCAAAGAGGGCGGCCGCCCACCGGGCGTATCCGAGTGAGGTGTCGTAGCAAATACAGTAGTGCCGGGTGGTGAGCAGGCTGAAGCGGCCCGGCAGTTCTGCCAGCACCTGCTGCCCCAGGCTTCGGGCCGACAACTCCGCGGCGGGTGTCAGCGGTGTTCGGCTCGTGACCGTGTCGCCCGCGAGTAGATGGAGTTGCTGCGTGGCCGTTTCGAGTAGCAGGCTGCCATCCTGAGCCTCGATGAGAGCCTTGCCCGCCCGGGTCTGCTCGACGCCCTTCGCGGAAACGGTTGTGACTTCAAGCCATCTGGACAGCGGCGGGTCAGCCGCGCGGGCCGGCGGGCCGGCGGCGGCGAGTGTCACCCCGAGCCCGAGGAGCGAAAGCAGTGAAAACCAGTGCCAAACCATAAAGGTGAGTGTCTCTGGTCAGCAGGTGAAGTGCCAGCCGAGTTGCCGGCATTGGGGCAGCCTGGTGTGGGGGAGTGCCTGCGCGGCCTTCCGGAAGGCCGCTGGCAGACTGGGGGGCGTGGGGCTTTTCGGGGCGGTGGCCGGTCTGCCTTTGCTCTTGGACTGGTGGCCGGCCAGGGGGTACTCTCCTGCCGCGATTCACGCCACCGGCCGAAAATCTTCCCGAGTTTGTCGAAAGAAACAACCGCAATGCCACGCTGCTCATCGACTCGCGTCATCCCCGCTCTCTGCCCGCCCATCCAGCCCTTGATCATTGAGATGGTGGTTGGTTTTGGGCTGGTGATGGTCGGGTGCGCTGGGCCGCTGCCGTGGAAGGATGCCAACCAGATCGCCCTTGAACGCGAACGGTACGGGCTGACGGCGGATCAGCGAATCAGGGAACTGCGGCAGCAGGCCACGGCCGCCCGCGACGGGTCGCTTGAGGAACAGGCTGGCTACAGCAATGAATTAGCTGGGGCGATGCTTGCCGAGCATGACCCCCGCGTGCGTGCGGAAATACTGACGCTGGCGGCAGGATTTGACGACCCAGCAGCCCGGGCAATCTGTGTCGGCGGGCTTGATGACCCGGATGCGATGGTGCGGACTGCAGCCTGTGATGCCTGGGTGAAGATCGGAGGGACAGAGGCGGTGCGGCACCTGGCCCACCGGTTCCGAAGTGATGATGAAATCGATGTCCGTATTTACGCCGTTCGTTGCCTCGGGAGTCTCGGAGACGAGGCTGCCGTTCCCGTGCTCGCGGAGGCACTCGAAGCTCCGGACCCTGCTGTGCAGTACCGGGCAGTTGCCTCGTTGAAAGAGGTGAGCGGTCGCGATTTTGGCAATGATGTCAATGTCTGGCGGGAGTGGGCCGCTGATCCAGAGGCCGTTGGGCAGACCTGGTCGCTGGCTGAGACCTGGCGGCGACTGTTCTAAACCGAGCCGCGACCGACCAGAAAGCCGCCAGAGTTTTCCCGAATTCTGCGGTCCGCTTGAAACTCATCGGGGAAGTCTGGTTGGGCAAGGTGTGCCGGTTCTTTGGTCGGCTGTCCGGCGGCCATGATCCTTCCGACGGCCGGCCGATACTCCAGAGGTCTGCATGCAGAGGAGTCCGAAGAACGCTTCGGCCTGCATGTGCCCCCATATGTCCCCCGGTCGCCGTGCTTCATTCCTCGCCTGACTCTGATGCCACCCGCCACTCAAACGCTGCGCGGGTCGTGGTTCGTCGGCGTGTGCATGGGAGACTGGGGCTACTATTACTGGCTCTGGGGGGGCTCGTCGCCTCAATGACACCGGGCTTCACGGCGTCTCCACGCTCGGCTCGATTTCTCGACCGCTTCATGCGGGCCTCTGAGCCTGAACCTCAACTGATTGCAGTGCCAGTACCGGCACCCCCGACAACTCGTGAGCAGGCCGCCCTGCGGCAGCAGCTTTCCGGTGTGCCTGCTGCTGGGGAAGAGGCGGCACTTCAAGGTGAGCCGTTGCCGGCCTGGGCTACCGACTGGGCGACAGTCGTTCGGTTCGCTGAGGCGGCACAGGCCGTTGGGACGCACCTGCTGCGGACGGCGATCGACTCGGAGTACGGCCCTGGAGATGAGCCCTTGTTCGCGACGATTGTCGAGCCGCGTGAGGGCACTCCAAGTGAACCGACTGCAACGATCCATGCGGTGTCCCGTGCGGGTGAAGGGAGTCGGGTTCCGGTGCTTCAGGCCGGCACCGGCTCCAATCCATATGCAAGTAAAAAACCGATCGGACCTCCGCCCCCGAAGTCGTCGCGGCTGGACCGTCTGCGGGTTCGGATTGCCCAGACGCTCGCGACCTACCAACGTCGGCCGCACAATACGTCGCAGCACAGCCCCTGGGAAATCATGCACGGGTTTGTGGGCTTTGGGATCCCGACCAAGATCCGGGCCGGCGGGCCTCGCGGTGAACTGATCAATGCCATCGGCTGGATGAATTCGGGAGGACGGTGCCGCGGTCAAGTGATGCTGACCGTTCGCGATGGTCGTCCTCACGCACTCTATGGGGTCGGCCTGCAAGGGCACTCCGCACAATACCTGGCGATCCTTGCGCAGTGCCGCGTGTCTGCCAAGTCGCCAATTCTGTTGGGTGACCAAGAGTTCACGGTCGCAGACCTCATTGAGGATGAAAAGCTCAACTGCCGGTCCAGGACCGAGTTGACCTTTGCCCTGATCAGTCTGGCCCATTACCTGCCCACCGATGCCACCTGGCGGGCGAGCGATGGCCAGCCGTGGTCATTAGAGCGACTGATGCGGGAAGAACTCGCTCAGCCGATTCGGACGGCACCCTGCGGCGGCACACACCGCCTTTTTGGACTCGCCTACGGCTGCCAGCGGCGACTCAAGGCCACTGGACAGCTCGACGGCGTCTACGTCCGGGCTGACAAGTACGTTCGGGAGTATCAGTCGCTGATGCTCCGCCGACTCCAGAATCGAGACGGCTCATTTAGTACGGAATGGTTCAAGTACCCGGCAGACCGGGACGACGACATCGATCGCAAGGTGCAAACCACCGGCCATATGCTCGAACTGCTGGTGGCCTCGCTCGATCAGGAGCATCTGTACCAAAGTCGCATTATTGCCGCCGCCGAGTTTCTTGCCCGGGCGCTGGCCCGCGAGCCGCATCGCAACTGGAAAGATGGTCCAATGGGTCACGCTCTCCACGCTCTCTCGATCTACCAGGAACGGGTCTGGGGCGTGGTGATGCCGGGCAACGTCGTCGCCTTTACCGGTCCCATGAAGGCCGCCGACACACTGGTGGCCGAGCGGCCGGATCAGGAAATCCGTCAGGCCAACACGCCGGACGACGAAGAGCTCCGGCGGTAAGCATCCATTCTTGAACCCTCGCCCGGCGGCACGTACCTTTAGGGTGTTTTGGGTCCGTGTGAAGTGGCCCTTCCCTCGGTTCTGCAGTTGACCGGCCGCCATGAGTACGCTCGTTATATCCCCGCAGCTGGTGCAACTGCTGGAAGCCGCCTCGCGGCTCGTTGAGGTCACCACGTCGTCGGCGTTGCTCCTGGTGGTCGAGCAACGGCACGATTGGGCAAAACTGCGGGACCTGCTCGGGACCCAGACGGTCTTGATTGCTTCTGATGACGAGGCTCATCTGGCAGGGGTTGCGGACCACGGCCTTGAGCGGGTGCTGCTCGATGTTGCCGGGCTTCCGGTGCACGAACGCTTGACCCAGGCGCTGCTTGAGTGTGTGGCGGATGACAAGATTTCACCCGAGGCACAGGTAGTGGCAGTCTACAGCGGGTTTGAGGCCGGTGTTGTCGACTCGGTCAGTGTCCTGCGGCTGAAGGAGCATCTCGGGCAGTTGACCAGCCGTGATCTGCGGAGCCTGGAAACGAAAGTACCGCTTGAGACACTGAAGCAGGTCGTTGACCTCGCCGTTGAAATCGGTCGCGAGGGGCGTGAAGGCAAGCCCGTGGGTACCCTCTTTGTGGTCGGTGATGCTCGCAAGGTGATTCAGTCGAGCCATTCCACCGGGTTTGATCCGGTCCGTGGCTACAACCGGGGTGAGCGTAAATTGAGTGATGCCCGCGTGCGGGAAGGGCTCAAAGAGATTGCCCAACTCGACGGTGCCTTCGTGGTCAGTGCTGACGGCACCATCGAGGCGGCTGCTCGGTATATCGACGCCTCAGCCGAGAGTGTCTCGGTGGCGAAGGGGCTGGGCGCCCGCCACTGGGCGGCAGCGGCAATTACCCGCCGCACCCGTTGCGTGGCGGTTGCTGTCAGTGAGACCAGTGGCACCGTGCGGATCTTCCAGAACGGCGAAGTCGTGCTTCGTATTGAACCGTTTCGCCGGGCGATGAAGTGGAAAGACTTTGAGTACGAGCCGCCGAGTGGCGACTAGCCGCTGCCGGCGGGCGAACTATTCATGGCTTCAGGGCAGTCGATTTGACCGCTCTGGCCTGTGCCTGAGTATGCTGTGCGGCACGCATTGATGGCCACTTCCTGCTCCACCACCGCTGTTGATCTTTCCGGCAAGACCGTGTGGGTGATCGATCTGTTTTCGCGGATCTATCAACTGTTCCATGCGCTGCCGGAGATGACGGCCCCCGACGGCACCCCGGTTTCGGCGGTCTTTGGTCTGACCCGCGATCTGCTCGACATCATTGAAACGAAGCAGCCCGACTATTTGCTCTGCGGCTCGGACGCCCCTGGGCCTACGTTTCGCCACGACGAGTTCGCTGACTACAAGGCAACGCGGGCGGAGATGCCAGCCGATCTTGTGCCCCAGTTACCACTCATTCGCCGGCTGTTGGAACTCGTGGGGGTTCCTTGCCTTGAACTGGCTGGCTTTGAGGCGGACGACATTCTGGCCACGCTGGCGCACCATACTGCTGCTGCCGGCGGTGACTGCGTCCTGGTGACCTCGGACAAAGATGCCCGGCAACTGCTCGGCCCGCATGTCCGCCTGCTCAATCTCCGGAACAATGCCCTGCTGGGTGAGCCTGAACTGCTTGCCGAGTGGGGCATTCGGCCCGATCAGGTTGTCGACTTTCTGGCGCTTGTCGGGGATGCCGTCGACAACGTGCCGGGGGTACCGGGCATTGGCCCCAAGATCGCCTCTGGCCTGCTGCAGGAATATGACTCACTCGAGGAAATTCTCTGCCACATCGACGACATCAGCGGCAAGAAACGGCGGGAGAATCTGACGGAACACGGCGATCTGGCCCGCCGCGGGCGTGGCCTGATTCAGCTCAAGCTCGACACCCCGATCGAGATTCCCTGGGACGCAGCCGTGCGGCGGCTGCCGGAGCCGGCGCCATTGGCCGAGTTCCTGAAGGAACTCGGCTTTAAGAGCCTCGTCAAG
>WTHB01000137.1 GCA_011523305.1 Planctomycetaceae bacterium | reverse complement strand
GACCCCGCTGATCCCTGGCAATTCAAGAACTTCCTGCTGACGGACAGGGGCTGACTGTTTTTTACGGAAAGCACGGGTATCCTGCCCGTCTTTCCTTGGGGCGAAGCACCACGAAGCCAAGGTTCATGGTGCTTCGCTGGTGCTCATTGGCGGCGTCCTGCCGCCGGGAAACAGGGCCGCGTCAACGGCAGGACCGCTTTACGGAAAACACGGGCATACCCGAGCGAGCTCGGGAGGCCGGCTGCCCATTCCTACCGGCCCACCCCCCGCGTGCCAGCGGCCCTGTTTCGGTATTCTTACGCAACCAGTTTTCACCCCCGGCGCGACACAACTGCATGAACAAGAAAACCCTGCTTGACCTTGCCGCCACCCATGGCACTCCCCTGTTCGTTGTCGACCATGCCGAACTGCGGAAAAACTATGCGGCCTTTCGCCGGCACTTCCCTCGGGTGCAGGCGTACTACGCCGTGAAGGTCAACAGCGACCCCGCCATCGTGGAAACCTTCTACAAGCTCGGTGGCAGTTTTGATGTCGCTAGCATGCAGGAGTTCCACACCGTCTACAAACTGATCAAACACCTGCCAGCCAAGCAGCGGCAAGACTTCATCTGGGACAAGGTGATCTACGCCAACCCCATCAAGCCGATTGAGACCCTCAGGGAACTCGACCGCTACAAGCCACTGGTGACCTACGACAATCAGGAAGAAGTCAAAAAGATTGCCGAGCATGCCCCTCACGCTGGGCTCGCCCTGCGACTGCGGGTGCCCAACACCGGCTCGATGGTGGAACTGTCAAGCAAGTTCGGCGCCCTGCCGGGTGAGGCAGTCGATCTGATTGCCTATGCCCATGACCATGGGCTGACGGTCGAAGGGCTCTCGTTCCATGTCGGCAGCCAGTGCACCAACCCCGAAAACTACATTCAGGCCCTGCACCTCTCCGCCGGCATCTTTGCCGAGGCGAAGTCACGTGGCTTCACCCTGCAACTGCTCGATATCGGTGGCGGCTTCCCGGCAGCCTATGACGCCAGCGTGCCGAAGTTTGCCGACCTTGCAAAAAAGATCAACTACGAATTGAACCGGCTTTTCCCAGAACCGATTGAGATTCTGGCCGAGCCGGGCCGCTTCCTTGTGGCCTCAGCGGGCACCGCCGTCTGCAAGATCATCGGCAAGGCAACCCGTGGCGACAAACTCTGCTACTACGTCGACGACGGCGTCTACCACACCTTCTCAGGCATCATCTTTGACCACTGCACCTATCCGATGAAGAGTTTCAAGAAGGGGCCCACTCAAATCTGCGCTGTCTTCGGCCCCACCTGTGACGCCCTCGACACCATCAGCCTGGCCGAACAACTCCCCGAGCTGAACCTGGGCGATTACCTCTACAGCGACACCATCGGTGCCTATTCAGCCGCCAGTTCGACCCACTTCAATGGGTTCCCACCGGCAACCGTCGTGCATCTGAATCAGGAGTGAGCCGCGCTGTGGCTCAGCGGCCGCTGCCCTGGGGGCTGGTGACTGACTCAAGCACCCGATCAAGGCTGAAACTGCCTGGCTTCTGCCGAGGGGGGAACTCCCGAAAACTCTGCAGCCAGCGACTGACATAGGCCGCTGCTGGGGCAAAGGCGAACATTCGCTCGGCCCGCCAGCGGCCATAGTCGATCGCCTCATGATCAGCCCGCTCAAAAGGATCACTCCGCAGATTGAAGAGTTTCGGCAGCCGCAGTTTCACGAAGGGCTCCTGCCAGACGTCAAGCCCGTGGGCCCGCTGCTCCAGGAAGCAGATCTTCCATTGGTTGTACCGCAAGGCCGCCACATCACCGTCATCGGTCCAGTAAAGAAACTCGTGGCGGGGCCAGTCGGCCGTTCCTGCGAGGGCTGGCAGCAGGTTGTATCCATCGAGGTGAACGCGATAGTCCCGGCCATTGGCCGCGCGGCCCTGAAGCAGATCTTCCTTCACAGTATTGTCGCCAGCGGCTGCCAGCAGCGTCGGCAGCATGTCCTCGTGGGAACCAATTTCATTGACGACCGTCCCCGGGGCAATCACGCCCGGCCAGCGGATGGCACAGGGCACGCGATAGCCACCCTCCCAGTTGGTGTTCTTCTCACCACGAAACATGGTGGTGCCACCGTCAGGCCAACTCATCATCTCTGCACCATTGTCGGTGGAATACATGACGATGGTGTTCTCACTGAGCCCCAGTTCATCCAACTTGTCGAGCACCTGTCCAACGTGACCGTCATGCTCGACCATGCCATCGGGATAGATGCCCAGGCCAGTCTTGCCCGCCGACTCTTCTTTGAGATGCGTGAAGATGTGCATGCGGGTCGAGTTCCACCAGATGAAGAAGGGCTTGCCCTCGGTTTTGGCCCGCTGCATGAAATCGAGCGTCTTCGCCGTCACCTCTTCATCGATCGTCTCCATCCGCTTTTTAGTCAACGGCCCGGTATCGGTAATGCGGCCATCCGCAAAGGAATGAATCACCCCCCGTGGCCCAAACCGCTTTTTGAACTCCGGATTCCGCGGGTAGTCAGGATGCTCCGGCTCTTCCTCAGCATTCAGGTGGTAGAGGTTGCCGTAGAACTCATCAAAACCATGATTGGTCGGCAGCATCTCGTCACGATCGCCGAGATGGTTTTTCCCAAACTGGCCGGTGACATAGCCACGGGCCTTAAGTAGCCCGGCCACCGTCGGATCCTCCACCTGCATGCCTTCCGGAGCTCCCGGCAGGCCAACCTTCGTCAGACCCGTGCGAATCGGCGACTGGCCAGTGATGAAGGCCGCCCGGCCAGCGGTGCAACTCTGCTGGCCGTACCAGTCGGTGAACAACGCCCCGTCACGGGCAATGCGATCAATGTTGGGCGTGCGATAGCCCATCATGCCGAGGTTGTAGCTACTGATATTGAACTGGCCGATATCGTCGCCCCAGATGACAAGGATATTTGGGCGATTGTTCTCAGCAGCGCCGGCCTTCATCTGAATGAGCATGAAGAGCCCGCAAACAACCAGCATGAATCGTCGCATCATTTCCCCCCTGGGTACCTTCTGTGGGCAGTGTTGGCCATCGGAAACCGACCGACGTCAGGTGACTGCCTGCGGACGTTGAGCTGTCGAGCATACGCCGCCAGTTCCCACCGGAGCAACTCGGCGAACCGGCGTCACAAGCTACGGTCGCACCGCTTCAATCAGGTGATAGCCCTTGACCATCTCCTGCGCGACCTCACTCCAAGACAGCGGCAACTGCTCGAGGTACCAGCTTGGCTGCTTGGTCACGACCAAGAGGGTTCCCCCCGAGGCCAGCGCAGCGCGGGCCGACTCCACAAACAATTCCGCGATGCGAAAGTCGGCATAGTAGGGCGGGTTGGCAAGGGCGAGGTCATAGTTCCCCGGATCAGGCACCTGCCCCGCGGCCTCAAGCGCCACCGTGATGTTTGGCAACTGATTGTGGGCCGCTGCCCGCGTCAGGCAGTCAACCGCCCGCGCCGAGGAGTCAATGGCACAGACCTCAACCGACGGATGCCGGGCGGCAAGCCCCAGACTGACGCAGCCGGAACCGCAACCGATCTCAAGCACCCGGGCACCTTCAGCCAACTCAACCGCGTTGAGCAGATGCCGAGCCGCCGGATCGATGCGGCGATGGGCAAAGACCCCGGGCCGGGTGAAGGCCGTCAGCAACTGGCCACCGTTACGAAAGACAACCTCACAACCGAAGTCTCGCCGTTTTTTCAGCGGCCGGGTCTTCTGCACGACATAGCAGACCGTCGCCGGCTTGGCCGCGTCGTCGGGCCGTACCCGGACCGTTTCGCCGGTGGCGGCCAGCTGTTCCCGCAGCCAGCGGTCCCGGGGGTTGTCGATCGCCACCACCAAATACCCGCCGATGGCAACCTGCTGAAGGGCCGCCTGAAGCATGTCACGCGTTAATTCTGCCTCACCCGACTTGAAGACTGGCAAGACCGCAAGGTCATACTCACTGCCACGCTCTGGCGCCGGTGGATCTGCGAGACAGTGCAGCGTCAGAGCTGCCGGCAAACCGGTGTTTGCTGCCTCCAGCAGTTGCTTCTGATACCGATCGAGAAACCAGAGATTGACCTCCGCATCAGGACGGTTTTCAGCGAGGCCGATGGCTGCCTGGCCACGCCCCAGGGTCGTGCAGAGCACCCGCTGGCCAGCGATATCGGCCGCCACGCGGGCGGCATGGGCCTCAGCAGGGCGGGCTGGGGGCAACGCTTCGGTAATCGACATCATGGAGGTCCGCCCGCTCACTCAGTCGGCAGCGGCTCAAGCGTCAACGGATCTCGCAGCGGCAGGTGCTGGACCTTGCCCCCGAAGAACTCCTGCATGCTGGCACGCTTCTCAAGATCACCCGGGGCAATCGCCTCCCAGTCACCCACCACCAGTATCGCCATCTGGGCTGGGTCAAGATACTTCTGGGCCACCCGCAGCAGGTCCTCTTTGGTCACCGCCTGCACCTTCTGGCGATAGGTCTGCCAGTACCCGGCAGGCCGCTTGGTCCACTCGTCATTGACGAACACCTGCAGCGTCACCGGCTTACTCTCGAACTGGCGGGGAAAGGTTTCGATCAGCCCCTGCTTGGCAGTCTCCAGTTCTTCATCAGTGACCGGCTGCTGCCGGATGGTCTTGATCTCGGCGAGGACAATCTTGGTGGCCAACGCCACTGTCGCATTCTTGCTTTCAAAGGTGGCCTGAAAGGCCCCTGGGTAGGTGACCCGCTCGGCAAGGATGGACCGGACAGAATAGGCCAGTCCCTCGTTGCTGCGGACCTTCTGCATCAGTCGGCTGGTAAACCCGCCGGCCCCTAGAATTTCATTGAGCACCTCCAACGGAATGGCATCGGGGTCATCCCGAGAGATCGCCCGCTTCCCGAGCACCACCTTGCCCTGAGGAATGTCCTTGGGCACATGATAAAGGCCGGGGGTCAACTCCGCTGTCGGGGGAGCCGGGTCAGCTCCCTGCGGACCCCGCTCCCAGCCGGCGAAGGCGTCCGAGAGTTTCCGCAGCATGGTGGCGGTGTTGAAGTCACCGGAAACCGCCACGATCATATTGCCGGGATGAATGATTCGGTCGTGAACCTGCTGGAGCTGCTCACGATCGATTGCCGCCACACTCGCCCCGGTCGCCTGACTCGCCTCGAAATGCGTCCGTCCGTAGAGCAAGGCCTTCCACTCCCGCCCAAGAATGGACGAGGCGTTGTCGTTGCGTTGCTTGAGTGCCTCAACCAGCCGGGCCTTGCTCACCGCAAGCCGCTGGGGATCGAAGGCCGGATTCTGCAGCATGGAAACCAGCAGCTTCAGGCTCTCATCAAAGTTGGTCACCAGGGAGTTCATCCGGGCGGTCGTGAAGGTCCTGCCCGCAGAGACCGACACCTCTGTCGCCAGGAAGTCGAGCGTCTCGTCCAACTCGGCAGGCGACATGGTGGCGGTGCCTCCCTCCCGCACCAGCCGAGCCATCATCGAGGCCAACCCCGGCAGGTCAGGAGGATCCAGCGAGTCTCCCCCTTTGAAGGTGATCGCCAGCTCAATCAGCGGAAACTCGTGCGACTCAGCCAGATAAACCACCGTGCCGTCGGGCAGGGTGTTGCGAAAGTCTGCTGCCTGCGGCGGGGTAAATGCCAGCGGCTGAAACGCAATCGCCTCGGGCCGTGGTGGAATCGCCTCAGCCGCTGTCGCTGCACCCGTCAGGCAGATCATGGCGAGGGCACATCGCATCGTGCGGAGACCTGTCGTTGTTCTGCTGTTCACTTCCCCGCCTCCTGGCCTTCTGGTGCTTCAGCAGCCCGGCGATAGATCGCCACACTGCGATTGGTCTCGGCAAAATAGTCCGTGGCCACCCGCCGGATATCGGCTGCCGTCACCTCCTCATACTTCGCCGGCATGGCATTGATCTCCCGCCAGTCCAGCAGTGACTCATAGAAAGCCAACTGGATCAGCAGCGACATGTTGTCTTCCAATCGCCGATAATTCGAGGCTGCGACGCGATTTTTCACCTTGCGGAGCTCCCGCTCCGGAAGGTCCTCGGTCTGGAGCCGGGCGAGCTCTTCATACCAGGCCTGCTCAAGTCTTTCCGGTGTCGCCTCTCCGCGTGTGGTACCACGAAAAGCAAACAACCCAGCATACTTGCGGGTATCGGAACTGGCCGAGGCGGTGGCCGCGATTCCTCGTCCCTCAACCATGGTGGTGTAGAGGCGGCCAGTCCGCTCATTGAGCACCTCGGCGAGCATGTCGAGTGGATAACTGTCCGCATGGCCAGCTGGCACAGTGTGATACCGAACTTCAATCGACGACGGAAAATCTCCCTCGGCATTCATCCGTTGCTCAGCCAACTGATCGACCTCAAGGGTCACCACCGGCGGCGGCTTGTTTTTGCCAGGATCGAGCCGCGAGAAATAGTCTTTGATGACTTTTTTAGCCTGCCGGGGGTCGAAGTCACCCACAATCACACCGAAGAGATTGCCGGGGCGATAGTAGGTGTTCCAATAAACCTGCGCCTGCTCGAAGGTATAGCTGTTGAGATCACTTGGCCAGCCGATCACTGGCCAGGCGTAGCCGCACGACGCCCAGAACATTGAGTTGAACTGTTCCTGGAAGCGGCCGGTGGGCGTGCTGTCGGTTCGCAGTCGTCGCTCTTCGTGCACGACGTCCCGCTCGGAATAGAACTCGCGAAAGACACTGTCGTTGAGCCGGTCACTCTCCATCCAGGCCCAGAGTTCCAGCTTGTTGGACGGCACTGTGATGAAGTAGCAGGTGAGGTCATAACTGGTGAAGGCATTCATGCCGCTCCCACCAGCCTTGGTGTAGACCTGATCGAATTCATCTTTGACGATCGTGGCTGTGGCGGGCCCTGCCTGGCCGCGGCCCTGCTGCGCTCGAATCAGCGTGTCGAGCTTGCTGCGCAGACTCCGCAGTTGCGGAGTGTCGTTGGCCGGATCCCAGGGGTCGTCGATTTCGCCCTGCTGGTACCGCTGGTACTGCTCAGTCCAGACAAGCTGGTTGATCTGGTCACGGACCTTCTTCTGCTCCACGCGGAAGGTGCGGTCTTTGTCAGGGTCGCGGGTGCCGATCGTGTTGGTCCCTTTGAACATCATGTGCTCAAAGAAGTGGCTGATCCCGGTGATCCCAGGACGCTCGTTCACGCTGCCGACACGGGCCACCCAGCCAGCACTGACCACATTGGGCTGGTCCGTTCGCGGCACCAGCAGAAACTGCATGCCGTTGGGCAGGGTGAACTCTTCAACCGCAACCTGTTGAGCCACCGCTGTCCCTGCCGCAAGGCAGGCACTGGCCCAGATCGCCACCATCAACACCCGAACACGCTGCATCGGTCAACCCCGTCTGAACGCCACCACGACAAACACCGGGCGTCGCACAATGAGACGACCCTGCCGTGGTTATACCGTCCCGGCCAGCCGCCGTGCAGGCGAAGTGTCTGGTTTTGCTGAGCGGTCGCCTGACGCCCTTCGGCGGTGTTTCCGCTGGCGGCCCAACCTCAAACGCAGCCGCCCACTGCCCGGGCGTAGTGTTCCCTGCGGGCCGGATTCGCTGCCCTGCCCCGTCTCTGATCCCCCCGGGAACCCCAACCATGCCGTCACTCGATCGTCCCGACCCCGTCATCATGAATCATGTTCTCGCCGAACATAGCGACCTGTTCCAGTTGGTTTCCCGGGCCAAGACCGCCTTCGCCGACACCGGTAGGCCACTGGCCAAGCGGCGGGAGTTCGCCGTGGCAACGATCGAATCACTGCGGGCCCATCTCCACGAGCATTTCACCCAGGAAGAGCAGGGCGGCTTTCTGGAAGAGGCGGTTACCAGAATCCCCCGGCTGGGCCACCGAATGGAGGAAATCCTCAAGCAGCATCCGGCCCTGCTGGCTGAACTCGACAGGCTGACTGCTGCGCTGGCAGACTCTCGGTTGATCGAAGCTGATTGGCTGAAAATTGGCAGGCAGTTTGCAGCATTTGTCGATCACCTTCAGGCTCACGAGAGGAGCGAAAATGCAGTCGTTCAGGAAGGCTACAATGAAGACCTGGGGTTGGGCGACGACTAGCCTGGGCGGTGTCGTGCTGCTGGCGGGCCTGATCGCAGCAGGAGTGAGTCCTTCCGCCTGCCACGGGGCCGACCCAAAGCCCCTGCGTCCGGATGATGTGGCTGTCTTCATGCGGGCCAAACTCGACCATGCCAGCGAGGTGCTGGAGGGCCTCTCACTGGCTAACTTTGAGAAGATTCGCCGCGGCGGCCAACGGCTGGCACTGGCCAGTCAGGCGTCGAGCTGGCAGGTGCTGCAATCCGAGGAATATGCCCGGCAGAGCTTGGCCTTTCGCCGGGCCTGTGAACGGCTGGAACAGGCGGCGACCGACAAGAACCTCGATGCTGCGGCCCTGGCCTGGATGGACGTCACGATGCGTTGCATCCAGTGCCACCGCTACGTGCGGGATGACGCCGAGCAGTGAAATAGTGCTAATGTGCTCGCCGGGATGAACACCTGCGGCATCGATGCCTAATCAAAAACGACTGTTCTTTTACCATGAACAAAGACGCGGTCCTCGAGCACCAACCGCACCGCTTTGGCAAGAACTAGTTTCTCTACATCCCTTCCGGCCTGGGCCATTTGCTCAGCCGAATAGCGGTGATCTACCGAAATTACATCTTGAGCAATAATTGGGCCGTCGTCCAACTCCTCGGTGACGTAATGTGCGGTTGCACCGATGACCTTCACGCCGCGTTGAAACGCCTGCCTGTATGGACTCGCGCCGACGAATGCCGGCAGGAACGAGTGGTGAATGTTCACAAGCCTCCCAGCATAACGGTCAACAAATTGGCTGGAAAGAATCCTCATGTAGCGAGCCAGCACGATCAATTCTGGATTATATTTGTCGATTGCCTCGAAAAGTTTTTTCTCATGGCAATCACGGCTCATTCCCTCATGCGGCAAAAACGCAAAAGGCACGTCAAACCGATTTACAAGAGGCTGTACGGTTTGGTGATTGCTCACGACGCCAACAATTTTGCCGGGCAAGTCTCCAACCGCATCGAGCAGCAGTAACTCACCGAGGCAATGCGGTTCACGCGTTGCTAAAACCACAATCGGTCGCCGCTGGTGACTCGCGATTCGGATGATGGCGCTGGCGGGCAACACGCTGGCCAACTCTGCCTGCAAAGAGTTGAAATCAGCGTCGCTGCCAGTCACCAACGCCGTCACTTCAGCGCGGAAAAAAAAGTGCCTTGCTTCAACGTCAACGAACTCTTGGTTGCTTTCGATACTGAAACCATGACCGCTGATCACTCCAGTGATTCGGTGGATGAGCCCGACTTCATCAGGGCAATCCACCAGCACCACCTCACGCTGAAAAACTGGCTTTTTTTCTTCCTCTCCCATCGCGGTTCGGCACATGCATTCTCCCCGTTTCAAAGCGGCCCGTCTTTGGCCCCCACCGTCTGTTAGCTCCGCACCTGCGAAAATTCCAAAATTCACACCCGCAAGATACCTGCCAGAATCTGCCAAGCCAGCGTGAATTACGCTATTCCAAACGCTGCCAAATGACTCATGGGGTGACGGTTCCCCCGGCGAATCCGTGTGAAAAACAACAGGCACTCGGCATTCGCCGCACGGTTTCGCCCGGTACGCTTCTTTGGTCAGCCCCGGAGGCCACCAAAGAAAGGCCGTCTTGCACGGGGCAGGTGAATCCGTAGACTTGTCCGGTTCGCGGTCCGGAAGGCTCCGCTAGCGTAGCTCAATTGGCAGAGCAGCTGATTTGTAATCAGCAGGTTGCGGGTTCAACTCCCGCCGCTAGCTCACGACGCGGCCGGACGGAAGGGCAGGCGGTTGCGGATGCCCGGCAAACGCAGCAGACCATCTGCCGGCGGCATGCCGACCTCTCCGCCCCCCCGATCCGGTGAGGTCGATGGCGGACTCTCCTTCAGGGGGGAGGTCGTCGGACTGGCTCACGCTGCCACCTTGCAGGAACCCAACGGCGAGAGAAAACCAGTTCAAACCAGACGGTTGCGGGCAATCAGTTGCGTTCGTAGCCGCCAATCCAGAGAACAAACTCAGAAAACCAACCTCGTAAACAAATCCAGAGAAACGCCGCCACACGCACCGACACGATCGTGTGGCGACTGCCACCCCTAAAAGGATAACGGACCACGAAAAAAGGAGGATGATCGGCGACGGGATTGCGACGGAATCCTGCGTCAAGCGGATGGGCCGGTTACCGGCACCAACGCGGTGGAGGGGCCACCAGCCACCTCACCAACAGACAATCGAGACTGGGGAGTTTCCCGAGCGGTCAAAGGGGTCAGACTGTAAATCTGATGGCACTGCCTTCGCAGGTTCGAATCCTGCACTCCCCACTTGTCCCACCGCAACCATCCGCCGCAGACAACGAGACCGGGCCCGCCACGTTCCGATCAAAACGACAGGTGTCCAACTCGGGCCAACCCGCGGGTGTAGCTCAATGGTAGAGCAATAGCCTTCCAAGCTAAAGACGAGGGTTC
>WTHB01000151.1:48938-53889 GCA_011523305.1 Planctomycetaceae bacterium | reverse complement strand
AAGAAATTCTCCGCATCGTCGATGCGATTCATCGCGACAAGAACATCGACAAGGAAATCGTCTTTCAGGCGATTGAGTCGGCTCTGGTGACTGCGTTGCTCCGCCACTACGGTGAAGAGGCCAATGTCGTCATTCAGATCGACCGTGAATCAGGGACAATCACCGGAACCCATGATGGCACTCTGATCGATCCCGAAGAGATTACCGGGCGTATTGGGGCCCAGACCGCCAAGCAGGTGATCATCCAGAAGATTCGGGAAGCCGAGCGAGACTCCCTTCACGACGAGTACGAGGAGCAAGTCGGCCAGATGATCTCTGGCGTGGTGACTCGCTTTGATGGTGGCGTTGCGACAGTCGCCCTCGGCTCGACGGAGGCAATTCTGCCCCGAAGTGAGCAGATCCCCGGCGAGAGCTTTCATGTCAACGAGCGGATTCGGGCGACGATCTTCGAGGTGCGGAAGGTCGGCAGTCGAGTCAAGATCATCCTCTCGCGGATTCGCCCGCAACTGGTGCAGCGGCTGTTCGAGCAGGAAATCCCCGAGATTATTGACGGCGTGATCGAAATCCGGGCGATCTCCCGCGAGCCAGGCTACCGCAGCAAGGTGGCCGTCATCAGTTCCGACAATCGGGTTGACTGTGTTGGCGCCTGTGTCGGCGTTCGCGGCAATCGGATCAAGAACATCGTCGAAGAACTTGGTGGCGAGCGAATTGATATCGTTCGGTGGAATGACGACCTGCAGGTGCTCGTTCCCAATGCCCTGCAGCCGGCCGAAGTGGACGAGGTCATCCTCTGTCAGATGCTTGGCCGTGGAATCGTTCTGGTGCGGGAGGATCAGCTTTCGTTGGCGATCGGCCGTCGCGGACAGAACGTCCGGTTGGCGAGCAAGCTCTGCGGCTGGGACATTGAAATCATGACCCGTGAGGAACTCGATCAGCAGATCGAGCGGGCGATCGAAGGCTATTCTTCGATTGAAGGGCTCGATGATTCGGTGGCTGAACGACTTGTTGGTGAAGGCTTCCTTTCTTACGACGATCTCTCGGTCATTGAGCCGGAAGATCTCATGGAGATGGGCGAACTTTCGGCAGAGGCTGTCGATGCAATTGTCACAGAGGCAGAGCATCGGGCGAATCTGGCAGAAGAGGCCGCCGCGGACGAACGCCGCAAGCAGCGGGAGCTGGAACGGATCGAGCGGGCAACGGCAGAGGCCGAGGCGGCTGAGGCAGCACTGGCGGCCCAGGCAGCCGGCGACAGTCCCGAAGTGGCACAGCAGGAGCAGGAGACAGGAGCAATCAGTTCACCGGAGGCTGCCGACCAGGGCGCCGCTGGTGACGAAGCTCCCGTGCCTCCGTCGACTGGGTCATGATGGCCATGGCAGTCGACATGGCGATGAGGATTTCGGACAGGGTGAGTTACCAGTGTTGGCGAGGGATTCCTTCCCAACCACAGAGACCCGCAAAGGGTCGGAGAAAAACGCGTGGCGGTTCGCATCTACAGTCTTGCGAAGGAATTGAAGCTCGACAGCAAGGAGCTGGTCGAGCTCTGCGCCCGCGCTGGCATTCAAGATAAAGGGTCTGCCCTCGCCAGCCTCACAGACGATGAGGTAGCCCGGGTAAAGGACTTCATCGCGGGCAAGTCGAAGTCAGCTGAACGGGCCGCGCCGGTCCGGCCCGCTGCCCCGGCGAAGTCTTCTGGTGCGATGCGTCGGGAAGACTATGTGGCACCGACGGGAGCAGCTGGGCGGAGTCGCCCGAAGGATTTGAGTGGTGGAAAGCCGGCGCCGAAGCCAGCACCGCTCGGACGAGCTCCGGCAGCACCAGGTGACGCCGCCGGCAAGCCGGCCGAGGGCGAATCAGCCATGCAGGACGGTGGTGATGCCGGGCCGCCTCTGCGAGTGCGGCCTGGGGCTGGGCGCGGGCCACGTTCCGGCGCGAAGCCGGCACCCCGGCCGACCTTCAAATTGCCACCGTTGCCGGCCGCTGGCCGAAAGCCCGCCGCCCCCAAACCATCTCAGGAGCCTGCGGCGCAAAAGCCGGATGTCAAATTGCCGCTCGATGCCATTCGTAGTGCGAAGGCTGGGGGCACGAAGCCGTTGGCTGAGCACATGCGAAAGCATGAGCAGCGACAGCAGGACAAGACAACGGGTCGGACAGCCGGTCTGCTACGAGGTGGGATGGCTGGAGGGGGGCTTGCCCCGCCGCTGCCGCCAACGGAAGCAGGTGGCCGTGCTCGGCGTTCGGGCAAGGGCACACAGCGAAACGACGATATGCTCGGCGGCCGCGAAATGCGGCAGTTGCACCGAAAACGCCATGACCGGAGAGGCCTTCGTGATGACGATGAACGTGGCATGCGACGACGCCGGCCGCGGCAACGCCGGGGGCCAGCCGTTTCAACCGCCGCACCACGAAAGACCAACGCATCGATTCAGGTGCCATGCACGGTTCGAGCGCTGTCCGAGGCGATTGGCCTGGCTGCCAGTGAGGTGCTCCGCAGGCTCCTGACCTTTGGGCTCGATACGATGCCCAACATGACCACCATGCTCGATCAGGACACGGTGGAGCTGCTCGCGGCTGAACTTGGCGTGCAGCTTGACATCAAGACGGCGGAAGATCTTGAGAAGGAACTGCTGGCAGGCTTTGATGCGGTTGATGAAGACCCTGCGATGCAGCAAGCCCGGGCACCTGTGGTGACCTTCCTTGGGCACGTGGACCATGGCAAGACCTCGCTGCTCGACAAGATTCTTGGGGAAAACGTCGCCGACCGGGAGCGGGGTGGCATCACCCAGCACATGCGGGCCTACACCATTGATCACAACGGGCATCCAATCTCGTTCGTTGATACGCCTGGCCACGAGGCATTTACCCAGATGCGTGCCCGTGGGGCCAATGTGACCGACTGCGCCGTGCTGGTCGTTGCGGCAGACGACGGCATCATGCCGCAGACCGAGGAAGCGATCAGCCATGCCCGCGCGGCGGGTGTTCCGATTGTGGTCTGTATCAACAAGATCGATCTGCCGGGCGCAGACATTGACCGTGTCTATCAGCAACTGGCAGCAAACGAGCTGCTGCCGACCGAGTGGGGCGGCGATACGGAAGTTGTGAAGACCAGTGCGGTCACGGGTGAAGGCATCGATTCGCTGCTCGACACCCTGCTGACCATTGCCGAGTTGCATGATCTGAAGGCCAACCCTGAACGTCTGGCGGCGGGCGTCTGCCTTGATGCATCACTGCATGAAGGGCGGGGTGTGGTCGCCTGCTTGCTGGTGCAAAAGGGAACCCTTCGCGTTGGAGATGCCCTAGTCTGTGGCGAGGCGTACGGGACAGTGAAGTCAATGCAGGACACCCTGAAGAATAGGCGGGTCAAAGAGGCGGGGCCCTCACGGGCTGTGATGGTCGCTGGCTTTGATGTGCCACCAGGGGCCGGCGAGCGGTTCCAGGTTGTCGATGAGATCTCGATGGCCCGCGAAGTGGCAGGAAAACGAGAGGGTATTCGACGGCAGGCCAACCTCTTGGCCACGCCGGTCCACGTCACCTTCGAGAATCTCACCGATCGGTTGGGCACACAGAAAATCCCGACCCTCAATCTCATTCTGCGGGCCGACGTTCGAGGCTCAATTGAGGCCATTCAGAAGGAACTCGAAAAACTGGAGCACCCGGAAGTCCGGGTTCGCATCCTGCAGGCGTCGGTCGGTGGGATCAGTGAGGCCGACATCCAACTTGCCGATGCCTCCGATGCTGTTGTAATTGGCTTTAATGTGGTGCCTGATGATCGGGCCCGGTCCTTGGCAGAGGAACGGGGGGTACAGGTCCGCCGCTACGACATCATCTACCAGGTGACGGACGATCTGCGGCAGGCCCTTGAGGGCATGCTGGCGCCGGAAAAGCAGGAAGTCGAACTTGGTCGTGCGGTTGTCCAGCGAACCTTCTCGATCAGTCGGATCGGCGTGATTGCTGGCTGCCGAGTGATTGGTGGCATCATTTCCCGCAATGGCCGTCTGCGAATCATTCGGGACAGCCGGGTGATTGGTGACTACCCAGTCGATACGCTGCGTCGAGAGAAGGACGATGCGAAGGAAGTCCGGGACGGCCTCGAGTGCGGCATCAAGGTGGCTGGCTTCAACGATGTGAAGGAGGGCGACATTCTCGAGTGCTACAAGATCGAGGAAGTCGCACGTAAACTCTCGTGAGTACTCGCAGACTTCTCAAGGCGGCAGAGGCAGTCCGTGGAGTGGTTAGCATGGCCATTCTGACTGAAGTGCGCGATCCGCGGGTTCGGGATGTCACGGTGACCGGTGTGGAAATGGCCCCCGACATGCGGTCGGCGAAGGTCATCGTTTCAGTGATGGGGAGTCCGGCGAAACAGGAACTCGCACTGCGTGGATTGGCCAGTTCGGCTGGGTTTCTACAGTCACGGATCGCTGACCGGATTGACACCCGCTACATCCCTAGGCTGCGGTTTGAACTCGATGCAGGCGTGAAGCATTCGCTGGAAATCGCCCGGGTACTTGGGGAGGTGCTGCCGTCAGAGGACGAGACAGAACGTTCCACTGACGACGCGATGGCGGCACTAGCAGATCAGGAATCAGGTCCTCAGGATGACGGTGAAGGAAACGTATGACCAAGAAGAAGACCACTGCGTCGAAGGCTGGCAAAGCGGCAGCCAAGGCCAAACCGGCCAAAAAAGCAGCCAGACAGAAGACGGCTGCAGAATCTGGGAAGCGAGCAGCCAAATCCAAGTCGGCCTCGAAAGTCAAGGCTAAGCCTGCTGCCAGAGGGAAGGCTGCCGTAGCGCCGAAGGCGAAGGCGAAGGCAGTTTCGAAGGCGAAAGCCAAGGCGGCTCCGAAGGCCGCGGCCGCAAAGAAGGCGGCAGCAAAACCAACCAAGGCAGCGAAACCGAGCAAGGCAGCGAAACTGAGCAAGGCAGCGAAACCGAGCAAGGCAGCGAAACCGAGCA
>WTHB01000151.1:0-48838 GCA_011523305.1 Planctomycetaceae bacterium | reverse complement strand
GGCGGCGAAGGCCCCGCCCGCACCCAAGGCCGAGAAGCCCGCGGCTCCGCTGAAGCCGACGCTGACCGCAGCCGAGCGGCAGAAACGGGTCGCCACGTTGCACAAGGTGCTCAAGAGCCATTACACACCGCGATTACCCGATACGTCGCGTCCGCTGTTGGAGCAGGTGCTGTTTGCCACCTGCCTCGAGAATGCCCACTACGACCAGGCTGAGAAGGCATTTACGCAACTGCTTGAAACCACGTTTGACCTCAATGAAGTCCGGGTCACCACGGTGGCGGAACTTGCCGAAGTGCTGACCGGTCTTCCGGATCCGTCACGGGCCGCACTGGCCCTGCGACGGGTGTTGCAGAGTGTCTTCGAGGCAACCTACAACTTCACACTCGACCATGCAAAAAAGGGAGCGGTCTCACAGGGCGTGAAGACGCTCGATGGGTTGCAGGCGTTGACCCCCTTCACGTTGGTGTTCATTACGTCAACGGCGCTTGGCGGGCATGGGGTGCCGCTCGATCAGGGAAGCCTCGGGGCGCTCTATCTGGCCGGGGTCATCTCCCTTGAGGATTACCAAGAGGCGGCAGCGCCGGGGCTTGACCGATTGGTTGCCAAGAAGGTTGGTCGCGAGTTCGGGTCGCTCCTACATCAGTTCGGAGCCGATCTAGTCGCCTCACTCCACGGGAACAAGGTGAAGGGAATTCTGGCGGAGATTAGTGCCGACGTGAAAGAGCGGATGCCGAAGCGTGGCGAGCCGCTGCCGGTCTCCCAGCCTCCGGCGGTGACGCAGCGGGATGACGCTGGTGTTGCTGAAAAGCATCGTCCCGCCGGCCCACAGGCGGCGGCCCGACCAGCGGGGAAGACCCCGCAGCCACCGCCTGGATCAGGGCCGAAACGTGATGCCGATGGCACACCGATTGGCACGCGTTCAGGTCCTAAGCCTTTTGTGGTGAAGCCGAACATGGCGCGGTCGATCACCATCAAGCCTGAACTCGCAGCCCAGCGAGACGCCGCAGAAGCGGCTGCGAAGAAGTCAGCCAAGGCGAAGCCCAAGGCCGATGCGAGCAAGAAAGCCAAGCCGAAGGCTGGTAAAGCGGCCAAGGCGGATTCCAAGAAGGGTGGCAGTCATACCCAAAAACTGGCTAAGAAGAAACCCCGGTAGCCTTCGATCGCTCGGCTGGCTGTCGGAATGACGGTGGAGGCCGCCGGCGGTCGCGGACGGGAGCAGAGGAGGAATCGTGGCAGGTCATTCCCATTGGGCGAATATCGCCCGCAAAAAATCGTTGGTTGATGCCAAACGCGGCAAGCTTTGGAGCAAGCTCGCCAAGGCAATCATTGTCGCGGCAAAGCATGGTGGCCCCGACCCCGATGCCAACCTCAAACTGCGGTATGCCATCGATGCAGCCAAGGCGGTTAGCATGCCCAAGGACAATATCCAACGGGCGATCAAAGCTGGCTGCGGCGAACTCAAAGGTGGGAACCTTGAGGAGTCGGTCTACGAGGGATATGCAGCCGGTGGCGTGGCGGTGCTCTGTGAGATTCTCACCGACAACCGGAATCGAACGGCCCCCGAAATTCGGAAGGTGTTCGAAATCTGCGATGGAAAGCTCGGGGCGACTGGCTGCGTCGCCTATCTCTTTACCCGAACGGGAGTGGTACGGGTGCCACAGCATGCCTGCGAAGAAGACCGCCTGCTCGAAATCGCGGTTGAAGCAGGAGCTGCAGATGTCCGCGGGGACGACGATCACTGGGAAGTGAGCTGTGATCCGCAGGTGATGAGCGATGTGGTCGCTGCGCTGACAGCGGCTGGACTGCCGGTCGAGTCAAACCAGATCGTCCGCATCCCCTCCTCGACCGTCGATGTTGAAGATATCGAGATAGCCCGCAAGGTACTCGATTTGATGGAGCGTCTTGACGATCACGATGACGTGCAGAGTGTTTCAGCAAATTTCAACATCCCTGAAGCAGCCCTCGCACAACTCGGCTGACCACAGAGAAGCCTGGGCAGGCCACGGGCCGAGCAAACTGAACTGAGCCGGGTTCGCGCTGATGCAGCCCAGTTAGGACGCGGGGCTGTCTGCAGCAGGCGATTCATCTGATTCGGTGTGATCAACCGACGGCCAGTATTCATCGAAGTCAAAGGCCGGGCTGTTGTCGAGATCGTGACACTCGAGGCAGTTGTTAACTGCTCGCTGCTTGCCTTCCGGAGTGTCGAGCGACAAGACCAACTCCTGCCGCAGTCGATCGCGTTCGCCGGTGCTGGCCCGGACATCACCGCGTTCAACGGCAGCATGGGCGGCCGCTGGTCCATGACAGTTTTCACAGCCGTTGTGAGCCAGGTGGGGCGTCTTTGGCATGCTGAGAAACCCGCCTTCGTAGGGCTCGAACCGCTGCGCCGCCCAGCCGACAACATGGCAGGAGAGGCATTCCGGGTCAGCATCTCGTGGCGGTGTCTGCTCCTCCAGGGTTGTCAATGCGTAGGCGTGGGAGGATCCTTCCCAGACCTCATAAGCATAGGCGTGGCAGTCGCTGCAGGCGGCACTCCCTGCGAACCGCCGGCCGGTTGGATGCCGAACAGCGGTCAGACCGAGGCCGTCGAGCCCGAGCGATTCCAGTTGTCGCTGATAACTCGCCAGTAGTTGCATCATGTCACTCGCCTCTCCCCAGCGGGCGTCGAGTGGCACCCGTTGGCTTCGCAGCGGGGTGTCGCTGCCAGGAAAGAAGCCGATCGCGACAGCAAACATGCCTTTGTGGCCAAGTTCGACCAGCCGGGTGCCCCCTGGAAGCTCGGGCAGGCTGGCTGGTGGTTCATCCGCCCCTCCCGCCGTAATCACAATGTCGAACTGGGGAAATGCTGCGGCGAGTTCACGGGTGTCGGCTGGCCTCGCCCAAGAAAGCAAGACCTGATGGTCGCAGTCCCCCTGCTCTAGGAGCCGGGCAACGTCTGCCAGGGCCGCTCGCGCCGGAGCCATCTCAACTGCGGCGTTGCGAATGCCTTTTTGTTCCCCGTCACCGAGCACCGAGGTGATGCCGATCCGGAGTCCGCCAATTTCGACGACCCGGAAACGCGGGGTGATGTTGGCGTCGAGCCCGAGGAGCCCCACGTTAGCACTAAGAAACGGGGTCGGCTCATTGCCGACGGCGGCGACTGCAGCAACAAGCTCTTCGGCCGGAAGACGGAGGTCGGCCGGCCCGAAGCCGATGCCGCTGTAATGCATCTGCCGCATGCCGTCAGCGACGGCCTGATACTTGACCTCGGCCTGTCGGCCGAAGCGTTTCACCAGTCCGCCAAGGTCAACTGCGACTACTGGCCAGCCAGCTGTTTTCACGGCTTGCAGAAAGTTCTGCCGGCGGCTGAGACCGCCCTTTTGATTTTCCTTCCCAGTGCAGCCGCACGGCTCGATGTAGCCATCGAGTTCCCCAGTGATTGCCAGGACTGCGCGGGGGGTGGGCCAGTCGGTGAACAGGCGACCGTTCCGCGTGCGAAACTCAGTTTCGATTTCATCGCTCACCCCTGCCCCGCGGTCGGGTGTGGCCGCCAGCACGCAGACAGAAGATGCCGCCATGATTGCCATGGCGGCCAGGCAGCCCAGCCTGCCCCACCAACGTCTGGTGAGGCGAACGGTGCGGCCTGATCTGGCTGAGGCGTGGTGAAAGAGCATCCGCATGGCAGCGACCTGATGGAGAAACAGTGAACCCACAGCAGATACCAGCAGATCCCGGCCTACTCGGCAATGGCAACACAGACCGGAATTGACAATTCTGGTGAGTCAGGATGGCCTGTTTCCAGCACAATCCGGCCGGCAGAGGCGGCGTTCGTGCAGAGGTTGTTCGCCTGGGGGGAATCTGCATCAACCGAAAGGGTCAGCCCGATCCGCACGAGGTCGCCTCCCCCAATCGAGGTGGGTTCGCCAATGTCGACCCGCAGACCAGCCGGAATCACCTCCTTCAGCACCGGCCGTATCTGCTCACGGGAGGCCCCCTTCACCGTCAGGAAGAGTTTGGTGGAGAGCCCCTTGCGTCGGGATACCGTGCCCAGCCGCACGGCCTTGCTACGGCGGTCCCAGGTGGGCCCGACAAGCGTCAGGTCGCCAGTCACCACGCCCTCAAGGGGCACTGTCGCCAGGACCTCCTCACCGGCAAAGCCAAACGCCACTTCGACATCGGTTCGCAGTTTTCCCAGCGGGAGGCCGGGGGCGATGTCGATCGACACCGCAAAGCCACCGGTCGCGGCAGGTTCGTCGGCGCGAGCCGCCGCCGCCAACGGTTCGGCAGTGACACGAATGGCGTCGGCCAGTTTCTCATCGGCGATACCGATCCGAGTGAGTTTTGGGGGCTCATTCGCGTAGGTGTAGAGGTTGAAGGCGGCTGCGGCTGGAGTGCCGGCTGAGAGTCCCGTCAGGCCGATCAGCGGGGGAACGGCCTTCCAGACAGGAATCACCTCACCTTCAATCGCGAAGGCAACCTCAGGCCGGGCCGGGTCGTTGGTGAAAATCGTGGCCTGCTGTCGGAACGGGCCGCCACTGCCCTTCCCTTTCCATTCGATCCGGACCGTGGTCGCGGCCCCAGGAGGAATGGTGCGACTGGAACTATCACCACTGCCCCCTTCGAAGTCACTCACTGTGCAGGTGCAACTGGTTGAGCCCTTTGTCACAACAAGCGGTGCCATGCCGACGTTGCGAAGCGTGAAGGCATGGTTGCCGGTCCCGCCCACGCTTACCCGTCCAAAATTGTGAAGGGTTTCCGGCACCTCGACCTGAGGCCGGGGGCCACTGTGATCGGCTCCAGTTCCGACAAGCGACCCCGCCCGCAGCGGCGTGAGCGTTGCCTGCAGAAGGGCTGTTCCGCCACCAGTCAGGCTGCCGAGAAAGGCAGCGATGACGGCAACAATCCAGGGAGAGGGTAGGCGAACTGACATGGCTCTGATCCTCGCTGGCTCCATGGCGGCTCAAGGGACCGCTCTTTAATCAGTATGAGGTTTTTTCTCGGCTGTGTCGCCCGCTGGTGGGAGATCAGTACGAGCGGGCGATGACGCTGCGCCGGGCCACCGGCTGGCCGGTGAACAGACAGGTGCCCGGCTCCTCGTCCCAGTCCATCGGGGTGCACCGCACCGTCACCTTCAGCGGGTCGAGCGCGGCAGCAACGGCGGGGTCATCGGCGACATGGACATGGGCGAACCCGAGTTGCCGATCACCGTCCGGGGCGAAGGCGGCATGGACGTCGGCCTGGCTGTCGAGCCGGGCCGAGTGGGTTTCACGGAAGGCGACGGCCCGGTTGAAGAGGTTTTGTTGGATCGACTCCAGCAGGGTGGCTGCTTCAGCCACAAACGCCTCGCACGACAACGCCTGCCGTTCTTTGGGTGGCGCATCCCGGCGGGAAAGACTGACGGCGCCGGCTGCCAGATCGCGAGGCCCGATCTCGACCCGAAGGGGAACCCCTTGTTTGATGTGCTGCCAGACCTTGTCGCCACCGCGGAGATCGCGGTCATCAAGCCGCACCCGTACGGGTTCGTCCCGCCACCGGCAGGCCTCAAGTTGCGTCTTGAGAGACTCGCAGCAGGCAAGGACGGCAGCCCGGTCGTCGTCGCTTCGGTAGATCGGCAGGAGCACGATCTGCTCGGGCGCAATTCGCGGCGGCAGAATCAGTCCGTCATCATCCGCATGGGTCATGATCAGCCCGCCGATCAAGCGGGTTGAGACGCCCCAGGAGGTGGTCCAGCAGAACGATTCACTTCCGTTGGTGTCGGCAAAGGTGATCTGCTGGGCTCGGGCGAAGTTCTGTCCAAGGAAGTGCGAGGTGCCCGCCTGCAGCGCCTTGCCGTCCTGCATCATCGCTTCGATGGAATACGTGTCGACCGCACCGGGAAACCGTTCCGACGCGGGCTTGGGGCCCTTCCAGACCGGCATGGCCAGGTCGCGTTCGGCGAAGGTCGCGTAGACGTCGATCATCCGGAGCGTCTCCTCGATCGCCTCGGCCTCGGTGGCGTGGGCGGTATGCCCCTCCTGCCAGAGAAACTCGGCGGTTCGCAGGAATACGCGGGGTCGCATCTCCCAGCGGACCACGTTTGCCCACTGATTGATCAGGACCGGGAGGTCCCGCCACGATTGGATCCACTTCGCATACATCGCCCCGATGATGGTTTCACTGGTAGGCCGCACAACCAGTGGCTCTTCGAGTTTGCCGGTCGGAATCAGCCGGCCGTCAGGGCCGAGTTCCAGCCGGTGGTGCGTCACCACCGCGCACTCTTTGGCAAAGCCCTCAACATGCTTCGCCTCCTGCTCAAGGTAGGAGAGCGGAATGAACAACGGGAAGTAGGCGTTGCGATGGCCGGTCGCCTTGAACATGCCGTCGAGGATGCCCTGCATTCGCTCCCAGACCGCGAAGCCGTGCGGCTTGATGACCATGCAGCCCCGCACCGGGGAGGCTTCGGCCAAATCACCAGCCCGAACCACCTGTTGATACCACTCGGGATAGTCTTCGTGACGGGTGGGCGAAATCGCATGTTTGGGCATGGGGGTCGGCAGCCTCGGGTTTCGGGGGTGGCGGAACAGGACGCTGACGGGCTGCGGCCCGTCGCCGCCGATTGTAGCGACTTGGTTGTTTCCCGCGGCCGCCCGGCCTTAGACTCCGGAGGTCGGCGAACTCCATGCCGGCGAATTGCCCTGCCCGCGTCGGATTGGTTGCATGCCCCCTGCCTCGCCGTTTCGTGATGTTCTGTCGCCGTCGCGGAACCGCCGCAAGTGCGTCACGGAACTAGCGGCCCAGGCGGAGATCAACCAGGTTTTTCTGGCCACTCGCAAGCAGTTGCGGCCGAATCGTCACGGGCAGCTCTATTTGCAGGTGGAACTGGCCGACCGCAGCGGGATGATCACCGGCCGGATGTGGAACGCCTCGGACGAGCACTTTGCAGCCTTCGAGGAGGGCGACTATGTGCGGGTCATCGGCGTGACCCAGCTTTACTCGGGTGCCCTGCAGATCATCTTTACGGCGATTGAACGGGTCGATCCTACCAGCGTCGATGAGTCAGCCTTCCGGGTCTTGCCGCGGGCAGCCGTTCAGGAACTCCGGAAAGAGCTCGATGGTTTTGCCGCATCGCTGGAACACCCCCTGTTGAAACTGCTCGCGGAAGAACTGCTGGCCGACACCGAGTTGATGGAGGCCTTTGAGCGGTGCCCCGCTGGCGTCAAGCAGCATCATGCCTATGCGGGCGGCCTGCTGGAACATGTGGTCATGCTGCTTCGCCTGGCCGATCGCATCGCACCGCTCTATGCCGAACTCGATCGTGATCTCCTCCTCGTCGGCGTGTTGCTGCACGATATTGGCAAGACCGTCGAGCTCGAGAACGAAAAAGGATTTTCCTACACCGAGGCCGGGCAGTTGCTGGGGCATGTGCTGCTGGGGCTCGACATCGTGGAGGAGAAGATTCATGCGGTCGAACTCCGCATGGGTCATCCCTTTGATGATGAACTGCGCAATCGTATCAAGCACATGGTGGCCAGCCATCATGGCGAATACGCCTATGGAGCGCCGAAGTTGCCGATGACCCTCGAGGCCTTGGCGCTTCACCACCTGGATGCCCTCGACGCGCGCATGGCGGGAACGTTGCAACTGTTTCAGTCCGAGGCGGCGCTCGACGATGGCTGGACGCAGTACCATCCCAATCTGGGCCGCAAATTCTTCCGGGGCCGCACCGCCCACTCATGAATCGACATCGCTCCTCTTCTCCGCCCCGTCCGTCCGGGTCGGCCTCAGTGGTGGTCGGCCGCTTTCGACGGAGTCGGCAGGGATATGGGTTTGTTCATCCTCTTGACACCCCTCCCGGGGACCGCGCGGCAGATATTCGGGTACCAGCCGCAGCATCGCTCGATGCCGCCAATGGCGACACGGTCCGCGTGCGGCTGAGCAAGAGCCGCAATATCGGTCGTCCGGGGCTGGCGGGTGAGGTGATCGAGGTGCTCCAGCGGCAGACTACCCGGTTTGTCGGCACGGCGTTTGAGTCAGCCGGCCAGTGTTGGGTGCAGGTCGATGGCACTCAGTTTCCACGGGCGGTCTGGGTGGGTGATCCGGGGGCCAAGTCGGCGCATGCCGGCAACAAGGTGGTGGTCGAACTGATCCGCTTCCCCAGTCTGGTGCGAGACGGCGAAGGCGTGATTGTCGAAGTACTGGGGGCGGCCGGAGAGGCCGGAGTCGACACCCGCGTGGTGATTGCTGAATTCGGCCTGCCGGGAGACTTTCCCGACGTGGTGCTGGAGGATGCCCGGCGGCAGGCGGCGGCCTTTGGTGATGAGGTGCCCAGTGACCGACGCGATCTGACCGGCGAGGTCGTGGTGACGATCGATCCGGTCGATGCCCGGGACTTCGATGACGCGATTTCACTGAAGCGGATTGAGCGTGACCACTGGCTGCTCGGGGTGCACATTGCCGACGTCGCGCATTTCGTGCGGGAGGGCTCGCCCCTCGATCAGGAAGCGCTGGCTCGGGGCACCAGCGTCTATCTGCCGGATCGTGTCATTCCGATGCTGCCAGAGATTGTCTCGAACAATCTCGCCAGCCTGCAGCCCGGTCATGTCCGACTGGCCCGGACCTGCTGGATTGAGTTTTCGGCCGAGGGTGTGCCGATCGCCACCACGATTGAACGGACGGCCATCAAAAGCCGACGCCGGTTCAGCTATGAAGAAGTCGATCAGTTCTTGGCCGATCCCCGTACCACCGTGGTGCAGATGACCGGGGCCGTGCGGGGACTGCTGGGACGGATGCGGGATCTGGCCCGGCTCCTCCGCCAGCGAAGGATCGACCGGGGTGCACTCGAATTGAACATGCGCGAGGTCAAAATTGATCTTGATGCGGCGGGGCGGGTCAGCGGGGCGCACGTTGTTGAGTACACCGAGAGCCACCAGATCATCGAGGAGTTTATGCTGGCAGCCAATGAGGCGGTCGCCCGTGCGCTCGCGGAGGGAGAGGCCGGCTTCCTCCGGCGGATCCACCCGGCCCCTGATCTCCGCAAACTGAGGCAGTTGACTGAGTTTGTTACGGAACTCGGGTTCGAGGTGGACTCGCTTGAAAGCCGGTTTGAACTCCAGCGGTTGCTGGCCCGGGTGCGGCACTGCCCGGAAGAACATGCGGTTCACTATGCGGTGCTGCGGAGCCTCTCCCGCGCGGTCTATGGCCCCCAGGAAGACGGCCACTATGCCTTGGCCAGTGACTGCTACTGTCATTTCACCTCCCCGATCCGGCGGTATCCCGATCTGACGGTCCATCGGGCACTCGATCTGTTGGCTGCTGGCCGGCGGCCACCCCGTGATGGGCTGAACCAGTTGGGGGAACAGTGTTCCGAGTTGGAACGCCGGGCGGAGGCGGCGGAGCGGGAACTGGTCAAACTCAAGTTGCTGCACTTTCTCAGCAGCCGAATCGGTATGGAACTCAACGGCGTTGTGACCGGTGTGGAACGCTTTGGGCTGTTTGTGCAGGGCATTGAACTGCCCGCCGAGGGGCTGGTGGCGGTTGCCGATCTCCCGGATGATCGGTATCGCTACGATCGAGCGGCTCACACGCTCAGTGGGCACCGGCCAGGCAATGCCTATCGGCTCGGCGACCGGGTGCGGGTCCGGGTCGCAGCGGTTGATCTGGAGCAGCGACTGTTGGAGTTGGCTGTTGTCCAACGACGGAGCTGGAAGAGTCGTCGGGCTGGCGGCGGGCAGCGGGCCGGGGCGGGCCGATCGCAGCCCCGCGAACCTCGTGGCCGTCGGCGAAGCGAACGCCGAAACGCGGCCAGTGGCCCGCCCGCACCCCCCCGATCAAAACGCCGGAAGCGGCGGTGACCATCGGGCCTCTGCCACTGCCGGCGACAGGGTGGTCGCATTTTGCGAAACCCGTACAATCGCAAGCGTTGATTGGATCACGACCCGTCGAGTGGGGTCGCAGGCACGATTGCCTGGCGGGATGCACGCGATCACCCGGCGAAGTCCCTTGAGGGAGGCTGACGCCATCGGTCTGGGATGGAGCCCAATGAACAACACACTCCTGCAAACGCCCCTGTTCGACTGGCATCAGGCACACGGCGGCCGCATGGTCGATTTTGCCGGCTGGTCGATGCCGGTGCAGTACGAGTCGATTGTCAGTGAGCATGTGGCCACCCGGCAGGCGGCCGGGCTGTTTGATGTTTCGCACATGGGGCGACTGATGATTGCAGGGCCGGACTCAACCGCCTGGCTCGAGGGCCTGCTCACGAGGCGGGTCGACAACCTGCCAGTCGGGCGGGCCCGTTATACGCTGGTGGCGGGTATCGATCTGGAGGCAGCAGAAGGAGAGGTAGCGTCGTCTGATCCTGTCATTCTCGACGATGCCCTGATCACGCGGCTGGCAGATGCCAAAGATGCCACGCCCCGCTACCTGCTGGTGGTCAACGCCAGCAATCGATCGCGGGTGCTGCGGTGGTTGGAGCACAGATTGCCCGAGACAGGTGTGACGCTCACCGATTGCTCCAGTGCAACAGCGATGATTGCGGTGCAGGGGCCGGTGGTGTTCGGCACTACGGCAGAGGCGGTAGCAAGTGGGCCACTGGCGGCGATCCTGCCGGCTGAGGTGCTTGCGGCGGTGGCATCGCTTCCTGTCTATGCTGGTCTGGAGACCACGATTGCTGGAGCACCAGCCACCGTCAGTCGGACCGGCTATACCGGTGAGGATGGTGTTGAACTCGTGGTTGAAGCCAGCGTGGCGACGACCGTGTGGGAACAACTCCTTGATGCTGGTGCGGCGGCAGGCGTGCGGGCCTGTGGGCTCGGCAGTCGCGATACCCTGCGGCTTGAAGCTGGCATGCCGCTCTACGGACATGAACTGGTGGAAACCTCCAATCCATTTGCCATCGGCCTCGGACTGGCAGTCAATCTTGATGGTCGAAGCTTCCCCGGCGCTGCTGCATTTGCTGCGGAGCGTGATGCCTTGTCCCAGCAGCGGGTTGGGCTGCAGTTTGAGTCCCGGCGAGCGGCCCGTCAGGGCGATCAGGTGAACGTGCCAGCCGGTGCGGCCTGCGGCATGGTGACCAGCGGCAGTTTTGCACCCACCATAGGGTGCGGCGTGGCGCTTGCGTTTGTCGATGCCGCTGTTGCCGTTCCGGGAACGCAGCTTGAGGTGGTCGTCCGAAACACACCGCTGCCTGTCCGGGTGGTACCCCTTCCGTTTTATCGTCGGTCGCGTGGAGCCGACTAAGGCGAAGAGCCTTATCCCTGTTGTGCACTCTGGAGAAAACCCTGATGGATCACCCGCGTCGCTATGCCAAGTCACATGAGTGGGCCCGTCTTGAAGACGACGGCACGGTCACCATCGGTATTTCTGCCTATGCAGTGGAAGCCCTCACGGACCTCGTCTTCATGCAGCTGCCCGAGGTGGGCGCGACGGTGACGGCTGGGGAATCGTTCGGTGAAATCGAAAGTGTGAAGGCGGTCAGTGATCTCTACGCGCCACTCTCTGGCGAGGTGGTCGCCGCCAATGCCGATCTTCCCGGAAACCTCGAAACCCTCGGGAGTGATCCGTACGGTGCCGGCTGGGTGATTCGGATCCGTCCAGATGATCCAGCCCAGCTTGAGTCATTACTCGATCAGGCTGCCTACGACGCCCTCACGGGGAGTGGGTCGCATTGACCGGGGGCGGTGCCTGTGGCCTGACGCTCTGGCGTGATCCGCCGGGGGAAGGCAGTTGGAATATGGCTGCTGATGAGGGGTTGGCTCAGTTTGCGGAGCAGACGGGGCGGGTGCTGATGCGGCTGTATGGCTGGCAGCCGGCAACGCTTTCACTCGGTAGTTTCCAGCAGGCCGCCACCCTTGGTGATGTCCCGCAGGTGGCTGGTTGGCCGGTGGTGCGGCGATCGAGTGGGGGCGGCACGCTGGTGCATGGGACGGACCTCACGTATGGACTCGCTGTGCCAACGGGCCATCCCTGGGGTCGCCGGGCGGAAGATCTTTATGCGGCGGTTCATTCGGCCCTGGTCGAGGTCCTGAGGGAGCGAGGGCTTGCCGCCCGCCTCGCGACCCCGGTGTCGACGCAGGCCGCAGAGGAATTCTTCTGCTTCAATCGCCGGTCGTTTGGCGATGTGGTGATTGAACGTGCGAGTGATGCTGCCGGTGACGACAAGGTGCTCGGCAGTGCTCAGCGACGGCTGGCGGGTGTCGTGTTGCAGCACGGTAGCCTTTTGCTCCGGCGGCATCCCGAGATGACGGGCGCGGGGAGCCATCCGGGCATTGAGGATCTGGCTGGTGATCGAGACGTCGGCACAGCGGCTGTTATCGATCAGTGGCTGGAGCGACTTGCGGACCGACTCGGCGGCGGGCTGGTTGAGAATGCCGGGTCTTCATGGAAATCGCATGCCGTCGACCTGGCCCCGCGAGCCGCCCGCTATGCCAGCAGTGCATGGCTCAATCGCCGGTAAAACCTCCGGTTGTACCGCGGCAGAACAACAGGTCGGCGTCACCCCTCACCTAAGGGAGTGGTCGTGTTCCGGCTGGACTCGCGACGGTGATCGTGCTAGCGTTCGTCTACTGGTCGATGCTGGGTTCTTCTTTTTTTGTCCCGGTTCATCAGTGGCGACCAGGGGGAGTTCAGGTGAACAGTATGGTTCGAGATGGGGTGTATGAACGCCAAACTAATCATCGCCTCCGGCAAACGCGCCGGACGGGCGATTTCGATGAAACGGGACAAACTGCTGATCGGTCGCGCCGAAGAGTGTGACCTGCGGCCACTCAGTGAAGAGGTCAGTCGCCGGCACTGTGCGATCACGAAGCGAGACGATGCCTTGTGGGCGGAAGATCTCCGCAGTCGCAATGGGACGTTCGTGAATGGGCTCAAGATCAGTGAACCGCAGCAGCTTGCCGATGGTGATCTGGTGCGGGTTGGCTCGCTCGAACTGAAGGTGTCGGTGGCGGTCGAGCCTCCGCTGGAGACGGAGGAAGACATCTCCCGCCTGCTCCTCGGGGGTGATCAGCCAGCGGGGATGCACGACACCACTCGGTCGCTGCAGGCGGCGGACGACTCGGCGATTGTGCACGGAACAGCCGAATTACAGGACAAGGATGCAGCGGCCACCACGGCGATCTCGTCCGAGTCGCTTGAAAAGGCCAAGGGAGGGGATGGAACGAAGGCTGAAGATGACTCAGACATCTCTGCTCACGGACGGGCTGTCGAGGAAATCTTGAAATCCCGTTCGAAACCGGGCCAGTTGCCCAAGGATGCCAAGCTGGGTGGGACGAGCCGTGATGCGGCTGCGGACGCGTTGCGGAAATACTTCGGGAATCGCTGACGGTGCCGCTGGCCTGCGAAAACGTTGCAGGCCGTACGACCCGAACGGCCTGGTTTTTTCCGCTGACCGGCGCCGCTTCGCTTCGTTACGTGAGTAATACTTCCGTGACGACCCGGTCTACCGGAGGCTTTTGCCTGAGGAGACGGGGTGTCTGCCCCTCGCCCCAGACCGCCTTTCGGAGAAGCCCCATGCCTGCCACCCTGCCCCGTTCCCGCCGCCTTTGTGTCGATCCTGCCACGTGCGAGCGGGACTACGATTCCGCCGAAGTCGAGTTCATGCAGGCGCTTGAGCACTACAAGCAAGCCAGCGGCCGGCGATTTCCGACCTGCAGCGAAATTCTCGGCGTGGTCCGGTCGCTCGGCTATGTCCGAGTGCTGCCGGTTGATGCCGCAACCTAAGCCTCCCTGGGAAAAAGCCCTGACGTGCTTTTTCCCGGAGGACCTGAGCTGGGGCCGGAACCGATCTTGCTGGTTGCTGGGCCAGATCGATAGGGTCTGGTGGTCGTCCCGCTGGCTGCCGTTTGGCGGCGTGGGAGGTGAACCTGTTTGAGCGGTGGTGGAGTCACCCGTGGTGCGAGCTTCGATCTTTTCCCTCAAATCGTCTTGGCCGAACTGGCGACTGCTGGTGGTGTGTCTGCCCGTGGTGTTCGCAGGCTGTGGCCGCCTGACCGGCTCCGACTCCAGTGAAGGGGTGCGGCTGTACCAGCAGGGGAACTACCTCGGCGCGGTCAATTCGTTTCAGCGAGCACTCGCTGCGCAGCCAGGGAATCCTGACTGCTTCTACAATCTCGGAGCGACCTATCATCAGCAGGCCAAACTCTTTGGCCGCCCCGGTGATCTGGAAACAGCAGAGCAGTATTACCACCTCTGTCTGGCCCGGAGCCCCAACCATCCCGCCTGTCAGCGGGGGCTGGCGGTGTTGCTGATCGAGACCGAACGCCCGGCGGAGGCGATCGGGCAGTTGCAGCAGTGGGCAGCCCGGGAGCCCGAGAATCCGGAGCCCCGCATCGAACTCGCTCGCATCTGCCAGGAACAGGGGGACCGCCTCGACGCAGAAAACTATCTGGTTGAGGCAGTGGCGCTCGATCCCGAGAACCCGCGGGCCCTCGTCGCGCTCGGGCAGATTCGGGAATCGACCGGAGATGCACAGCTGGCGCTTGCCAACTACGAAAGGGCACTGGAAATCGACCGGAACCAGCCGACGGTGGCTGCAAAAGTGACGACCCTTTCTGGTGGGGGTGGTGCAACGGTGCTCGCCACCAGGCCGGCGGGAACCGGTGCGGCATACGCACCGCGTTGAATGCGGGAGGAAACGGCCGCCCGTTGACCCTGCTCCCTGCATAGCCGTATCCTCACAGGTTCCTTGCTCACCGGCGGGGCTCTGCCCGCCGGCTGACGGGAACGTGTCCGCGGATCGGTGGGAAAACGTCGCGTCTCTGCATGTGGCAGGGCGAGAATGGGCTTGACGACGCGGGCGCCGGTGCAGGCGAGTCGGTTTCGGACCTCAACGGAGGAGTACATGGCGACGGTGGCTGACAGGGTCTTTAATTTCTCCGCGGGTCCAGCCGTGCTGCCTGTAGCGGTGCTCGAGCGGGCGCGTGAAGAACTGCTGAGCCTGCCCGGCGTGGGCATGTCAGTTCTTGAAATCAGTCACCGCAGCCCCGCGTTCGATGCGATTCTTGAGCGAACGCTTGCTGATCTGAAGGCACTTCTCGGCGTTGGCGCTGACCATGAGATTGTGCTGCTGCAGGGTGGGGCAAGCTTGCAGTTCTCGATGGTGCCGATGAACCTGTTGCCCGGGCAGCCTGGGGCCGGCAATTACATCCTGACCGGCACCTGGGGAAAAGGTGGACTGAAGGAAGCCCAGCGAGTGGGGGCGGCTCATGTTGCCTGGGACGGCGGCGCGACCAACTACGATCGGCTGCCGAATGCGGATGAAATCGCCCTTTCAGATAACCCAGCCTACGTCCACATCACCAGCAACGAGACCATTCAGGGCGTTCAGTGGCCGAGGTTGCCAGACGTCGGCCAGGCTCCGCTGGTCTGCGACTCCTCGAGCGATTTTCTGTCGACACCAGTCGACATCTCGCGGTACGGCCTGCTCTATGCCTGTGCTCAGAAAAATGCCGGGATCGCCGGGGTGACAGTGGTCGTGATCCGCAAGGATCTGCTCGAGCGGTCACCAGACAGCCTGCCTGCGATGCTTGACTATCGCACCTTTGTCTCCAAGGGATCCCGGCCGAATACGCCGCCGGTGTTCGCGGTGTATGTTCTGGGGCTCGTGTGCGACTGGCTGCTCCGTGAGGTGGGTGGGCTTGAGGCTGTCGCCCGTCAGAGTGCTGCCAAGGCTGCCCTTCTCTACGAAACGCTCGATGCTTCTGATGGGTTTTATCAGGGGCATGCCCAGCCGCAGTGTCGATCAGCAATGAATGTCACCTTCCGGCTGCCCAGCCCCGAACTCGATCAGGCGTTCATCGCCGAGGCTGCCACCCAGGGCCTTTCTGATTTGAAGGGCCACCGATCGGTGGGGGGAATTCGCGCCAGCGTCTACAATGCCATGCCAGTGGAGGGCGTGCAGGCCCTGCGGGAGTTCATGAACGACTTTCGGAATGCTCGGGGTTAGCCCACGCTCCGCTGTCGGCCACGGCGAGGGGGCTGGCGGCGAATCGATGGCGTCATCCGCCGCTTCCCTCGGCAACCACTCACTCACGAATGAGAATCCTTTGGAACAGCGGCACGAGCCGCTGCATGCAGACCATGCCTTCGATCATTGTGCTCGACAAACTCAGTTCTGACGGCCTTGCCCTCCTTGATGCGGCAGCCGACTCTGGAATTACCTACGAGGTCCAGACGGGACTGGCTGGTGACGACCTGCGGGAGGCACTGGCTCGCCATGACGGGGCGATCTGCCGGAGCGGGGTGAAGATCACCGCCGAGGCATTAGCGGGCAACCAACGATTGCGGGCAATCGTGCGGGCCGGGGTCGGCACCGACAACATCGACAAACAGGCTGCGACACGGCAGGGCATCGTGGTGATGAACACGCCCGCGGGCAACACGGTCAGCACGGCCGAGCATGCCTTCGCTCTCCTGCTGGCCCTGTCGCGGAACATTGCCGCGGCAGACGCCAGCATGCGGTCGCATCGCTGGGAACGGGGCAAGTTCATGGGGGTGCAGCTCGCGGGCAAGACCCTTGGCATCGTCGGGATGGGGCGAATCGGGCAGGCCGTGGCCCAGCGGGCCCGGGCCTTTGACATGCGGGTGGTCTGCTTTGACCCGTTTCTGGCCGCCGAACGAGCGGGAGAGCTTGGCGTCGAACTGGTTGGAAGTGTGGGAGATATGTTGCCCGAGGTGGACTACCTCACCGTCCATACGCCGCTGACGGCAGACACCCGGCACCTGATCGGCAAGGAAGAACTGGCGATCCTCAAGCCGGGGGCCCGGCTGATCAACTGCGCCCGGGGCGGCATCTATGACGAGGCTGCGCTGGTTGAGGGGCTTTCCAATGGTGTGATTGCCGGCGTCGCGCTCGACGTCTTTGAAGACGAACCCTGCACTGAGAGCCCCTTGTTCGACATGCCTGGTGTGTTGGTCACGCCCCACTTGGGCGCCAGCACGGAAGAGGCGCAGTCGCAGGTTGCGATCGAGGGGGTTGGCCTGCTGACAGACTTTCTGCGGACGGGTACGGTGCGGCATTCGGTCAACTCCAGCCCGATCGACCCGGCGGCGCTCGAAGGAGTACGCGGCTTCCTCGACTTGGGCTGGCGGCTCGGCGTGCTCCTGTCGCAGCTCGATGATCATCCGCCGAAGTCGGTATCGATTGCCTATCGAGGTGAGATTGCGTCGCGGAATACGCGGCTGGTGACGGCGGCTTTTGCCGCGGGCCTGCTCGAGACGGCGCTCGAGGATGTCAATATCATCAATGCCGAGATGCTGCTGCGGGAGCGGGGCATTGAATTGGTTGAGCAGAGCCGCACCGATCCGGGCGCCTTTAGTTCTGTGGTGGCTGTTGATCTGGTTGCCGGTGATCAGGTGCACCGGGCTGCCGGCACACTCTTTGGCCGCTCGATGCCTCGGCTCGTTCAGCTGGAAGGCCATCGGCTGGAGGCCTACCTCGATGGGACGCTGCTCGTGTTCACGCATCAGGACGTTCCTGGGATCATCGGAAACGTGGGGACAGCCTTCGGTGGCAGCGGTGTGAACATCGCCCAGATGACGGTTGGACGGTCGGCGCCGGGGGGAGATGCGATCGGTGTGCTCAGTCTTGATCAAGAGCCATCCGCTGAAGCACTTGCCAAGGTACGGGCCTGTACAGGAGTCTGTTCGGCTCGAGTCTGCAGCCTGCCGGCGGCAGGCCAGTTGCCTTACTGGCTGGCCGGTTCGTCCGCACGCGGCTAAGGGGGCGGTTTCCGCGACTGCCCGGGGGATCATTGGAACGCAGAGGCGTGTTCCCTACCAGGTGAAGCGATGGCACTGCTCAGCTGCCAGCGACGCGTCGGGAACGCTGCCTGGGCTGGGCTGCTCGCCCTGCTCGTGCTCGGTGGCCGCCCACTTGTGGCGGCAGACGTCGAGCGGCCCGAAAGCGTGCCGGAGCAGGCTTCTCGGCGACTGCTTGAGGCGCTTGCCGAGCGGGGATATCACGACACCGCGATCCTCGTGCTCGACCGCCTCACGAATGAGCCGAACCTGTCAGTGGCGTTTCGAGAGTCGCTGCCGCTTCGCCGCGCGGCCGAGCAGATTGCACTGATTCGCCACGACCCGGATCTTGACAAGCGGCAGCAGGTCTATGCGGCTGCCCGGGGCGAGATCGAGGGGCTACTCGCGGGACAGGCCGACGCCAGCCTCACTGCCGAGGCGGCGCTCCAACGTGGGGTGCTGTTGCGTGAGCAGGGTCGGTTGGCTCGGCTCGCTGCCGCTGAGTCCGGCGGGGGTGAGGCCGCAGACCTGTTCAGGCAGGCGGGGGTCGCGTTGATCGGGCCGTCCGCCGCCATCACGGCAAAGCAGGCGTTTGCCGAGGTGCAGCAGCAGATCGAGCAGGAACTCGCTGGCTATCGGCAACGCCGAGTGGTTCGCCTGGCTGAACGGAGAGTCCGAGATCGGCTTGAAGAGCAACGGGAGCAGGTGCGGGGACGGGCCTTGCAGGTGCTCTTGCTCGCCGCCGAGGCCTGTGCGGAACGAGCCCGGTGCTTTCCGCAGCAGTCGCCCGCATGGCGGGAGGCTTTGGCGAAAGCAGTGACCCGCTATCACGAAATAGGTCAGCAGCAGCAGGCCCGGGCGGCTGGTCTCTGGGCCCAGATTGAGGAGGGCCGCACCTTGTTGGAACTGGGCGAGTCCACCCGTGGGCTCGCGCTGCTTCAAGCCGTCACTGAGCTGCCCGCCACCGAGCCGCTCATTGAGCGGCTCCAGGTCCGCGCGGTTGCGGCCATGCTCGACGCCTGGTTGGTGACGCCCGGCCTAGCCGATGATGCTGGGTTTGGTGAACGCCTGCGTCAGCGGTTGCTGCGGCTGGGGCCTCCCGATGAACTTGACGCGGATGCCCTCACAGCCAAGGTTCGGGCGGCGGAGCTGCTCGCCCGCCGGGCTGCCGCCGACACGGACCTCGAGCGACGTGAACGGGCCCGCCTGCAGGAGGACATCCGCCGGTTGGCCAGCGATGTTGCCCAGGCCGGCCGCGACCATGCCGCTGCTGCCCGCGAGCTGCTGGCACGTCTTGATCATCGTGGCGCGGCAGCCGCAGAGCGTCTGGGACAATCGTTTGAAGCGGCCGTTGAGCGGGTGCAGGCGGCGCTGGCCCGCGTGCGGGCCCAGCCGACGCCCAGCCGGCGTGAGGAGGCGATTGGCCTTGTACGGGTAGCGGTTGCAGCAAGCGAGAGCGGTCCTGCAGAGGAGGCGGCTGATCGGCAGCGGCAGGTGCACCAGCTGCGATACCAACTGGCATCGCTGTTCTATGAGGGCCAGCGGTACCACGAGGCTGCTGTCATCGGTGAGTATTTACTGGCAACGGCACCGCATGAGCCGATCACCCGCAAGGCGGCGACGATCGCGTTGGCGAGCTGGCAGGCCTTGCGGCAACAGCCAACGGCAGCCTGGGGCGCGGAGGCTGTCGGGCATTTGGCCGGTCTGGCTGAAGCGATCATGCGGCGGTGGCCGACCGATGCTGAGTCGGCAACAGCGGCGATGCTCGCCATCGAGGTCGCTGCTGCAGCCGGTGATGGTGAGGCGATAGATGCGGTGCTTGCTGGCGTGGATGAGCGGGTTCCGGCCCGAGCCATGGTGCTGCTGCGGGGCGGCCTGGCCCTCTGGCAGCTTGCAGAGCGTTCGGCGGAAGCCGGCGGCCAGTGGCGGGTACGGGCGGCAGACAAGCTGGACGAAGGGCTGGGGCTGATCGTAATGAAAGCGGCAGTCCCGGCCGACACACTGCCGGTGGCCGTGGCAGCAGCTGTGGCCCGTTGTAGGCTGCTCTTGGAATCTGGTGGGACTCCTGGTTCACGGCTTGATGAACTGTTGACGCAGCCCGTGTGGGGGCCGTGGACAGTGCTGAAGGATCCGTCCTCGCCGGTACCGGAGCCGCTCCGTGAGCGTGGGCTGACCACCTGCTTGCAAGGCTTCACGGCTGGTGGCAGGAATGATCTCGCCGTCGCAGCGCTTGCCACGCTGGTCGATCGTCTGGCGAGTGATCGGGCCGCTGCCATTCGCCTGGCCAGTACCGTCGCCATGCTCGGGCAGAGGCTGGTCAAAGAACTAAAACAGGGCCTGCCTGAACAGACCAGCGGCGACGCCTCGGGGCCCGATCCGACTCGACTTGATCTCCTTGAGGCCCTGCTGACGGCGGCGGTTCGTCTGCCAGGTCCACGGTCGGTGACCGCCTGGGCGTCCGTGACCCTGCGGCAGCTTGGGGCAGCCTCAGGTCCTCTGCAGCCGTACGTATCCCGGGATCGCCGGCAGACCCTGCTGAGGCTCGCAGCCACAGCCACAGAGCGTCTCCTCGCGGATGCCACTGGAGGGCAGCAAACCGCCCTGCGGCAGCAGTTGGTGGAGGTGTGGGCTGAGCTGGGGCGATGGGATGAGGCACTTGAACAGGTGGAGCAAGTGCTTGCAGATCATACGGCGTCCCGGTCGGTGGCGGTGCAGCGACAGGCGGCGGCTGTCCTCGAGGCGTCTGCCCGCCAAACGGCGGACGCGACCCTGGCCTGTCAGCGGTTTCGGGAGGCGGCGGTTGGTCGCACCAGCACAGTGCCCGCGGGAACGGCTGTTGTCTGGGGTTGGGGTGGTCTGGCCAGCCGGATCTCGGGCCAGGCCTTCGGTGGAAGCGATCCGTCCGCCCGTGATCTGCAACACGACTACTTCGAGGCCCGCCTGCGGCTGGCGGGCTGTCGGCTAGCCTGGGCTGAACGGGAGGCGGACCCTGCCCGTCGCCGTCGGTTGCTGGAGCAGGCGGGAGCCGAGTTGGACATCGAAGCGAGACTGCATCCGACCCTTGGGGGAGAGGCGCTGCGGGTGGCGTTTGAACAGATGAAGGCCCTGATTCAACAGGAACTGGCGGCCCTGAAAGGAGCGGCATCATGAGGAATGCACTGACACGGTCATGGCAGGAGCGGCTGCGTTACGGCGGACGCTGGGTGCTCATGGCAGGCTGTCTGACGATCGGCCTGGTGGCTGTCGGTTCAGCTGGTCGTGCGGTGGCAGCCGATCAGCTGGTGACCAGTGAGGGGACCATGTTTGGCACGATTACTGATATCTCACCTGATGCCATCGATTTTGACGGCACGCGGGGGGGGCGGCAGAAGATCAGCGTTGCCGACATCGTCATGGTGCAATTCGGCGATGAGCCGCGGGCCGTAACCGACGCCAAGCGGCTGCTGCTTGAGGACGACTATGCCGCTGCCTTGGCGGCGTTGGCTGGGGTTGAGACGGCCGATCTCGATGAGGCGGTCGTCGCGATTCGGGCGGAGGGGGACTACGTTCGCGCTGCCGCGACGGCGGGGCAGGCCCTGGCGACCGGGACCGAACTGCCGGCAGCCCAGCAGCTGGTTGAGGGGTTTCTCGACCGCTACAGCCGGACAATCCATCGGTATGCAATGCTCGAACTGGCCGGTCGGCTTGCACTGGCTGCTGGAGACGTCGAGGCGGCCATCGCCCGCTATCAGGAACTGGCATCCGGCCCGCCGGCGGTGGCGATTCGGGCCGCCCGTCTGGAGGGCGATGCGTTGCTGGGAGCGGGACAGCCGCAGGAAGCGACGGCGGCGTTCCAGCGGGCGTTGGCGATTCGGGCGGGTGATGCCGCCAGTCAGCGCGAGAAATGGGCGGCAGAGTTGGGGGTTGCCGGTAGCCTCGTCACGCAGCAGCGTCCGGTTGAGGCGGTGGCGGCGATTCGCCAAGTGCTCGCCGCAGCCGAGGTTCCCGCCAGCGGTGATCGGCAGGCGGAGCGGCTGATCGCCGCGGGATACGGCCTGCTCGGGAAGGCCTGTCTGGCAGCCGACCAGCAGCAGGATGCGCTGGTGGCCTACCTGACAGTCGATCTGGTCTATCCGAGTGATCCTGGCCTGCATGCCGAGGCGCTTGCGCACCTGGTCGCGCTTTGGCGTGAGGGAGGCTACCCGCAACGGGCGGCCGAGGCCCGCCGTCGCCTTGAGCAGCAGTATCCTGCCAGTCGGTGGTCCGCTGCCTTGTCGGCCGATGGCAGTTGACCCTAGGCTCGGCTTGGCGTGGTTCTGCTGCTGACGGTATCCTGTGAGTTCTGGTGGGCCGTGAAGCTGACGCGTCAGGATGCGTGTCGGCGGCAGACCGGAAGACGTCAGGGATGGAGCAGCGATGCAAACAAGCAGCGCCCGGCTGTGGGTAGGTGTCCTGGTAGTTGGCTTGAGTAGCACCCTCTGGGCAACCCAGGGGCGTGGCCAGGAATCGGCGGCGCCCGGAGATGCCGCAGTAGGAAGAGCCGTCGGTGAGGTGGCACCGCCGGCCGGTCGGATGGCAGACCCCGCCCCGGTGATCGACGCGACCCCGGCAGCACCGCCGAACTTGCTGGTCTACTACGTCAGGGCGCTCGGCCCCACGTTCGTGATGGTCTTTCTGGGGCTGTCGTTTGCGTTGGTGGCCCTGCTGGTGATGTGTTTCCTGCAGCTGCGACGGGCTGTGCTGATGCCCCCAGATCTGATCGAGGGGTTTGAGTCGCATCTGGGCAGGAAAGAGTTTCAGCAGGCCTACGAACTTGCCAAAGCAGACGATTCCCCGCTTGGCCGGGTGCTGGCTGCGGGACTGGTGAAGCTTCAGGTCGGCTACCAGCAATCGCTCGAAGCCATGCGGGAGGCCCAGGGCGAGGAAACGATGCGGCTGGAGCACAAAATCAGTTATGTCTCGTTGGTCGGGGCGCTTGCGCCGATGTTTGGCCTGCTCGGCACCGTCAGCGGCATGGTGAGTGCCTTCACGGTGATTGCCCAGTCGGCCACCCAGCCAAAGCCGGCGGAACTGGCGACAGGCATTTCACAGGCGCTCGTCACCACGCTGATTGGGCTCTGGCTGGCGATTCCGGCGGTGGCCTGCTTCAGTCTGTTTCGCAACTGGTTGGAGCGATTTACCAGTGATATTGAGGCAGAAGGAGTGCGGCTGATTGCAAAGGTGCCTGTGGTGAAGAAGTGATGCCCGTTCGCTGGTGGGCGTGCCTGCTGGCAGAGATGAGGATGACGCAACCGTGACACGAAAAACCACCGGCCCGTCGACCGTTGAGAATGACATGACGCCGATGATCGACGTCACGTTTCAGCTGATTACGTTCTTCATGTTCGTGCTAAACTTCAGTGAAGCGGAGCAGGATGAGCGGATTCAGCTGCCGGCCAGTCAGTTGGCGAAGCCTGCCGAAGGCGTGCTTGAGACACCGATCACGATGCAGTTGACCGCGACGGGTGGCGTGCTCTACGCCGGTGAGATTGTGCCGGTCGATCAGATCACCACGCCCCTCCGGCGGGAGCGGGAAATCATCGTTGCCGCAGGCAAAGACCCCAAGCAGGCCACCGTGATCGTCCGAGCTGATGGCCGGGCCAGCACGGGTGATGTCCAGCGGGTGATTCGTGCCTGTCAGGAAGAGGGCTTTGAGCGATTTGCCCTCCGTGCCCACTATGAGCCGGAGTGATCTCATGCCTGCCCTGCCCCGCCGCCGCCTCGAAAAAGTCGCCATCAACATGACGCCGATGATCGACGTCGTGTTTCAGTTGATGATCTTTTTCATGCTCACGCTCAACATCATCGCTCCCGAGGGCGACTTTGATGTCCGGATGCCGCTGGGGAAGTCGGCAGGGCAGCCGACCGAAGACCTGCAAGTGCCGCCGATCAAAGTGCGGCTGGATGCCCAGCCTGACGGCAGTTTGGCTAGTATCAGAGTGGATGGCAGGCCGGTCGAAGGTTTCAGTGAACTGCGGCAACTGGTGGCCGGACTTGTCGATGATGCGGGAGCATCGGCTGGCGATCTCGAACTGGAACTCGACTGCGACTATGACCTGGATTACGCCAATGTGATCAGTGCGATTACAGCGGTGTCGGGGCGAATTGATGATGGGCGGCTGATCGAGATGATCAAGAAGATCACCTTTGCGCCACCGTCGGCTGAATGATGCGGCCGACCGGTGGGCCGCTGGCCTTATCGCCGGGGGTGGTACCGGTCGTGGATGCTCTTGAGTCGGCCTGAGTCGACATGGGTGTACCGCTGGGTCGTCGCGATGCTGGCATGGCCGAGCATCTCTTGCACATGTCGCAGGTCGACGCCGCCAGCGACGAGGTGGGTAGCAAAACTGTGCCGGAGCGTGTGCGGGGAGATGTCCGGAGGAAGCCCTGCCGCGGAGGCATGGTGGCGAACAATCTCCCAGATTCGCATCCGCGAAAGGCGGTTGCCCCGGCTTGAGAGGATGACCCAGCCGGGCTCGCGGCCACGATCGGCGAGATCTGACCGATGGTCCTCAAGCCATGTCGAGATCGCAGTGCAGGCCCGTCCCCCCAGTGGCACGACCCGCTCCTTGTTGCCTTTCCCTTGGCAGGTGCAGAACTGTTCGTCCAGATGCAGGTCGTCCAGTCGGAGGGCAGAGACTTCGGATGCCCGGCAGCCAGTGGCGTAGAGCAGTTCGAGGAGTGCCCGGTCCCGACTGCCGGCAGCGGTGAAGGCCGACGGGCTACCAAGCAGGCGGTCGACTTGAGCAGGTGTGAGGACGCCAGGGATGGTGTCGTCCGGGCGGGCAAGGACGAGTTGCTCTGCCGGATTGTCGGCCCGAACGCCCTCCAACTGGAGGAAGGCATGAAAACTCCGCAGCGTTGCCGCGTGGCGGGCGATGCTGGTCCGGGCGTGACCCTGGCGGGACAGGTCGCTGAGGTGATCACCGAGATCCTGAATCGTCACCCGCAGCGGGTTCCGGCCGCCGAGCCAGCGGGCGAAGGTTTCGAGGTCTCGTCGATAGGCGGCCTGGGTGTTCTCAGCCAGGCCCCGCTCGTGCGTGACGTACGCCAGAAACCTGTCAGCGAGCTCGGCGAAGCGGACCTGTGCCAGTGGCTTGACTTGGCCGCCGTCGTAAGCGATCCGCCGAATCCGTGACCGCCGTGGCGGGGCGGTCGCTGGCGAGGCAGCCTCAGGAGTGGGGTGACGGCGGGGCATGAAACGATCCTCAGAAGCTGCCGGCAACGCGGACAAGGATCTCCGCCCGTGATGGTTACGGGTCGTAGCCGAGGTTGGGGGCAAGCCACCGCTCCACGTCGACTACCGGCATGTCCTTGCGAGCGGCGTAGGCTTCAACTTGGTCACGGGTAATCCGGTCCACTGCGAAGTATCGGCTTTCAGGATGACCGAAGTAGAGCCCACAGACGCTGGCGGCTGGCGTCATAGCAAAACTTTCCGTCAGCTGCATGCCAGCGGCTTCTTCTGCCCCCAGCAACCGGAAGAGTCCGGGCTTTTCCGTGTGATCGGGACAAGCCGGATAACCGGGAGCCGGGCGAATACCCCGGTAGGCTTCGGCAATCAGAGCATTGTTGTCGAGCGCCTCTGTGGAGCCAAAGCCCCAGTCATCACGGGCCCGCTTGTGCAGCCATTCGGCAAAGGCCTCGGCAAGCCGGTCAGCAAGAGCCTTGACCATAATCGAGTTGTAGTCGTCGTGCTCGCGGTCGTAGCGGGCCGCGATCTCACTGCAGCCGTGGCCGGCCGTGCAGGCAAAGCCGCCGAGGTAATCCTTTCGGCCGCTTGAGACAGGAGCGATGAAGTCAGCCAGCGCGTGGAAGGTCTCCTGGCCCCGGCGTTCCCACTGTTGTCGGAGCGTGTGGACCCGGCCCAATTCGGCAGTACGTTCATCGTCGCTGTAGAGCACAATGTCATCGCCGTCGCTGTTGGCTGCGAAGAATCCGTAAACGCCCCGAGCCTCAAGCAGGTCGTTGGCGACGATCTCATCGAGCATCCGTTGGGCATCGGCAAAGAGCTTGCGGGCCTCTGTGCCGACTGTGGCATCATCGAAGATGGCTGGATACTTGCCCCGCAGTTCCCAGGCCATGAAGAAGGGTGACCAGTCGATAAACGGCACCAGTTCGGCCAGCGGCACCGTAGGGAGTGGCCGCACGCCCAGGAAGGTCGGCGTGGCAATTTCGGCCACCGACCAGTCGGTGGTCCAGCGTTTGGAGACCGCTGTGGCATAGGGCACCAGGGTCGCCTGCTGCCGCTTCTGAAAGTTTTCCACGTCCCGGGCCTGGGCCGCACGATTGGCGGCGACGAACTCGTCTCGTGAGGCTGGATTGAGCAGTTTTTCAACGACACCTGCCGCCCGGGACGCGTCGGTGACATGAACGACGTCTCCGGAATAGACCGGCGCGATCTTTACTGCCGTGTGCCGGGCAGAGGTGGTTGCGCCGCCAATCAGCAGCGGAACGCCAATCTTGTCGTGCTCAAACTCTTTGGCGACCTGGACCATTTCGTCGAGGCTTGGGGTGATCAGTCCGGAGAGCCCGACGATATCGACCTGTTCTTCGCGCGCTTTGTCGATGATCGTCGCGCAGGGAACCATCACGCCGATGTCAACGACCTCATAGCCATTGCAGCCGAGAACGACCCCCACGATGTTTTTCCCGATGTCATGCACGTCACCTTTGACCGTGGCCATCAGCACCTTGCCGCGTTTGGTCTGCTCGTTCCCCTGGGCTTTGCGTTCCTCTTCCATGTAGGGCAGTAGGTAGCCGACCGCCTTTTTCATGACTCGGGCGCTCTTGACGACCTGAGGCAGGAACATCTTGCCCTCTCCGAACAGGTCGCCGACGGTCTGCATGCCCCGCATCAGCGGCCCTTCGATGATTTCCAGGCTGGTGTCGTACTCGCCCCGGGCGGCCTCGACATCTTCCTCGACATGGTCGGTGATGCCCTTGAGCAGCGCGTGGGCCAGTCGGTCTTCCACACCGAGGCTCCGCCAGGCGTCAGTCTTGGCGGCGGCGCTGCCCCCCTGCCCTTTGACCTGCTCGGCATGGTCGATCAGCCGGTCGGTAGCATCGGGCCGCCGGTCAAAGAGGACGTCCTCAATTTTTTCGAGGAGGTCGGGCTCGATCTCCTCATAGACCGCCAGTTGGCCAGCATTGACAATGCCCATGTCGAGGCCGGCTTTGATCGCATGGTAGAGGAAGGAGGCGTGCATCGCCTCGCGAACAACATTGTTCCCCCGGAACGAGAACGAAATATTGCTGACGCCGCCAGAAATCTTGGCCAAGGGCATTCGCTGTTTGATTTCGCGGGTGGCTTCAATGAAGTTGATCGCGTACCGGTTGTGTTCCTCCATCCCGGTTGCCACGGTGAGGATGTTGGGATCAAAGATGATGTCTTCCGGGGGGAAGCCGGCCTGTTCGGTGAGTAGGGTGTAGGCCCGCTCACAGATGGCCACACGCTGTTCGATGTCAGTCGCCTGTCCCTCTTCATCGAACGCCATCACGACCACCGCCGCGCCGTAGCGTCGGATCGTCCGGGCCTGCCGGAGGAAGATTTCTTCGCCCTCCTTGAGGCTGATGGAATTGACGACCCCTTTGCCCTGGATGCACTTCAGGCCAGCCTCAAGTACCTCCCAGCGGGAGGAGTCAATCATGATGGGCACCCGGGAAACGTCAGGCTCGCTCGACAGGAGCGTGAGGAATTTGGTCATCACGGCCGGGCCATCGAGCATGCCCTCATCGACATTTACGTCGATGAGATTCGCGCCATTTTCGACCTGCTGACGGGCCACGCTGAGGGCGGCCTCGTAGTTTTCTTCCTTGATGAGGCGGGCAAAGGCCCGTGAGCCAGTGACGTTGGTTCGTTCACCAATGATGGTGAAACTACTTTCAGGCCGAACCTCAAGGAGTTCGAGGCCGGAGTAGCGGCTTAATCGCGGAGGCTCCGCCGGCCGGCGCGGCGGATAGGGAGCGACTGCCTCGGCGATCGCGCGGATATGGTCGGGGGTGGTGCCGCAGCAGCCGCCCACAATGTTGAGCAGCCCGTCACGGGCGAACTCCCCGATGACCGAGGCCATCATTTCAGGGGTTTCGTCGAAGCCACCGAGGGCGTTGGGGAGCCCGGCATTGGGGTAGCAACTGACCAGCCGTGGGGTGATGCGGGAAAGGTCGGCCAGGTAGGGGCGAATTTTTTCCGGGCCGAGGGCACAGTTGATACCAATGCTGAGCAGGTCGGCGTGGGCGACGCTTTGCCAGCAGGCCTCAACAGTCTGGGCCGAAAGGGTGCGGCCCCCTTCGAACACGGTGAAGGAGGCCATCACCGGCAGGCGGATGCCGGTCGTCTGAAAGACATCTTCGATGGCGAAGAGGGCTGCCTTGAGCACCAGGGTGTCAAAGGCAGTTTCGGCCAGGAGCAGGTCGACGCCCCCTTCAAGCAGGGCCTCGATCTGCTCTCGATAGCAGGCGACCATTTCGTCAAAGGTGACGTCGCGGTGGCCAGGGTCGGCCACGTTGCCGGCAATCGACAACTGCTTGTTTGTGGGGCCGATCGAGCCGGCGACGAATCGGGGCCGGTCGGGATTCTGGGCGGTGACGACGTCAGCCGCCTCGCGGGCGATCCGGCAAGCAGCCAGATTGAGTTCCCGGGTGCGTTCGGACAGGCCAAAGTCGGCCAGAGCAACCGGCGTTGCCCCAAACGTGTTGGTCTCGATGATGTCGGCGCCAGCCTCGAGAAACGAGGTGTGGATCGTGCGAATCGCGTCCGGCTGCGACAGCGTGAGGACATCGATGCAGTTCTTGAGGTCGCGGGCATGGTCCCGGAATGGCTTACCCCGAAAGCCCTGTTCATCCAATTCGAGGGCGTGCACCATCGTTCCCATGGCGCCATCCAGAATGGCGATGCGTTGTGAAAGAAGGCTGAGGAGGGTCTCCGTGCGGGGGGGCTGAGAACTGGGCATCAGGCTTTCGTGCGGGGAAATACGGGGCAAGGTTTGCGACTTCGGCAAGCCGCCAACGCCCTCGGCGTTGTCAGCGGTGCCGGCTGACTAATTCACTCCACTATAGGCGAGGCTGTCCGCTCGTGATACCGGGGGCTGGCGATTGGGGCCGCTGGAAGAAGGCGGGCGGTTCACTCGGGAGGGGCTTTTTTGGGTGTGTGACGCAGGGCCTTTCTCAGATGCAGGAAACCGCTGGCCTGGCAACCTGTGCGTGGGGCTGGGCGTCGCCTCAAGTGCTCCCTGCTGGGGAGACGAAGCAACATCAAAGGGGATCGGTGCGTATGGAGACGATTGCGACATTCCGAGCCGTTGGGACGCCATCGGAACGGCACCTGCGGGGTCGGCTTGAGGATTTTGTGCCGCCGTTGCCGGCGCCGGTGGTGCAGCAGGCTGAAACGCCTCTGCCTGCGGCCGTGGAACCGGCTCCAGAGCCACTGGCGATGCCAGCGGTCGAGGTTGCGTCGCCTACAGTGTCCGCGACCGCCGTTGTCGCAGACGCTGGCTGTGATGGTGCCGCAGAATGCTTGAAGACAGAATGCTTGAAGTCGGGGCCGGAGGCACAAGGCCGCAAGACGGCAGTTCGGTCGGAGCCGTCTCATCCGTTGGCTGCTACTCCACGACGCCGGTCGCGACCCGTGGGCCCACGCAAGCCGTCACGTGAGCGGCCCCAGCCTGGTCGCTGGGGTGGCGTCGCCGTGTTGGCGGTCGTGGCGGCACTCGTGTGGGCGGCGGTCCTCGCCGTGGAATATCGCGGGCCAGCATCCCCGCAGACGGGCGAGCCGGTTGTGCGGCTGGCCGCAGAGCCAGAATCCACCGGCGGGAGGAGCGTACGATGACCTTTGATCTACTCGATCAGGCATTTGTGCAGCACGCCGCAGACCGACCAGGTGAGGTGAGTGGTGCACCAGCCGGGGTGGCGAATGCCCGTGGTGATGCTGCGGTTCACGCATCGGTGCAGGCGTCGAGGCCTGCGGTGGCGGCTGCGGACGGGGCGCAGGAACCGGTGGCGCTCTCGGCGGCTGATGCGGTGCTGGCCCGGCTGCTGGAAGACCATCCCGAACAGTGGTGGACGGTGGCTGATCGAGTCTGCGCGGCCCGCGAAGCGGGGCACCGGGTGATTGCGATCGCTGGCCATCAGTCGGGTGAGGGACGCACCACCCTCATGCGTGGCGTGGCGGTCATGCTGGAGCACCTCGACTGGCAGGTGAAGATGGTTGAGTCGGCCACGGCCTGGTGGCGGGAATTGATCGGCGACGCGGCAACCTGGCAGTGGCGGCAGCAGGCGATTGAGGGTGACCGTGATGTCGTGCTGGTCGATGCGGGTATCTGGTTTCCGCCCGGGCCTCTGCGGATCCACCAGCTCCGGAATGCCACCTTTGGATTCGATGCGGTGCTGATGGTGCGGCATCATGATGCTCCCCCTTGCCCTGCGTCTGAGCAGGCGTTGGCTGCGACCGGGGTGCAGTTGATTGGCGAGGTAGTCAGTTTTGCCCCTGCTGCGCACGCGAGGGCGGCATGAGTCAGTTGGGGGCACTGGCTAGTGGCGGTGATCCCACCGTCGGTGTCGACTTGACCAAGCCGCAGCAGGCGGCGCTGGCGCGGTTGCTCTACGCGGTGCGACAGCCCGGCGGAATGGCCGTGCTGTGCGGGCCCGGCGGGACGGGTGTGACGACGCTCCTGACACAGCTTTCGGAGGATCTTCTAGCTGCTGGCTCGAGCGTGGTGCGGCTCTCGTGCCGAGACTTCAAACATAATCTGACGCCACAGGCTCCTGCGTTCGTGCGTGGTGGACGACCAGCGGCGCACCAAGTTTTCCTGCTGGATGATGCCCACCTGGTGGATGCGGCGGCACTGGCAGATCTGGTGGCGGGTCTGCAGGCGGAATCTGAAGCGAGAGGCATTGTTCTGGCGGGGCGAGGCCGCCTGCTGACGCTGATAGCCCGCGAGCAGGATCTGCAACAGCAGGTGCTGCTGCGAGCGGTTGTGCCACCGTGGACGCCTTCCGAGACGGAGGCTTATGTGTGTGATCGCCTGACGACCACCGGCGTCGGCGGCTGGGCTGCCGCGGTGCCGCTCACGGTGCATGAAATCGCCGCGGGCATTCCCCGAATGGTTCAGCGGTTGGTGGAGTCGGTGCTGTTGGTTGCCGTGACCCATCCTGACCATACGCTCAGCTGCGATGACGTTGAGCGGATGGACGAACGCCTGAGCCTCGCAGCGGCCTGATGCAAACGAGCATTAGGCTGGGTTAGCTATGAACGACAGGCGGTAGCGTTCCAACGAAAGTGCTTGGCAACGGCCGAAAAGGCCCGCAGTTGGTGCTCTTCCCAGGCGGTGTCGTAGCCGAGTTCCGCTGCCATCAGGTGGGCGACATGAGGGGCTGCTGCCTCTGCGGCGGCCGCGTCGAGGAACAGCATGCGGTGACGACGGGCGAGGACATCCTCGACCGTGCGGGCCATCTCGCTGCGGACATACCAGAGCACTTCTCCCGGCGTCAGCGTGTGTCCGGGAACGAGCGGCACCGCCCCGTCGGTGGTTGATTGCTGGATGGCCGCGATCGCAGCAGCATCCGTGCCGTAAATGGCCAGCGGTCCGGTGGCGACCGTCTGCTGCGGGGCCCCATGAATGGGCAGCGTGTCTGTTTGGCAGGTCGCGGCGGCAAGGCCTGTTGCTGCGATCGCCTGGTCAACGCAATCCTCTGCCATCTTTCTGGCCGTCGTCCATTTGCCACCGGTGATGGTGATCAGCCCGGAGGGACTGGTCAGGATGGTGTGGTCCCGCGAGAGCGAGGACGTCTTCTTGGTGTGCCCCTGCTTTGAAACCAGGGGGCGGATACCGGTAAAGACGCTCAGAATGTCCTCTGCCTGGGGAGCGGGGGAAAGATACTGGCCCAGCGTATCGAGAAGGAAACGAACCTCTGACTCCAGGGGCGTTGGCTCCAGCGTCACCCGAGCGATTGGGGTGTCGGTGGTGCCGACGACAACGTGGTCGTGCCAGGGAATGGCAAACAAGACCCGCCCGTCCGGGGTCTTGGGGATGATCATCGCCGTGTCACCAGGAAAAAATTGCTTTCGAAAGACAAGGTGAATGCCCTGCGCTGGCGCCACCAGGGGTGTTGTCGTGGGGGAATCGAGCTGCCGCACGGCGTCACAGAAGGGGCCGGTTGCGTTGATGACGCAGCGGGCGTCGACTTCGATTCCGTGGCCGGTTTCCGCGTCAGTCACCCCGAGGCCGACGATTCTGCCACGGTCATTTTTTTTCAGCGAATTCACCCTCGCATAGTTGATGACCAACGCTCCGTGATCAGCAGCAGATTGCAGAAGGTTGATCAGCAGCCTGCTGTCATCGAACTGACCGTCACTGTAGAGCACACCGCCTCGGGCCCGCTTTGGCATGACGGTGGGAAGGTTCGCCATGCAGGTGGCGGCGGTGAGTGAGCGGGCGCGAGGAAAGCTGCTTGCACCGGCAAGCAGGTCGTAGCACCAGAAGCCGGCGCGGTACCACCATTTCTCCCAGAGGTGCTGGCAGGGGAGTGCGAAGGCCCGTTCATGCACGACGTGCGGGGCGTTGCGGCGGAGGCGACCGCGTTCACGCAGGGCGTCTCGGACAAGCCGGATGTCTCCCTGGGCAAGATACCGAACACCGCCGTGCACCAGTTTTGTTGAACGGCTCGAGGTGCCCTGCCCAAAGTCGGCCTGTTCAAACAGGACGGTCTTCAGCCCACGGGTTGCCGCATCGAGGGCAATGCTCGCCCCTGTCGCGCCGCCACCGATGACTGCGATGTCGAAAGGGCCGGGCTGGTTGCCAATCGCCCTGAGGGTGCCGAGTCGATCCATGACGGGGGTCTGCTGGGACGTGAAAGAGCGCAAGGGCGGCTGCTGTGAGGCTCGTCTAGGCTTCGGGGTAGAATTCGGGGCGTTCCCAGTTGCGGGAGCGTCCCAAGGCATCGTTCCAACGAGTCCGGCGGTGCTGGGCTTCGTCAGCCGTGAGCTGGGGCTCAAAGATGCGATCAGTCTGCCACAGCGTCTGGATCTGCCGGGCATCGTTCCAGAAGCCGACCGCGAGGCCGGCAAAGAAGGCGGCACCCAGGGCGGTGGTTTCCACCACCGTTGGTCGGACCACGGGAGTCTGCAGAATGTCTGCCTGGAATTGCATCAGCAGATTGTTGACGCATGCGCCGCCATCAACTCGGAGTTCCGGGATGGTGATGCCGGCATCGCGCTGCATGGCAGTGAGAACATCGGCCACCTGAAAGGCGATGCCCTCAAGCGCCGCGCGGGCGAGGTGGGCCGCCGAGGTGCCCCGTGTGAGGCCGACAATGGTGCCGCGGGCGTAGGCGTCCCAGTGAGGCGCGCCGAGTCCGGCGAATGCCGGCACAAGATAGACGCCATTCGTGTCGGGTACGGAACTGGCGAGCGGCTCGACGTCAGCCGAGGAGCGAATGATTCCGAGGCCGTCTCGAAGCCACTGGATTGCGGCACCGGCAATGAAGACACTGCCTTCGAGCGCAAAGGCGGTTTCGGTTGCAGTGGTCCAGGCCACGGTCGTGAGCAGTTTCTGGGTCGATGGTCGCGGCGTGTCGCCGATGTTCATCAGCATGAAACAGCCCGTGCCGTAGGTGTTCTTTGCCATGCCATGCTCAATGCAGTTCTGGCCGAAGAGGGCTGCATGCTGGTCGCCAGCGGCACCGCCAAGCGGAATCGGCTGCCCGAAGCAGGTCGGAGTCGTGACGCCATAGACCTGGCTGGTGGGACGGATCTCGGGAAGCACCTGGGCCGGAATCTGGAGCATCTCAAGGAGGTCCTGGTCCCACTGTTGGGTCTCCAGGTTCATCAGCATGGTTCGCGAGGCATTGGTTGTGTCGGTGATATGCAGGTCGCCGCCGGTCAGGTTCCAGAGCAGCCACGAGTCGATCGTGCCGAATGCCAACTCGCCCCGCTCGGCACGCCGTCGCGCGTCGGGAACGTTGTCGAGCAGCCAACGAATTTTTGTGCCGGAAAAGTAGGCGTCGATGACCAGCCCCGTCCGCTCGGTAACGCGCGGCTGATGGCCCGCCTCTCGGAGTTGGTCACAGAGTTCAGCCGTCCGACGGTCTTGCCAGACGATGGCCCGGTGAATCGGTTTCCCGGTCTGGCGATCCCACAGGACGGTTGTTTCTCGCTGATTGGTGATTCCGATAGCAGCGATCTCTGCGGCCGAAATGCCGGTGCGGGAAAGCACGTCACGGGCCACTGCCAGTTGGGATTCCCAGATCTCTTCGGCATCGTGCTCCACCCAGCCTGGCCGCGGGTAGAACTGCTGGAACTCCCGCTGCGCGACGCCCAGAACATCGCCCTCATGCGAGAAGAGAATGGCACGGGAACTGGTGGTTCCCTGGTCGAGGGCAAGGATGGCACGCATGCTGAGACCAGATCCTTCGCGGTGGGGCTGGGGGCATCACCCTGTTCTTATTTTTCGCCCGAGATCGATTCGGCAATGTTTTCCGAGTGATCGAGAACCCGCACGTAGGCGTTCAGGGAGGCCAACATAGCAATATTGACCGACGGCGGAATCTCGCCGCTGGAAAGATCGTCAAGATGGTGCCGGCGGAGCTGTTTGATGTGGGAGCGAATCCGCTTCGCGACCGGGGCCACTTCAACAAAAATGTTGTGATTCTCCTGCCGCAGGGCAATATTCGCGCGATGGAGGTAGGCGAGAACATCGTTGTTCAGTTCGTCGAGGCCCTGCCGCTGGGCGATGGTGAACCGAAGACCGTTTTGTCGCAATTTGCGGTCGAAGCGATCGAGGTCGGCGATGTAGTCGCTCACTGACTCATATTCATCCGCCATTCGAAGTTGTCTGCGGGCTTCATCGGCGACGCTGTGGGGGACTGTTCCGGAAAGTAGTTTCGTGATGAAACTGGCAATTTCATCCTGGATGGAGTCGAGCACCGCTTCGCGGCGGCTGAGCTGGTTTGCCAACTGGGTGTCAGGTTCGTCCTGTTCACGTAATTCAGCGAGCCAGCGCAGCATTTTTTCACAGCCCTCGCCCATCCGCTCCAGTTCTTTGTGTGACTGTTCAATGGCGAGAGTCGGTGTGTCGAGCATGCGGATATCGAGATCGGTGAGATGTGGCTTTTCCTTGAATTCCTTCGCGGGCACAACCCGCTCCAGCAGGTTGACCAACGCTGGCACAAAAGGCATGAACAGCAGCACATTGGCGATATTGAAGATGCTGTGTGTGGCAGCAATCGCTGGGGTGGTGTTGGGGTAGGTTAGGCTGCCGTTCGTCATCACGCTCTCAGCAACGTCGACATTCGTGACCCACTGCACCAACTCGATGTACCAGGGGAAAAGGAGGGTGATCCAAAAGACGCCGATCAGGTTGAACAGCACATGAAAGTAGGCCGCGCGGCGGGCGTTGGTTGTAGCCCCCAGCGATGCGAGAAACGCGGTGATGGTCGTGCCCACGTTTTCTCCAAGCACCAGAGCGGCGGCCGTTTCGTAGGAAATGACCCCTTGGAAGGCCAGCGAGATCGTGATTCCCAGGGTGGCTGAAGATGATTGGACCATCGTGGTCAGAATGCAGCCGGCCATGCAGCACTTCAGTACGCCGAGGTAGCTGTCAGCCTGAAAAGTCTGGAACCAGCTCGCGAATTCGGGGGTCTCCCTAATCAGGCTGCAGGCATCCTTCATTAATTCCAGTCCAAAGAAGACCATGCCGATTCCCATGAATCCCATGGCCCAATACCGCCAGCGGTCCTGCCTCGTGAACAGATAGATGAATGCCGAAACGCCGAGCAGGGGAAGTCCGTACTTGCCAATCTTCAGGACGAGAATCCAACCTGTGATCGTTGTGCCAATATTCGAGCCCATGACGACGCCGACGGCCTGGCTCAGGCTCATCACGCCACTGTTGACAAACCCGACCACCATGACGGTGGTGATCGAGCTTGACTGCACGACGCAGGTCACGATGACGCCGACGATAATGGCAAAGAAGCGATTGCCAGTCACGGTGCTGATGAGCCGGCGGAGGCTGCTTCCTGCGACCGCCTGCATTCCCTCGGACATGGACTTCATGCCCAACAGAAAGATGCCGAGCCCTCCAATCAACTCTCCGGCCAGATGAAAAAAATTTGACAGGTTCACGGGTGTGCTCCGATCGGTGGCGGAGGAAATGGTCTCGCTTGTTTCCCAGGCGGTGTTGTACCTTGTCTGAAGTGGAAGGGAAGTCAGAGTTGCCCCAATAAGGGCCTGAGGTGCGTGCAGCATGCGATGGAAACCCGGTGATCGAGTCGTCTTTGCGAAGCAGAAGTTCAGCACTACCCCTGGGCGGCGCTCCCGAACGGTCGATGCATCCCGGCGTGGCGAGTATTACGCATACGTGGTCGATAAATACTGGTTGGTAAAGACGGTGCTTGAGGATGGTCAGGTGCTGTTGGTGACCCGTCGCGGCAAAGAGCATCGGTTCCATCCCAACGATCCCAGGCTGCGTGCGGCAACCCTGTGGGAGAGGTGGCGGCATCACCAGCGGTTTAAGGCGATCCGGGGGCAACTCGACGGATGAGTGATACGTACTTCCCGCGAGGCGACGGGAAGCCGCGTGCAGAGTGGCTGCGCGAGAAAGAAAATGTGCGTTGAACCAAAGCAGTTGGTCAGCCGCGGTAGGTAAGGGCACGCAAAATTGTGTCCGTCCCTTCAAAAGGGCTCCGTGATCCACTCGGTGATCTGGTCGGGCTGTGCCGGTGCGGCGTATTCCAGTTTGGCCTTGACGGACCCTTGAAGGCCGCGTCTCGGATGGCAGCCAGGTATTCGGCAATTGGTGTTCCGCCACGCCCTGGCCTGAGTGCGGCCCTGCGGATGCCGGCAAGATGCTCCTGTCTGGCTGATTTCTCTCAGCCCGCGGGCTGAATGGTCGCAGGTCGACTCGGGTTTTTCCCCGTTGTGGCTCCCATCGGGGCGACGGTGTGCTACAACAGCGGCCAGCGGGTCATCGCTGGGAGGGACCGGTTGACCCTTACTGCTCTCCATGAAGATGTGCAAAGGAAGACAAACATGGACAAGTCGTCGTCGGCACCTGGTGCAGGTCAAGAGTCGGTGGTTCCGGCAGCCTACGTGGGGCCGTTTATTCTGGTGACATCGCTGTTCGCCCTCTGGGGCTTCGCGAATGACATCACCAATCCACTGGTGCGGGCATTCAAGGAAATCTTCCTGATCAGCAACGCTCAGAGCAGCCTCGTGCAGTGGGCCTTTTATGGCGGCTATGCCACCATGGCGATTCCGGCGGCCCTGGTAATCCGCAAGGTCTCCTACAAGTCCGGCATCATCATCGGCCTATTGCTCTACGCGATTGGGGCCGCCTTGACGATTCCCGCCAGCCTGATGATGGAGTTCAACGTCTTTCTTGTCGGGTTCTATGTGCTGACCTTTGGCTTGGCATTTCTGGAGACAACGGCGAACCCGTACATCCTCTCGATGGGCCCACGGAGTACGGCGACCCAGCGGCTCAATCTGGCGCAGGCATTCAATCCAATCGGTTCACTCACCGGCATGGTGGTCGCCAGCATGTTCATTCTGCCGGGGCTGGAAGTATCGGATTTCCGGCAGAAGGAGATTGCGGCTCACCCGGAGTACGCCACCATGCTGCCGAGTGAAGTCGATGGGCTGATTACCAAATCGATGGAGGAGTTTGCGGAGTCGAAGCCGGAAGAACGCAAGGCAATGATGGCCCACGACCTCGAGGTGGTTCGTACTCCGTACGTCGTGATCGCGCTGGTCGTGTTGATCGTGCTGGTCATGTTTGTGGTGGCCAAGTTGCCTGATACCGGGCATGAGGAAGAGCAGATTCACGTCGTGCATTTACTCGGGAACCTCTTCACCAACTGGCAGTACCTCGGCGGGGTGATCGCCCAAACCTTCTATGTCGGCGCCCAGATCATGTGCTGGACATTCGTCATTCACTACGGCATGACCCTCGTCGGGCTGAGTGCCGCCCAGGCGCAGAACTACAACATTTTGGCGATGGGTATCTTTCTGGGAAGTCGCTTCATCTGCACGTTCATCCTGAAGTACATGGCGCCGGGACTGTTGCTCGGTCTGCTGGCCATCGGTGGTGGACTGTTGACGGCCGGGGCGATTTTCCTGCAGGGCATGACCGGGCTGTATTGCCTGATCGGGGTGTCGGCCTGCATGTCGCTGATGTTCCCGACGATTTACGGAATTGCCTTGAATGGCCTGACGCCCAATGATGCCAAGTTGGGGTCGGCAGGGCTGATCTTTGCGATCGTCGGTGGTGCCTTCATGCCTCGGTATCAGGGGGCATTGATCGACGGCGCCAGCATGGTTATCGCGGGCCAGACCCTGGAGTCTGTGCGGGTCTCGTTCTTCCTGCCACTGATTTGCTTTGTGGTGATTGCGATCTTCGGGTTCGCGGTCTTCCTGGGGTCACGGAACTCGTCAGCCTCTGCGACTGCGGCTGGCTGATCTCATCCCGGCCCCGGGTTGTCTGCCGGGGCTGGTTCTCGGTTTTCTGACGGTTCTTCGTTTCGTTTTCTTGCTTGGATGTAAATAATGGCTGCACATCACGCTCCCACAATCTGGAATGGTTCTCTTCCCAAGGTCGGTATTCGCCCCACGATTGACGGCCGTCTCGGCGGCGTCCGTGAATCCCTCGAAGATCAGACCATGAATCTGGCCAGGCGGGTGGCCGATCTGATCAGCAGCGAACTAAAGTACCCCAACGGTCAGCCGGTCGCCTGTGTGATCGCCGAGACCTGCATTGGTGGTGTTGCTGAGGCGACTGCCTGTGACGATCTGTTCCGGCGGGAGCATGTTGGGCTCTCGCTGACCGTCACGCCGTGCTGGTGCTACGGCAGTGAGACGATGGACATGGATCCGCTTCGTCCGAAGGCGGTCTTTGGATTCAACGGCACGGAGCGGCCCGGGGCGGTCTACCTGGCGGCAGTGCTTGCCGGCCACACGCAGAAGGGGATTCCGGCGTTCGGCATCTATGGCCGCGACGTGCAGGATGCCGGTGATGGGAATATGCCGGCCGACGTGCGTGCCAAGATTCTCGACTTCACCCGCTGCGGTCTGGCAGCGGCACTGATGCGTGGCAAGGCCTACCTCTCGATGGGCGGAACGTCGATGGGTATTGCCGGCTCGATGGTGGATTATGCGTTTTGGGAGAAGTGGCTGGGCATGCGGGTCGAAGATATCGACATGACCGAGTTTGTTGGCCGCATGAACAAGGGGCAGTTTGATCAGGCTGAGTACGAGCGGGCCCTGGCCTGGGTCAAGGAACACTGCCCCGAAGGCGATGACTACAACAGCCCCGAGACCAAGCGGTCACGGGAACAGCTCGATTCGGAGTGGTCGGATTCCGTCAAGATGTCGTTGATTGCCCGGGACCTGATGGTGGGCAACGAACGGCTGGCGGACATGGGCCTGCAGGAACAGGCCCACGGCCACGGTGCCATCGCGTCTGGCTTTCAAGGGCAGCGGCAGTGGACCGATCACTTCCCCAACGGTGACTTCCTCGAGGCCATTCTCAATACGTCCTTCGATTGGAATGGCAAACGGGCGCCGTACATCGTTGCGACCGAAAACGATGCCCTCAACGCCGCCACCATGCTCTTTGGGCACCTGCTTACCAACACGGCGCAGATTTTCGCAGACCTGCGGACGTACTGGAGCCCTGAGGCCGTTGCCGGAGCGTGTGATGGCTATCAACTCGAGGGGGCTGCTGCGGACGGCCTGCTGCACCTGATCAATTCGGGACCGGCGGCCCTCGATGGCACAGGCCAGCAGACGGGAACCGACGGCAAGCCGACGATGAAGCCGTTTTGGGATATCACGGATGACGAGGTGTCAAAGTGCCTCAAGGCGACCACCTGGCACCCGTCGATTACCGAGTACTTCCCGGGTGGTGGGCTGAGCACTCGCTACCGCACTCTGGGTGGGATGCCCGCCACGATGACGCGGATCAACCTGGTGGCGGGTCTTGGCCCCGCACTCCAGATTGCTGAGGGGCAGACGGTCGCGCTGCCCGATGCGGTTCATGATGTGCTGGATCAGCGAACGAATCCCACCTGGCCAACGACCTGGTTTGTGCCCTCGCTCACCGGCCGCGGGGCCTTCACCTCGACCTACGAGGTGATGAATCACTGGGGGGCCAATCACTGTGTGATGACCGCCGGACATGTCGGGCATCTCTTCATTACCTTGGCCTCGATCCTGCGGATTCCGGTCTACATGCACAATGTGCCGGATGACCGGGTATTCCGCCCGAGCGCCTGGAACGCCTTCGGTACGGACGGGCTTGAAGGGGCAGACTTCCGAGCCTGCCAGACGTTCGGCCCCCTCTACGGGCGGAACTAACACAAGAGGGCCCCGCCCTGCCGTCAGTCACTGGCGGTGATATTCACTTGTCAGACTGGAGCACCATGACAACGACCCTTGAAACCTTGCTCGAACTCTCTCATTTCCTTGGAGAAGAGGATCGCCAGTTGGCGATCCTCGGTGAAGGCAACACCTCCGCCAGGGTCGATGACGAGACATTTCTCGTGAAGGCCAGCGGCAGTTGTCTTCAGACGCTGGCGGAGGATGATCTGGTTGCCTGCCGGTTTGATTCGTTGTTGCCAATGCTTGACGAATCGAGTCTGACAGACGAGCAAATCGAAGAGCGGTTGCTGGGCAGTCGGGTCGATAGTGCGGCGAAGAAGCCCTCCGTTGAGACGCTGTTTCACGCCTACCTGCTCTCGCTGCCCGGCGTGGCCTTTGTGGGGCATACCCACAGCATTGCGGTCAATCAGATCCTCTGCTCTCCCTTGGCGAGTCAGTTTGCCGAGCGGAAGCTCTTTCCCGATGAGATTGTCTGCTGTGGCTCGCGATCGGTCCTCATCCCCTACACCGATCCTGGCCTGACGCTCTCCCAGTCGATACGGAAGGAGTGCCAGGTGTTTCTGGAAGAGACCGGTGGGCCACCACGGGTGATCCTGCTGGAAAACCACGGCATTATCACGCTGGGCAAGACAGCCGGTGCGGTCAAAGCGGCGATGCTGATGGCCCAGAAGGCGGCCCAGATTTTCGTCGGGGCGGCGGCCCTGGGTGGGCCAGTGTTCATGAGCCACGAGAATGTCTTGCGCATTGCCAATCGCACGGATGAACATTACCGGCAGCGAGCGTTGAAGCTCTAAACGGTCGCCAGCGGGGTTCTGCTTGAGTTGACCCCAGTTTCGACGGCATGGGGTCGGGTGTTTACCCGACCCCCCGTCACATTCACTGGATGACAGGGTAAGATGGGGTCACCACGTGACTTCTGCAAAGAGGCGGAAAGGTTTTCTGCCCACTCAAGAAATGTCCTCAAGCGAGGCTCGGTTGGAAAACTAGTTGGCCTCGTTGTTCGCAATCACATGGCCGGAAAAGGATCTTTGATGACAAGACAGATTGTTCTACTGCTGGCATGCATGGTCGCTGGATTTGGGGCTGTGCCGCAGGGCGTGGCTGCTGAAGCCGCGGGTTCTGGGTCACCTGCCATGGATGGCCTGTGGGGTGCACGGGTCGTCAAACTGCGGGCGGAAAATGCGGAGCGTGGGCAGCTGTTTGATCAGGGCAACTACGCGATGTTCATCCACTGGGGCCTCTATTCCCAGCTCGGCAACCTGGTTGACGGCAAGACCTACTACGGCATTGGCGAATGGATCATGAATCGGCGAATGGCCGACATCCCGATTGCCGAGTACAAGGAGTTGGCCAAGACCTTCAATCCCACGAAGTTTGATGCAAAGGCCATTGCCAAGTTGGCACGAGATGCCGGGATGAAGTACATCGTGATCACCGCCAAGCACCACGATGGCTTTGCGATGTACCACTCGAAGGCCTGTGAGTTCAACATTGTTGATGCCACGCCCTGGAAGAAGGACCCGATGAAGGACCTCGCGGCTGCCTGTCAGGCTGAGGGCCTTGGCTTTGGCTTCTACTACTCGCACAACCAGGACTGGACGTTTCCCGGTGGTGGGAATGGCCCAAAGGTTGATGAGCAGGGGAACCCGGCGACCTTCGATGATTACTTCGAGAAGAAGTGTCTCCCGCAGGTGAAGGAAATCACCACTGAGTACGGTCCCATTGAAATTGTCTGGTTTGATACGCCGGGCAACATGCCGAAGCATTACGTCGAGCAGTTGGTTGAGGTGGTTCACAAAAACCAGCCCCGTGCGTTGGTCTCTGGGCGGGCGGGCCACGGGCTTGGTGACTATCAGACCTTGGGCGATATGGAGGTGCCGATCGTCAATGTCGACGGGCTCTGGGAGAGCGTTGACACGACCAATGATTCGTGGGCCTATGCCTGGTATGACGAGAACTGGAAGAGTCCGCGGCAGATTCTCGAGCGGCTTGTTGCCTGTGTAGCGCGAGGCGGCACGTACATGCTCAATATTGGACCGCAGGGCGATGGCAGTGTGTCGGCGCGGTGTGCGCGGGCCCTGCGGGGAGCTGGCGACTGGGTTGCCAGGTATCCGCAGGTGATCTATGACGTGGCCGGCTCACCCTGGGGGCATGCCATGCCATGGGGGGATGTCACGCGGAAGGGAAATACCTGGTTTCTGACTGTCTTTGAGTGGCCGGCATCAGGCGAACTCTATTTGCCGAATCTGTCAGAAGAGATGCAGGCGGCAGCGCTCCTCAACGGTGAATCACGTTCAGCCATCAGCTGGGAGCGGCGTGGGAAGCATGTGGTGCTTAGCCTGCCAGCGCGGGCCCCTGAGGCACTGGCGTCTGTCATCGAACTGCGGTTTGCAGGAGAGCCGAAGGTTGACACCGTGCTAACCATCGATCCGGAGGCGGGCACCGAACTGCCGGTGGAGTTCGCCACGGTTGAGCAGATGAAGCTCTCGGAAAAACGCTGGATGGAAAAGTTTGGGGAGTGGAAGCGAATTGTGCACGCCCATGCCTTCGAGGGTGACGGGGCCGTGTCCTGGGAAATCGATGTGCTGGAGCCGGGTGAGTATCAGGTTTCGCTGAACTACGCCGGTGAGGGCCGCATCGTCTGGGGCGTTGAAGTCGAGGGAGGAGAGAAGATTCAGAATCAGCAAAACTCCTCGCACAATTACCAGACCTTTCCTGTTGGCTGGCTGCATTTTCCGACCGCTGGCCGCCACCGCATCACCGTACGGTGTCTTGAGGGTGACGTAGCGAAGGCGAGCCTGCACACCCTTGAAATCGAGCCAGTGCAGTAACCAGTTCTCGGAGGATGCTGCCCAGTTGTGGTCACCTTGCACCGGGGGAGCGCCGCGGGCAGTGACGGTGGTGGCAAGGAGAGGGGGTTGCCTCGAGCGGCATGGCTGTTGGGGAGACAGACTGCAATGCGACAGCACCACTGGCTTTTTTGCGTGCTCACCGCCTTGCCTGCATGTGTGTGGAGCCCCGTGGTCAGCGGTCATGAACACCAGGAGTTACAGACGCCGATGAGTTTTCACGACGATGTCACGTTTTTGCAGACCCACACGAAACTGGTGGTGCTGCAGCGAGAGGCGGCAGCGGTTGCCGTGGCGCCAGCCTATCAGGGCCGCGTCATGACTAGCACCTACGACCAAGAAACCGGGCCAAGTTTTGGCTGGATCAATCGCCCGGTGATCGCCCAGGGTGTTCTTGACGAGGCCCAGCGACGGGGCCGTCTTGAGGAACATATTCACATTTTCGGCGGGGAAGAGCGGTTTTGGCTGGGACCCGAAGGTGGCCAGTTCGCCATTTTTTTTGAGCCGGGGGCGGCCTTCGATTTTAATTCTTGGAAGACGCCGGCTGTGATTGACACGGATGCTTTTGCGATCACGCACCAATCAGATGAAGCGGTTGCGTTTGAGCACTCGTGCCGTCTTCTCAATCACAGTGGTACTCGGTTTGATGTTCGGATTGGTCGGCAGGTGCGGCTGCTCGGCATGACCGATGTCACGGGGCTCCTGCCAGCGGGGGTGCCGCCGACGGTGCAGATGGTTGGCTATGAAACCGATAACACAATCACCAATGTCGGGCAGCAGGCCTGGACGCCGGAGACAGGGCTGCTCTCTATCTGGATGCTCGGCATGTACAATCCCTCCCCCCGTACGACCGTGGTGATTCCGTTCAGGGCCGGTGATGAAGGGAGCCTGGGGCCGGCGGTGAATGACACGTATTTTGGCAAGGTCCCCCCAGAGCACCTGCGGCTGGAGGATGGGGTGCTCTTTTTCCGAGGCGATGGCACACGCCGTGGCAAGATTGGAGTGAGTCCGTTGCGGTCGCGAGGCATTGCGGGGAGTTACGACGCCGATGGCGAGGTGCTGACCGTGGTGACCTACAACGTGCAGGATGCCCCGCACGGCTTCGTGAACTCGATGTGGGAGCATCAGGACCACCCCTATCAGGGCGATGTGCTCAATGCCTACAACGACGGCCCCCCGGAGCCGGGCGCAGACCCCTTGGGGCCCTTTTATGAACTGGAGACCTCCTCACCCGCAGCGGCGCTCGCACCACAGGAGACGATGCGGCATGTGCAGCAGACCTGGCACTTCCAGGGCAGCGAGGCGGCCCTCGATCCGTTGGCGAAGGCGCTTCTGGGCGTCAGCCTGGAGGCGATTGCCGCGGCATTCTGAGGCCTGCCGATGTCGTGCGGCAGTCCTTGGCGTGGGCGAACCTGCCGGAAGAGCGATGCGGAGGCAGTTAGTTGGCCGGGATGAGCCTGACTACCTTCACGTCGATCGGCTGCCAACTGGCATGGTCAACCGGAGCGAGTGTCAGGCGAAGCTTTTCGGCGTTCGGGAACGTCACGCTGCCGGCAGTGTAGGTCTGGAAGTTGCCAAATCCACCCGTGCCGGGAACATGAACGTACGTGTTCTGTGTGCCGCAGCGGACGGCCAGGGTCGCGCCCGCCTGCTGGGCTGAGCTGGTCAGTTCGATTCGATAGGTTCCCGGGCTGTCGATCTCCAGTGGCCAGGATGCCGTGCTCTTTGGGTCTGTCCAGTGTGTCAGTCGTGCCCCTGCCCCGTCCCCGGTTGCCTCTACGGTGCCGGTTCGGGTTGCTTCCACTGGAGCAAAGGTGAGCGTGCCGGGAACGACAAGGTCTGTCTCGTTGGCACGCGCAGGCCCGTACAGCACGCCGGTCACCTCGCCATCAAGGGTCAGCCTCACAATGGTGACGTGGGGGTCGCGGGCTTCCGCAGGAACTTCCAGAGACACCGTGCCCCGGTCCTCGTTGGCGGCAAACGGAATCGGCGTGCCGTCGATCGTCGTGGCTGCCAGGATCTGCTGCGGAAGCGGATTGAGTTCAATGGGGCCGTCGTCAGGCTCAAACAGATGCAGGTAGACCGTTGCTCCCCGGTAAGTTGAGCCGCCCCAGGTGCCGTTAATCCAGGGACCGCCCCGGGTGTTGTAGATCGCCTCGCGGTAGCGATCCATCCAGGGGGCAATGCCCTCTAGAATTGCCTGTTCCTCGGGACGCAGCGAGCCATCAGGGAGAGGAGCGATGTTGAGGAGCATGTTGCCGTCACCTGTAACACACGACGAGAGCAGTCGCAGGGTCTCGGTGAGTGTGCGGGTCACGGCTTCTGGTCGATAGGACCAGCCACCATGGTCGGGATGCGGTGAGAGGATCATGCACGACTCCCAGGCCCGGCCATGCTGAAACGCCCCCATGCGATTTTCTGGAGTGTCAAAGTCACCCTGCCGAAGCGGCATGAACCCCTTGGGAATCTCCCGCAGGCCCTTCGCCGCTCGGTTGTTCACCAGGAGGCCTGGATTGACTGCGTAGATCTTCTTGAAGAGCCGGGGAATGGTGTACTGATCCCACCGGCCGAAGGCATGGTCGAACCACATGATGTCGACCGGGCCGTAGTCGGTGAGTAACTCCATCACCTGGTTTTCGTAGTAGTCGTTGTAGACCTCGTTGTCGGCTGGCTGATCGCCTTGCAGGTAGTCGGGGTGGGTCCAGTCGCGGGTGCTGTAGTACCAGCCGATCCGCAGGCCATGTTTTCTGGCCGCCTCTTGCATCATGCGGACAGGGTTTCCTGCGTAGGGTGTGTCGGCGATGGAATAGTTGACTGGGAACTGGTCTCCCTCGGGGAAACGTTGCTCTGCTGTCGGCCAGAGGCAGAAGCCGTCATGATGCTTGGTGACAAAAACGACATATTTCATGCCAGCCTTGTCGGCCAGTGAGACGATGTTCTCGGCATCAAACTTCACCGGATTGAACGTGCGGTACAGATTCATGTAGGTCTCGCGGGGGACCTTTTTATGGTGCTCGCCCCCCTCGATCCGATCGGCCATGCCCCAGCTGATCTCTTCACCGCTGAGGGTGGCAGGCCCCCAGTGAATGAAAAGGCCGAATTTCGCATCCCGAAACCACTGCAGCCGTGCCTCGGCCTCCGCAGGCGTTTCACTGAGTTGGGGAATGGCAATCTGACTGTCGGCGTCGTCAGCTGGCAGCCTTGCGGCAAAGGCGAGGCTACCGATGAGGAGGGCTGGCAGGAAGCGAGAGGCTGGCATGAGTGGCTCTTTTTCGTGCTCGGAGGGAAGGCAGAGGTGGAAGGCGGAGTGCAAAGAAGCAGTGGGGATTCAGGAGTCCTGGTCCCGGTATTGAGTCTACGCGAGACGAAACTGGTGGCTTCGCGACCTGAGGGGGCCTGCGTCGATCAGACGAACGCTCACAACTCGTTCCGGGAACAGAGGCTAGTCCTTGATGCGACGGGGCGGGATGACGAGTTCCTGCGGTTGCTGGCCCCGAACAATGGTCAGCGTACGCGGTTTGCCCGGCTTGGCCTTCCCGTCTGCGGCACGAAAGGCAGCCAGATTTTTGACTGCCCTGCCGTCGACACCTTGGATGACGTCGTCGGGCCGGAGGCCCGCTCGGAAGGCAGCCGAGGTGGTCGGCACCGCCGCGAGGTGGACGCCGCCATCGTCCTCGGCAATGCCAAAGGCCGAATAGCCTTCACCAGTGATGTCGGCCAGCGTGGCTCCCAGCCAGGACACGGTTCGGGCCCGCCTTGCCCGGCGTTCTGGTGGATTCGGGGTTGAACTGGGGAGAACGGGTGTGCGGGCAATCGCCTTCAGTTTCGGCGTCTGCACGCCAAACTGATCCATGGGAAAGTTGACAAACCCAATCGTGAGGGCGGGTGAGTCGGGACCGACGCGATAGTCGCCGGTGGCTGGGTTCACGAATTGGGGATCGCCCACGACCGAGTGGTGGTCGCATCCCTGCGAGCGGAAGGCATCGCGGTCCGCCTTAGTGGGAAACAGGTTGTTGTCGATCTGCTTCCCCCAGTGTTTCATGCGGGCTGGCCGGTATCTGCTCATCCAAATGTTATTGGTCACGATATCACCGCTGTCTTCATACCAGACGTGAGGGTGGAGTGTGCTCTGGACTGCAATGTTATTGCGAACGGTCCGGTAAAAACCTTCGCGAAGTTTGAGCCCACCCCTCAGAAAGACATTGTTGGTGATCTCGTAGTTTGATGAGCCATCGTCCAGGTCAACGTCCCACCCGTGATCACACCGCCAGCGGCTGTTCCGCAGGATGGTTTTCTTGCAATCGAGACGGGCCAACTCCGGCAGTTTGCCGGGTGGAACATTCGTGAGGTTCCAGAAGCGATCCCGCCCCCACGAGTTGAAACTGCCGTGGTCATGGGTCTCAAGGACGGTATCGAACACATCACAGAATTCGATCAGGTGGCCACCGAAGGTGCCCTCGCTGACGTTGATGCCCGCCCGGCCGATGTCATAAATCGAGCAGTGGCGAACGGTGATTCCCCGGGCCATCGAAATCTGGATGCCGGCAGCCTGCTTCTCGACGATGCCAATGTCATGAATCAGGCAGTTGTCCACGGTGCAGTCGCGGGGATAGTCGTCGGTTTGCGGCCCCGGAGTCAGGTCGATGTCTGCGTACGCTTGTTTCTCGCCGTATTCAAACAGTGGGTTTCGCACCGCAGTCGGGCTGCCGACAAAGCAGATGCCGCTCCCCCCTGCCCCGTGAATGTGCGTGCCACGGATGACAATCCGGCGATTCGCCTTGTTGACAAAGATTGCGTTGCCCCCCACCTGATCAAACTCGCAGTCGGTGATGCTGCAGTTTTCAGCGGCTGTGAACATCACGGCACCACCCCGGTAGATGGTCCAGTCACTCCGCAGGAGCGGTTCCCTGGTTTCCATGAAGGTGCGGGCGGTATGGCGAAAGGTCAGCCCCTGCAGGTGGATGTGCCGCGGACCTTCCGGCCCCGTGCCTTGAAACTCAATCAGATGCCGCAGACGGGCCACCTCGACGGTTGCCGCAGAGAGGTCAACGTCCGGTGGTGGGATGACAAACAGCGTGCCGGTGGCTCTGTCGTGGTACCACTCGCCGGCCGCATCGAGTTCTTCAAAGATGTTCTCGACGAATCGGTGTTCGGCATGCATGCCCATCTGGCGGTTGTTTTGCCAGCCGCCTTCGTAGACCACCTGACTGTCAGCCGTTTTCCCGGTAATCCGATAGTGATAGCCACCCCACCGCTGTCGGTGCATCGCATGAATGAAGCCACCGACGGGATTGGCCCACCGGGCGGCTCGGTCTGGGGCGAAGGCGTCAGCGGAGAAGCCGTTGTAAACGGCGACCGTCGGGTCGAAGTTCGGGTAGCGGGCCATCCATTGGCGTTGGCCATTGAGAAACAACTGGTCGATGGCACGGTCGTCAGGCAGATGAGCCTGGAAGATTCCGTCACGGAAGGGTTTCCAGGTGAGAGTGAGCTGGGAGCCGCCGCTGATCACCACCTCGGCACCTGGGGCAGCGGCCCAGGTCACGGGGGCGGTTGCCGTGCCAGCATCGGCAGCCGTGAAGACCAGGGTGTCAGGCAAGGCGTAGTTTCCCTGCTGCAGGACAACCGTGATGGGCTCTTGGCCGCGGAGTTTGCTGCTGCGAACCGCTGCCTGTGCGCGGCCAAGCGTCTGAAACGGTTGTTCCGCGGTGCCGGATCCTTCGTCAGAGCCGGTGGGGGCGACGTAAACCGTTGCGGCAGCGGTTGGGGCTGCCGCGAGAGCGACGAGGCTGCACGCAAGGGCCACGGTCATGGCACCCCGGCAGCCGGACGTCAGCAGCGGCAGTCGGCAGATCTGGGCGGCATGGTGGGCCATTAGGGTATTCCTCTCGTGAGTACACGTGAGCAC
>WTHB01000012.1 GCA_011523305.1 Planctomycetaceae bacterium | reverse complement strand
CTCGTTGGTGGTCTAGTTAAGCCAGGCAGGGTAGTGCAGGGCAGCAGGCCGTCGGCGTCTCCCGCTCAGAAAACTCACCTTGACGGTCTGCGTCGGCTGCTGACAATTCGCAACTCGCCTGAGTGATTCAGTCGCTGAATCACTCGGGTCGGAAACCGCCGGAGGGCGGCCCGTTGGTTTGCCGCAAGGAGGTGGCAGACGGGGCTGACCGGAGGCGTCGGCAGGAGGCCACGAGAATGAACGAGCACCATGCAGGCGGGCAGCCATGCCCTGCCACCCGTCCGCGTCCGCAGCGACTGTCACAGCTGTTTCCGGACGCACGCTTCTACGCCTGCGATGAAATCGTGGTGAGCCGGTTCACCGACGATCCCGAGGCCTGTCGTCCCGGTGACTGTTTCGTCGCCCGGTGTGGCACTGAGGATGGGCATGAGCAGATTGCCGAGGCACTCGCCAACGGAGCAGGCAGTGTTATCGCAGAACGCATGGTGCCGACGGCAGGCGTGCCTCTCTGTGTTGTGGCAGACACGGCGTGGGCCTGGGCGCGGCTGGCACATGCCATTGAGGGGATGCAGGGAGATGCGGTCCGAGTGATTGCGATTACCGGAACGAGTGGAAAAACATCGACAACCTGGCTGACGGCAGCGATTCTCGCCGAGGCGGGCCTGCGGGTAGGTGTGATCTCTGACCTGGGGTGTATTGACGCCACCACGACCGTTCCGCAGGGCGAGCCAGTGGCTGACGCCCGTCAGTTGGCCGGCTGGCTGAGGCGGCTCGAGCAGAGCGGTTGCACCCATGCGGTGGTGGAGGTGTCGAGCCAGCTGTTAGCCGGGCATGGGCTGGCAGGAGTTGCCTGCCGGACCGTGGCGGTCACCAATCTCGGGCGGGCCCATCTCGATCTGCATGGCACCACCGCGGCCTACCATGCCGTCAAGGCACGGATTCTCGATGCGGTGGCGACGAACGGGTGCCTGGTTGCCAATGCCGATGACCAGCAGGTGGTGCGGCTGCTCAATCGCTACCAGCGGGAAACACCTGAGGGACAGGTGCTGACGGCGGGGCTTCGGTCCGCGGCGACTGTGACAGCCTCACCGGTGGAACGCACGCTCAACGGCCAGACGTTGTTGCTGCGGTGTGACGGCGTCGTGATGCCGGTCAGCCTGGAGATTCCGGTGACCTCTACCGCTCGCAACGCTGTGCTGGCGGCAGCGATCGCGACCCGGGAACGAGTGCCGGCTGAATGGATTGCCCGCGGGCTTGAATCGACCGGCAGCATTGTCGGTCGCATCACCCGACAGGATCGGGGCCAAGATTTCGCGGTGTTTGCTGATCGGCCCACCAGCGGGCATGCACTGGCTCGTACCCTGGCAAGCCTGCGGCAGTTGACGCCAGGCCGGCTGGTGGTTGTGGCCGAGGCGGCGGTGGCCAAACAGTTTGGTGGCAGGCGAAATTTTGCCACCCGGGCCGCCCGCTGGTGTGACGCCAGCCAGGTCGTGCCGCCCGGCATTGCTTCTGAAGAGGCCGATGCCGCTGACCTCGCCGCCTATGCCCGGCTCGATCAGGAACTCTCCCGCCTCAAAGCGGGTGACTGTCTGCTGGTCCTGGGCCGGCTCCCGCAGTCCGGCCTGCAGCCGTTCGATCCGGACGATACGGCGATGCCGTTGGAGGCAGTTGTCAGTGGGTGGCTTGAATTGGCCCACGAGCCGGCGGCTCCGTGGGGCCGGCGGGGCGGCCTAGCGGGGCCCGGAACGCCGAGGGATCCGGGTGGTGAGCGAGCCGTTGGACGAATGCGGCCTCGGCGCGGCACAATTCTTCAGTGCATGTGTGACGCCTGAACGTTTCGCCAGCCAGTCGGCTGGTGACACGTCAACCAGTTCCTTTTTCCAGTGACAGTACCACGATGACAGAACAGCACAGTTCGGCAGCCAGCGGCAGCCCCTTTGATGATCTCGCCGCGACCGTTCAGGTGGCCGAGCCATTGGCGAGTCACACCTGGCTGGGGGTGGGAGGGGCCGCGGAATACTTCTGCGAGCCGATCAGTGTGGAGTCATTGGCGGCGATCGTCTCGCGGTGCCACGAGCAGTCGATCAAGTTGCGGGTCGTTGGCGGTGGATCGAACATCCTCGCCTCCAGCGATGGCGTCGCTGCGATGGTTGTCAGTCTGGCGGCGCCGGCTTTCTGTGGAATCACGATTGAGGGGCAGACTGTTCGGGTTGGTGCCGGCGCCAAGTTGGTGCATCTGGTGTCCGAAACTGTCCAGGCAGGCCTGTCAGGACTTGAGGATCTTGTCGGCATTCCGGGTACCGTCGGGGGCGGATTGGTTGGGAATGCGGCGGCGCACGGCAGCAACCTCGGCCAACGGGTCCATAGCGTCACCGTCATGCTGCCTGATGGCAGCACTGAAGAGCGTGTGCGGGAAGACATCGCCTTTGCCTCCGGCTGGAGCAGCCTTGATGGTGTCATCGTGCTTGCTGCCCGGTTTGAACTCGACAGCGATGATCCCGGCCGGCTGACCAAGCGGATGCAGAAACAGTGGATCGTCGAGCGGTCTGAGCAGCCCAGTGGCACGCGTGCGGTGGCCATGATGTTCAAGGATCCGGTCGGGACGACAGCGGAGTCGTTGATTTCGCAGGCTGGCTGCCGTGACCTCTGCGTCGGCGGGGCGTCGGTCTATGCGACCCATGCCAACTACGTGGTTGCTGAAGCGGGCTGCCCCAGCAGTGACGTCAAGGAATTGCTGGAGAAGGTCCGCGGCGTTGTTCGGGAACGGCTCGGCGTGGAACTGTCGCCCCGAATCCGCGTCTGGTGAGGCGTACCGTGGCTGATCATGACAACGATGAACGGGCTGCAGCCTCGCGCGTTGTCGGCGGGCTCCTCTGGCGATGGCGGTCTCCGTTGGGGGCAGCGCTGGTGTTGCTGGCAGCCGGCTTCGGTCTGCGGCTGGCCTGGGAGCAGTTCAGCGATCAAATCAATCGGAGACCGGAGTCGCTGCTGCTTCCCGAGCGGATTGAGGTGCGGGGCATTCCGACCTGGGTCACCAGCGACCTGAAGTGGCAGGCTTTGCGAAACGCCAGCCTCGATATGGCGATGCCCCTCGATGACCCGGATCTCGAGCGGCGTCTGGCCCGAGCCTTCGACATGCATCCGTGGGTCGAACAGGTAGAGCGAGTCGAAACGAGCCATCCTGCTGCGGCAACGGTGACGATTCGCTGCCGGGTGCCGGTGGCCATGGTCCGTGTGGAGGGTGGGCTGCTGGCGATTGACGCAGAGGCCACGGTGCTGCCCAGTGCAGACTTCACGCCTGAGGCGGCGGCGGCCTATCCGGTGATTGATGGCATCACCACGAGCCCGCGGGGGCCGGAAGGGGCGTCATGGGGCGATCCCCTTGTCACCGAGGCAGCCGGTCTGTTGGCGGCGATTGGGCCCGAGTGGCAGGAACTTGGGCTGCTGGAGTGCCGGCCGCGATCGGCGGAACGCGGCGGGGGGACCTGGTGGGAACTGCTCGGTGACGACGAACTTCGCATTCTGTTTGGGTCAGCCCCCGGCCTGGCGGCTCCGGGCGAGCCGGTGGCTGCTGAAAAGATCAGCCGTCTGCGAGCGTTGAGTGAACGCCACGTTGCGGGAGAACCACTCGACGACATCGACCTAACCAAACCATCGTAGTCGTGGAAGCGTGAGACCGGGGGTGGCACCCTCGTGTGGTCGCGCTGCCCACTCAAGCCCGAGGCGCGAGCCGAGGGAATGTTCCTTGTCTCACAACACGCGATGCGTTTCCCTCAATAGTCGGTGGTGTAGGGTGGCTACCGCTTCAGCAATGTGCGGAGGTCACGAAAGGCGGGGTTGTCTGCGGAGCGACACCACTCAAACAGAATGGCTTCTGTGGTCGACAGGACAGCTCCCGCAGATTCCAGACGACGCAGGGCGACCTCATGGTCGAGAGCGTAACGGCTGCCGATGGCGTCTACCGCCAAGAAGACGCTGAGGCCGGTCTCGAGCATATCGAGCGCGGTCTGAGCAATACAGACATGCGTCTCAAGGCCACAGAGGACAATCGCCTCAACCGCTGCAGGAATGCCATCGCGGAACGCGTCACTGCCGCAGCAACTAAACGAGAGTTTTTCCGTTGTCTCCGCGGTTGCAAGGCGGCTGGCGATGGGAGCGACGGTGGGCCCGAGTCCCTTGGGGTACTGCTCGGTGGCGAGCACCGGAACGCCAACGATCGCGGCAGCGTCGAGGAGCCGGCCGGCTTCTTCCACAACCTGCGGGCCGGTGGGAATGGTCGGCAGGAGTCGCTCTTGAAGATCAACAACGCAGAGTGCTGACGTGGAGAAGGAAAGTCGCATGGCGGAGCACCACTTTCAAACGAGAGGGCATTAGGACGCGGTGTGGATTGCGGGAGGAATCGTAGCGTATTCCGGGCCGGTTCCAGTCAGAGTGAGCCGCCGACTGGTTTCTCCCGTGATCGCCAGGGAGAGTTCGAGTTTCTCGGCAGGGAGGGCCGGGGCGATTCGCGAGGGCCATTCAACAAATGCCCAGCAGCGGCCCCCGGGGATGGTTGCGATGGCATCCTCCCAGCCGAGTTCGGGCAATTCCTCGACTGCTGTCAGCCGGTACATGTCGGCATGGACCAGCCGTAGCGACTCATCGTCATGGTCGTAGACCTGAATCAGACTGAAGGTCGGGCTGGTCACCAGGGCAGGGTCGATCCCAACAGCCCCCGCCAACGCCTTGACGAGGGTCGTCTTGCCTGCGCCCAAATCGCCCTCAAGTGTCACCAGTGCCGTTTGCGGCAGGTGCAGGACAAGCTGGGCTGCCAACCGATCGAGAGCGGCCAGGTCCTCGATGTCACAATGCCCGCTGGCAGACGGCCAGGCAGGGTCAGTCAAAGACATGATCAAACCCCTTCGGAGCAAGCGGCCCAACGGAGCCATCAGGCTGGCGGCCCTGCAGGCCACTGGTGGCCGTGACCTTCCCAATGATGGTCGGTTGCATGGTGGTGCCGGCGACGAGTTGTTCAGGAGGGCAGGCGACGAGTTCTGCTGCCGCGGCGGGAGGCATGGCCAGCACCAGTTCGAAGTCCTCACCATCGCCAAGGGCGTGGCCAAGCGGATCACGGCCATCCTCCGGTCCCAGGGTGCTGAGCCGAACGGCGTCGGCATGAATTGGAATAGCGGCCAGGTCGAGAACACCGCCCACCCCGCTTGCGGCAAGCAGTCGCGAGACGTCGAGCGCCAGCCCGTCACTGACGTCGATGGCAGCATGCACCGGGAACCCTGCGGCAATGGCCAAGGCCTCGCGGCAGCGTGGGGTGACGGCCAGATGCCGCCCCAGCAGGCTGCCACCCACGGGCCCGGTGACCACCAAGGCATCACCGGGGCGGGCCGCATCCCGTCGCCAGGCCTGTTGCGGGGCCACGCTGCCCAGCGCGGTCACGCTGAGCACCAGCGGGCCATCCCAGGCATTGGTGTCACCGCCGGCCTGAGTGACTGAGAATTCAGTGGCACACGCGGCGACACCGGCTGCAATTTCCTCGCCCAGCTGGCGGCCTCCCTGTCGCGGCAGGGCAACGGCCACGACGATTGCCTCTGGACGGGCCGCCATCGCCGCGAGGTCGCTGAGGTTCACGGCAACAGCCTTGTAGCCAACTTGCCAGGGGCTGGCAGGCGGTGGGAACGCAGCGGCGCCCGCATTGCCTGTCAGCAGAAAATCGACCCCTTCGGTCAGCAGGTCGACGGTTACCACCGTCCGCCGAGTGGCCGGGGGACGCAACACGGCGGCATCGTCCCCAGCCGGAACCTCAAGCCGCTGGTCCTGGGGCAGGCTGCGGAGCAGCCAACTGACGAAGTCCGATTCCACGCGTCTGTCTTCAGCAGGAGCCAGTCAGCAGCAGCTGACATCCACTCCATCGGGAAGCCCCGGTTGGCGGGGGCGGTCGCCTGCGGCAGGATCCAGCCGCAATCGCTATCGCAGGATTGTATCCGATGCGATGTGACCGAAGAGGGTGTCACGGCCGCGAAGAATATAAAACTTCACGGTTGCCAGGCGGTCCGATTCAATCTGGTCGAGGATGTAACTGACGTTGTCGGGGGTCAGCGTCTCCCAGATGTGCAGGCCAACGAGGATGTCGCCGGGCTTGATGCCCTTGTCGCTGGCGGGGCTCCCAAAGCGGACCTCCTGTACGAGCAGGCCGCCACGGTAGCGGGGCTGCAGCTGCCGGACCATGTCGCTGGCCGCTGGTGCAACCCGCAGCCCAAGCTGTTCCCAGGATCGCTCGGGTGCAGTCACCAGCGTGCGGCGGGCCTTTGCCAGGGGGAGCTGCAGCTGCTCTTCGGCTCCTTCGCGGGTGACCGTCACGGCGATCACCTCGCCAGCCTTGTGGCCAAGCATGGCTCGCTCAATGTCGAGCTGGCTGGTCACGGCCAGGTCGTCGACCCGCAGGATGACGTCACCTGCCCGCACCCCAACGGTTGCGGCTGGGCTGCTGTCATGCACCGCCTCGACGACGGCGCCGGTTCCGCAGGTGCGGCAGACGATGCCGTGCCAGGTGCGGTCAACCCGCTCGACCGAAAGCAGCGAGGTGACCACTCGCAGAACGCTGTCGACTGGAATGGCAAAGCCGATGCCTTGTGCACCAGCCCGCACGGCGACGTTGATCCCGATCATTTCACCGTTGATGTTGAGCAGGGGGCCGCCAGAGTTGCCTGGGTTGATGCTGGCGTCTGTCTGAATGAGGTCTTCGTAACGCTGCGTCGGATTGACATCAACATTCCGATGCAGGGCCGAGATGATGCCACGGGTCACGGTGTGCTCGTAGCCGAAGGCATTGCCGAGGGCCAGCACGGTCTCACCGATGAGGAGGTCGCCGGAAGTGCCCAGGTTGATGACGGGCAGCGCGGTGGTCGACTCGATCTTGATGACCGCGAGGTCAGTCTGCCGGTCATGGGAAATCAGGCGGGCCGCTACCGTGCGGCCGGAGGCGAGCGTCACCTCGATGTTCCGCACGCCATCGACGACGTGGAAGTTGGTGACGGCATAGCCACGGGCATCGAGGATCACGCCGGTGCCCATGCCGTTGACGCGACGTTCATCGGCCGACGACTCATCCGTGACGACCTTCTCGCCGTGGATGTTGACGACGCTATCTCGGCAGGACTCAATCGCCCGCACGATGGCGGTGCGACGGAGGTCCTCCGCCCGAGCCGCATGGGGCAGCGCCACCGCCAGGGTGCAGAGGATCAGGAGGAGCCGGGCCCGCAGTGAACGCATCGAGGGAATCCGAACGGTGAACAGCCAGCGGCGGAGTGCTATCACCGCCCTTCGTCGGTTCGATCGTCTCGGAAGATGGGGAAGATTTGGTGACGGGGCAGTCGCCCGCACACCTTGCCAGCAGGCCGGCTGCCAGGGGTAGGAGGGGGTTGCGGACTGCCGTCTGCGGTGAGTTTTCCGCCTGGTTTGGCGGTGCTCAAGCCTCGGGCTGGTCGGGCGGGACTGGGCCGGAGGGGCCGGTCGAGCGGGGCAAAAGGAGCGGCAGCAACTGGAGGGCGAGAAACAGCAGGAGTGTGCCAAGAATCACGTAGGGCCAAATGCCAGCCAGCCGCTCAGCAAATTCCCAGCCAGCCGCCCGGGCAACGCCACCGACGAGCGTGGCGAGAAAGAGCACGAGGAGACCGACCATGATGATGCCGCAGCCCAGCGATGCCATCGTGCCCCGGAAGGTCCCGAGTTCACTGAATTCCTCCTGATGGAGGTCGATGGTGCGGCCCCTCTTCAGGCTGCGGGGCACCGTCTCGGCTAGTTCAATGGCCCGGGCTGCGTCAGGCCAGGTGGCCGGTGGCAGACTGCTCGGCGGGGGTGGGGCTGGCGGCTTGACCAGCTGGTCGCGGAGCGTTGCAAGCATGATCTCACCCGGGGCGTACCGACTGCCTGACGCACTCTGAGCAGGCTGCTGCGGGTGCCCATTCTCATCGGGCTGGTCGGATTGTTCATGCAGCTGCCAGTCACCCGCGTCGGGGGCATCCAGACGGACGGTGCCGTTGGCGCAGACCAGTTCGATCGTCAAGCCGGCGGGCTGTCCCTTGGCCACCTGCCAGCGAACGGGCAACTGGTTTGGCCCGGTCAGTCCGATGGCAAGTGTCGGCCAGGTCGCGTCATTCCCACTGCCGAGGGCGAGCAGTCGAGCCGGGTCGCCAACCAGGACCCGAATCAGGTCTGTGTCACGGGAAAAACTGGCGAGCACAGCCTCACGGTCGCGGTCCGGCTGGCGGCGTTCCAGCCGCAGGGTCTCGATGGCACCAAAGGGACCGCTGCCGGCCAAGGCCTGTTCAAGCAAGGCCTTCAAGTCGCTGATGAGTGGATGCTGCCGAGCGGGCAAGAAAGGCACGACTGTTGCGGTGGTATCAGCCAGCATCATGTCGAGTTCATATGCCCAGAGCATCGACAGGCAGGGAGGGTGACCGATGAGCAACGGGCGGCCCGCCTGCACCAGGGTGCGGACCTGCTCGGCCCGTTCGTCGTTCCAGTTGTCGATGCCGACAAGGACTGCATCACAGCGGTTGGATTCGAGCAGCAACTGCCACTCTGACGCAGCAAGCCGATCGGTGGTCAGTAGGGAGGCAGGCAGGCTCTCGGGGCCGTCGATGATCGGCCCGACCTGGTCGCCGGCTGCGACGGCAGCCAGGGCCACGCTGAGGATCTGCTGGTCGTGGCCGAGAAGTCCGATTTTCATGGTGGCCTCGTGCAGGGCGGGGGAGGAAGCGGGTCGCGTTGACGGCAACGGCAGTGTGGGTGAGAACAACGGGTGGACGCGGTGCCAGTGAGGAGCCGCGTGGGTCGATCGGCAGAGGTCAGGCTGCGGCGTTTCCTTCGATCATATCGCAGACCGTCAGGAAAAGGATGCCACATGCTCGCTGAAGTGATTGCCATCGGAGACGAACTCACCAGCGGGCAGCGACTCGACACCAACAGCCAGTGGCTTTCCCGGGAACTCGGGGTATTGGGCATTCCCGTGGGGTATCACACCACGGTCTGTGACACGCTCGAGGCGGGGCGGGAGGCCTTTGCCGCCGCGGCTCGGCGGACGCAGGTGGTGGTGGCCACCGGTGGGCTTGGTCCAACCGCCGATGATTTGACTCGTGACGTCCTGGCGGCCATGGCGGGTGTGCCGCTGGTGTGCTGTGAACGCTCGTTGGCGGAGGTGGAGGCCCGCTTTTCGCGGCGGGGCATGCCGATGCCCGAGAGCAATCACCGCCAGGCGTGTTTTCCGGAAGGAAGCCGACCCATTGCAAACCCAACCGGGACAGCACCGGGAATCGACCTGGTCTTTCCGGCAGGTGCCGACTGGGGCAGGGGGCTCGGTAGCCGGGTGGTCGCGTTGCCTGGGGTGCCGGCGGAGATGCGGCGGATGTGGCAGAAGACCGTCGGTCCACAGTTGGCTCGGCTGGCAGGAGGCACCCGGGTGCTTGCGCATCGGCGGCTGAAGTGCTTTGGCGCAGGTGAGAGCGCGATCGAGGCCATGCTGCCAGGGTTGATCGAACGCGGCCGTGACCCAACCGTCGGCATCACTGCCCACGAGGCCACCATCACCCTGCGGATCTCTGCTTGGGCGGCGGATGCTTCAGGCTGCCAGGGAAAGATCACCGCAACCGAGCAGCTCATTCGTGACGCGTTGGGAGACTTGGTCTATGGAGAGGAAGATGACGAGGTGGAGGACGCGGTGCTTGCCGCCGTCACATTGGCGGGGGAGACCGTGGCAACAATCGAGGCCGGAACAGCCGGGCGGGTGGCGGCCTTGCTCGCTCAGGCAGCGGCCCGGTGCCCCGCTGGCAAGTCCAGCAGCTATCGGGGTGGCCGCGTGGTCGGTGAACTGCCTGTCGCCCCTGAAGCGTTGTTTGCTGCTGCTGCTGCGACGGCAGCAGAGCAGGAGGCGTCTGTCGGCCTAGCTGTTGGCCCCCTGCGGCCCAGTGGTGAGCGGCAGGCAGTCGATATCGCGATCACCTACGCTGGTCACCGGGAGATTCACGAACATCACCTTGGTGGGGGTGACATCGCCTTGGCCCGGGCGGCCAAAACGGCGGTCAACATGGTGCGGCGTACCGTGGCCACAGCACGACCCTCGGGGTAGAGGAGCAAGTCATGATGGAGACAGCACGGGCAGGCGTCAGCCGCAGGACGGTGATTCTGTTTGTGGGGCTTGTGGTCCTGATCGGCCTGATCGTCTGGCCGTCCTTTCTGGGACGCATCCGCTATGCCCAGACACGGGCGGAACTTCGGGCGATCCGGGATGCTGCGATGGTGGCTGAACTCTCGTCGGTCGGTAAACTCTTCACGACACTCGCCCGGGTGATCGGTCCGTCCGTTGTCAACGTGACGAGCGTGCGGCGAGTCACGACGCTGATTGATGAAATTGCCGCTCTGCATGGCGGCATGCCCGGGGGACAGGTTGATGAAACGGTGGGGTCGGGGCTGATCATCTCGGCTGACGGCTACATCGCCACCAACTATCACGTTGTGGCCCAGAGCGAATCAATTGAAGTTAAACTCGCTGATGATCGCACCTTTCCCGCCCGGCTGGTGGGTGCCGATGCGGCGACCGACTTGGCGGTGTTGCAGATTGATGCGGATGAATTGCCGGCAGCCGACTGGGGTGACAGTGACGGCATTGAGGTCGGCGAAATGGTCTGGGCGATCGGCAATCCCTACGGGCTCGATCGTACGCTTACCTACGGCATCATCAGCGGGGTCGGCCGGCGTGGCGTGGTTGGAAATCCCTATGAAGAGTTTCTTCAAACCGATGCCTCCATCAACCCGGGCAATTCGGGCGGTCCCTTGGTCGATGTCCATGGTCGCGTCATGGGGGATCACCACGGCGATTGTGGGGCGGAGTTTCCGAGGGATCGGCTTTGCCATTCCGAGCAATACGGCTCGCCGGATCTGTGTTGAGATTCAAGCGAATGGCTATGTGGAGCGGGGCCATGTTGGCCTACAGTTGCGCGAACATCCGGGTGGGGGTGTGCTGGTGGTCGCGGTTGCCGAGCAGTCACCCGCTGCCCTGGCAGGGCTGCAGGCGGGCGACGTGATCGAGTCGCTTGGTGATGAGCGGATCGACAGCCCAGCCACCTTGGTGCTAATGTTGACCCGCCTGCCGATCGGTGAGGACGTGGTGGTGACCGTTCGTCGGGAGGGCAGACTAATCACCGTGCCCGTTCGGAT
>WTHB01000126.1 GCA_011523305.1 Planctomycetaceae bacterium | reverse complement strand
GGCCTGTCCAGCGCCGGCCTTCGTTGGGGCAGCGCTGACAGCAGCGATTTGGCTCTACAACCGGTACACCAAAGGGACTGCTTGGGGGGCGGCGGTGATGGGCAGTTGTCGGGGGCTCAACTGGCTGTTGGGGATGACCGCGGCCGGCTGGCCACCGACAGGGCTCTGGCTGATTCCCGGCGGCATGGCCCTGTACGTGATGGGCATCACGCTCTTTGCCCGCGACGAGGTGGAGCAGGGGCGACGCGGCCTACTGCTGACCGGGGCCCTCGTGATGCTGGGAGGTCTGGTGGTCGCCGGTGCTCCGCCAGTGCTGGCGGGTCGGCAGGAGACCATATCAGCGATGATGTGGGCGACGGGCGAACGACTGCCAGCCTGGCTTGGCCTCTGGGGCGTGCTGACAATGGTTATCCTGTCGCGGTGCCTGCAGGCCGTGCTCGATCCGACACCACAACGGATGCAGGCGGCCATCGGAAATGCCATCATGGCGATCATCACTCTCGATGCCGTGCTTGTGCTCGCCTTCTGCGGGGAGTCGTGGGCGATTGTCCTGCTGATGCTGCTTGCCTGGTTCCTGATCGGGCGGCGGCTGGCGGCGGTGACCTGAGAGGAGGCATGCATGAAGCCCGGCTACAGTACCAACAGCTTAGCCGGCGGCGATCTGCTGCCGCTGCTGCCCACGCTGGTTGACCTCGGCTGTGAGTCGCTGGCGATTACGCCCGACTCCTCGCTGCTTCATCCGTATGCGCAGGAGTTTGCTGCGGAGGTCCGCCGCTGGCGGTGCGGGCTGGCCGAGGCGGGACTGGCCTGTGTGGTCGAAACCGGGGCCCGACACCTGCTCGATCCGCTGCGGAAGCACGAGCCCACGTTGCTCTCAACTCATGCCAGTGACCGGTCTCGCCGGGTCGACTTTCTCTGTCGTGCCATCGATCTGGCGGCTGAATTAGGCGCGGGCTGCGTCTCGCTTTGGGCGGGGGTGGTGCATGACGCGGCCACCGAAGAGGCCCTCTGGCAGCGGCTGCAGGAAGGGCTTGAGCCAGTTCTTGCCCATGCCGAGCGGCAGGGGGTTCGTCTGGGATTCGAGCCGGAGCCGGGGATGTTCATCGACACGGTGGCCCGGGCAGAGGAGTTGCTGCGGCGGCTCGGTGAGCCACCCGGGCTTGGGCTGACGATCGACATCGGCCATCTTGAATGCCTTGGAGAGCGGCCACTCGTTGAGACTGTGCGGCGGGTGGCGGGACGAATTGTGAATGTTCATGTCGATGACATGCTCGTCTGCCGGCATGAGCATCTGCCGCTTGGGGAAGGCGAGGTTGCCTTTGGTCCAGTGCTCCGGGAACTTGCTGCGGCAGGGTATCGTGGCGGGCTGCACATCGAACTCCCCCGGCAATCCCACTGCTGGCTGGCGACTGCGGAAGCGTCGCTTGCCTTTCTCTGTCGCGAACGAAAAGGTCTGGAATGAAGACACACGCGAATCTGCCCCACGTCCTGCTGCTGTCGTGTCCGGGGCTCCGGTTGGAGGACCTGTCACGGATGCCGACGCTGGCAGGGCTTGCCGAAACAGGACAATGCCTGCCGCTTGCCCCAGGGTTTCCGGCGGTCACCTGCCCGGTGCAGGCGACGCTGACCACCGGCACACTGCCCGCCAGCCACGGCATTGTCGCCAACGGCGTTGTTGACCGGGCCAGCCAGCAGTTGGAGATGTGGATCAGCCCCGATAGTGTCCATCGCCGTCTGCGGATCTGGGACACGCTGAAGGCAGCCCATCCGGATCTCTATACGGCGTGCTGGTTTCCCTTGCAGAGCAAGCATGCCACGGCTGATCTGGTCTGCATGCCAGCTCCGAAGCACAACCCGGATGGCTCGGAGACGATGTGGTGCCACACCCGGCCGGAGCCCCTCTATGAGTCGTTGCGGGAACAGTTGGGTGATTTTCCGCTGCACAAGTTCTGGGGGCCACTGGCGGGGATCGAATCGACGCGGTGGATTGTGTCGAGTTTTCTGGCAGCAGTGGGCACCAGTCTGCCCCACTTCAGCTACGTCTACCTGCCGCACCTGGATTATGCGGCGCAGCGGACCGGGCCTGAGGGCGAGCCGGCTCAGGCGGCCTGTCGAGAACTTGATGCGGAAATCGCCAGGCTCATTACGGGGGCGACGGCTGCCGTCGGTGACGGTGAACTAGTCGTCTGCATTGCCGGCGAGTATCAGATTCGGCCGGTGTGTCACACGCTGTTTCCCAATCGGATCTTGCGCGAGGCTGGGCTGCTGGCCTTGAAGACCAGCGAGCAGGGACCTGTGATCGACATGGCAGCCAGTCGCGGCTGGGCGCTTGCCGATCATCAGGTGGGGCATGTCTACCTGCGGGAGCCCGACGACGCGTTGGTGAAGCAGGTCTGTGAGCTCTTCCGCGGGCAACAGGGGGTGGGACGGGTGCTGGCGGGGGA
>WTHB01000139.1 GCA_011523305.1 Planctomycetaceae bacterium | reverse complement strand
GGTCAGCCCTTGGTAGATTCGACCGCCGTTGGCACCGCGGGAATGCCGCACCTGCTTTGCGGGAAGACGGTGTCTGAAACCTGCATGGTGTTCGTGAAGCTTGGTTGCGGTGCACCGGGAAGTTGGCCTGATGGAAGAACGATGAGAGTTTGTACCGGTCGGCTACGTGTTGTCTTGTGCCTGTTTTTGACGGGACCGTTTTGTGGTGTATCGTCGGCGAGGGCAGACGATCCCACCGTCGTGACACACGGTCCCCTGCTTGGCCAGGTGACCGAGCACACGGCGCGGGTCTGGGCTCGGACCAATCAGCCAGCCACACTCGAATTTCGCTACGGACTTAATCCAGCTGCGCTCGATGGCGTCTCCGAGCCAGTTCAGACCAACGCGGCTCATGACTTCACCGGCTGGACCGAGATCACCGGTCTTGTTGCCGATTCCTGCTATACGATTCGGGCTTTTCTCGACGGTAACCCAGCCGGCCCCGAGGCCTTGGTGAAGACCCTGCCCGATTCGGCTGCGTTGCGGGACCCAAGGCACAATCCTCGCGGGATCTTTAATTTTTCATTCACTGCCGGATCGTGTGCGAATCAGAACCCCCTTCACGGGATTGGGCCGAGCCTGCCGACCTATGCGACGCTGCTGAGACAGCATGCAGAGTCGGTCGACTTTCAAATCATGAATGGCGACTGGCTCTATGAAGAATTACGAACAACGCCGGTGGCCGACTGGGCCCAGCGGCAGGCCGTGGACAGTGCTGCGTTGCCGAAGGTCGTTCGCGACATGCCGACGATAGTCGGTGTCTGGGAAAACTATCGGCTCTACCTCGACCGGGGCACAAACCTGTCGGCATGGCACCGGCGGGTGCCGGGCGTATTCACCTTTGACGATCATGAACTAGTCAATGACATCTGGGGGGCCGGGAGCACTGGCCGCAGGGATCGCCGCGCTGTCTTTCGGGACATCGGCACCCGGGCCTGGACTGACTATCTCGGTTGGGCCAATCCCGCCGCGTTTCCCCACAGCGTGCATCATGGGCGGGCAACCCTTTCCGCCGGAAGCGATCTGCTCACTGATCCGGAAGCTGATTTCAAGTCACTGCCTCTTCATGAGATGCTGAATCTACACGTCCACTGGGGAACGCCAGAGGCGGGTGTCAACGACCTGCGTTTCGATGACGATGCCCTGGGGAACCCTAATGCCAAGGTCTATGAGGTGGTCGAGGTGCTTGACGCCCATCGGCTCCGGATCAAGCCACCGGCCGTTGCCGATGGTCAGGCAAGCTATTCGATTGGTCGCCGAAGCTATGGCAGCTTCAGAGTCGCCAACTGCGAATTCTTTCTGCTCGATACCCGTGGGGCGAGGCAGATGCACGACACTAGTCGGCCTGCCCAGCCGGGGTTGACGATGCTTGGTGATGATCAGCGGGAATGGCTGATCGGCGAGATGCAGGCCAGCGACGCGGACTTCTTCTTTGTCGTCTCCTCGGTGCCCTTCATGATTCCCCATGCCGGCGCGGGGGGCTTTGAGGCTGCAGCCAACAAGGAAGAGGCGTGGACTGCATTTCTCGATGAACGAGAGAAGCTCATTCGGTTTTGGGATACGCTCGAGCGGCCAGTCTTTGTGATGACCGGTGATCTCCACAACAGCTTTGCAATCAAAATTACCGATCGCGTCTGGGAGTTCTGCTCCGGCCCCCACAATTCAGTGAACCATGTGCCCAGTCTCGACGAGGCCAATCGCCCGGCGACTGGGCTATTTCGATCAGGAGACCGGACCTGCGACATCCGTTGGTCGACTTATGTGTTGGAGGATCTCCCACGGCTGCAGCGGCTGTATCCCCATTATCTGGTCGTGCAGGTCAACAATGTCTTCAATATGCCGCAGCAGTTGGGGGGCAAACGTCTCGTCTCATACCCTCATCCTCAGGTGATCTTTCAATATCACGAGGGGCGGACCGGCAAGCTGGTCTATGCGGAGTCAGTGGTGCTGCCACGATAACCGATCACTAACTGAGGCCGCCGTAGCGGTGATTTCTTAAGAGTTGTTGGCAGCTAGACCAACTCTGGCAGCGGGTCGGTGTGTTCAAGCAGATACTGTGGACGGCCGGAATGGTCGGGGAACTGTGTCGTCACCGGGTCAATGCCAAGGTGACGGTACAGCGCGGCGAGCACTTCACTGAAGTGAACAGGACGGTCCGTAATTGCCGTGGCGTGCTTGTCAGTTGCCCCAATCACTTGGCCATTGCGAAATCCACCACAGGCCAGCAGGCCGCCACCGACAGCGGGCCAGTGGTCGCGGCCGGCGTCTTTGTTGATCTTGGGTGTGCGGCCGAATTCGCCCCAAGCGACGACGGCAACGTCCTTGTCGAGCCCCAGTTCGTGGAGGTCTTCGATCAACGCTGAAAGCCCCTGGTCGAACTGCGGCAGATGCGTGTTCTTCATTCCGTTGAAGGTGTCGCTGTGAAAGTCC
>WTHB01000070.1 GCA_011523305.1 Planctomycetaceae bacterium | reverse complement strand
ATCGGGCCGAGGCGATCTTTGACAACCTCAATCGAGTTCCAGCCGGCCCTCAGGCAAAGAAGTCAGAGGTTCCAACGCTCCGGTATGCCTCAGACATCGGCCTTTTCAAGCCGCTCAAGGGAGACAATCCGCATCTGGTGATCAGAGTAAACGGCAAGCGTATCTTCTGTAAGGGTGGCAACTGGGGAATGGACGACGCCATGAAGCGGGTTAGCCGAGAGCGTCTTGAGCCGTATTTCCGACTTCACAGAGATGCCAACTACACCATGATCCGCAACTGGACTGGCGAGTGCACTGAAGAGGTTTTTTACGAGCTAGCCGATGAATACGGCTTGTTGGTCTGGAATGATTTTTGGCTATCTACCCAGCACGTCAATTTGCCCCCAGCCGACTTCGAACTCTTCCTGCGGAACGCAACCGATACTGTGAGGCGGTTTCGCAACCACCCCTCGATTGCTCTCTGGTGCGCCCGCAACGAGGGTTATGCACCAATGGGATTGGAGGAGCGGCTTGGTGACCTTGTCGCTCTGGAGGACGGCACGCGTCATTATCAGTCCAACTCACGGAATCTCAATCTCAAGGGTAGCGGTCCCTGGCACTATCTGAAAGAGCCTTTCTACTACGAGTATGCCAGTGGCTTTTCAACTGAGGTAGGAACGCACTCATTTCCCACCGCCGAAAGCATGGCCACGATGATGCCGAAAGAGGATCTATGGCCGGTAAGCGACAGCTGGTACTACCATGACCTCCACACGGGCCACAAAAAATATTTTGAGCGTCTGGCAAAAGAGTTTGGTGAGCCGTTAGGGCTTGAGGACTTCTGCAAGAAGGCCCAGGTGCTCAACTACAACAGCCATCGAGCGATTTTTGAAGCTTGGAATGCAAAGCTTTGGGATGATGCCAGCGGCATTCTGCTTTGGATGACCCACCCGGCCTGGCCGTCAATGATTTGGCAGACCTATACCTGGGATTATGAAACCCATGCAGCATTTTACGGTGCCAAAAAAGCCTGTGAGCCGGTGCACATTCAGTTGCAGCCAGTCAGCCGAGATGTGCAGGTGATCAACACAAGCCTTCAGGAGTATTCCGATGCCAGGGTCTCTGCCGAGGTTCTCAGTCTCCAAGGGGAAAAGCTGTATGCCGTTGACGAGTCATTGAACGTAGCGGCGAACGCAAAAACCAGCTGTTATCCGTTGAGTCTGCCAGAGACGTTGCGCTTGCCGGATGTCTATTGCGTCAGGTTGCGACTCTGGACCCAAAGAGAGGACTTGCTGTCAGAAAACCTTTACTGGGAGTCGAGTCTACCTGAGAAAAAACGAAACTTCCGTGCCTTCAATAAACTTCCGTTGCTTACTCTTGTGGGCTCGGGAACCATTACGGCTTCAAGCAACCAGGTTAAGGGGTCTGTACGTTTGCGGAACCCTCGTGAGAGCGTCGCCCTGCAGATAAAGCTCAATCTTCGTGATGCTGAGACAGGCCTTCGCATACTGCCGGCCTCCTTCAGCGATGGGTACTTCAGTCTGATGCCCGGCGAGGAGAAGGTTGTGGCTTTTGAGTCGCCACAGGATCAAACGCTGCGGAAATATGTGGTCTCGGCGGAGGGGTACAACGTCGTTCGGCAGGACATCGACTTGAATTAGCTCCAAGAATATCCAGTGGCTTCAAACGCCAGCCGTTTACTGAGCCCAAGGTTTTGGCGTATTGCTAGTGGCTGCAGCGGTGATGCACTGGTGGGGGTGCGTTTGCGAACAACGAACAATGCTATTCAGGCCGTAAGGGGAGGCCGATGCAATTGAGGTGTCAGGTCAACGGCCGGTGTTTACTGCGAATCAGCGGAGTGGTTCAGGGCGTTGGTTTTCGGCCGTTTCTCTGGCGGAGGGCTCGCCGGCTGGGGCTTGCTGGCTGGTGTGAAAACGATCCTGGTGGGGTGACTGTCGAGGTGACTGGGCCGCAGGCGGCCGTAGAGGCGTTTCTTGACGGGCTGGCTGACGACGCGCCGCCGCTGGCGGTGGTGGACCAGATTTCGGTGGTGGCCGAAGGCAGCGGTGACGAGCTGCCGGCGGATGGCGGTGCGGACTTTGTGATTCAGCCAAGTCGGCAGGGTGAGCCGCGGGAAGTGGTTGTGCCTGCCGATAGCGGCAGTTGCGCAGCCTGCCTGGCGGAAGTGGCCGACCCGACTGATCGTCGGTATCGCTATCCCTTCACCAACTGCATCGACTGTGGGCCGCGGTACACCATCATTGAGTCCTTGCCGTACGACCGGGCGTCGACCACGATGCGGGCCTTCACGATGTGTCCAGCCTGCGCGGCGGAGTATGCCGACGCCACCAGCCGACGGTTTCATGCCCAGCCGAATGCTTGTCCCGTATGTGGTCCTCAGGTCTGGTTTGTCAGGCTGGAAGCAGATGGCGAGAGTGCGGACAGCAACCGGGTGACTGGGGAGGCAGCGATTGCTGCCTCCCCAGTCACCCGGTTGC
>WTHB01000036.1 GCA_011523305.1 Planctomycetaceae bacterium | reverse complement strand
GTCGCACCATCGGCAGCGTCACCCTCGTCAACGCCCACCCCAGCATGCGGGGTGGAGTGCTTCGGCTTGTGGTGCCGCTGCGGGAACAGGATCTCGACCGGGGGGATGGCCCTGCCGAACCGCTCATTGCCTGGGATGAACTCGGCGCTGGTGACGGTCAGCTGGTCGCCTTCAGCGAAGGGGGCGAGGCCGCACAACCGTTCCAGCCCGACGGCAAGCCTGTTGACGCCTACGTTGCCGCCCTGATCGATCAGATCAACCGCCCCAAACCCACCGCGAGAGCAAAAAACCGACAACCCGCAAGGCGACCGCAATCCAAATCATAGGGAAGACTTGAGTAACGCTGGCAACGGCACGCCCTTCGCCAACCCGAACACTTTTCCCGATCGTTTCACCACCACGCTCGATCAACCAGACACACCATTCGTTACCGCAGCCACGAGGAGCACCTGATGGCAATCACCACTACTGACAAATCACTCGCCGCCCTGAAAGAGGAGATCTGCGACATCGGCCGCCGGATCTACAACAAAGGCTTTGCCGCAGGCAATGACGGCAACATTTCCTTCCGGCTCAACGACAACGAGGTGCTCTGCACCCCAACGCAGATTTCCAAGGGCTTCATGAAGCCATCCGATCTCTGCATCGTTGACATGGAGGGCAATCAGCTCGCTGGCCAGCGGAAGCGTTCCAGCGAAATTCTGCTGCACCTGACCATCATGAAGGATCGGCCTGACGTCAACTCGGTCGTCCACTGCCATCCGCCGCATGCCACTGCCTTTGCCGTTGCCCGGGAGCCGATCCCGCAGTGCGTGCTGCCTGAGGTTGAGGTCTTTCTGGGCGACATTCCGATCACGAAGTACGCCACGCCTGGCAACCAGGGCTTTGCCGACACGGTTCGCCCGTTCGTACAGGACTCAAACGTCGTGATCCTTGCCAATCACGGGACCGTCAGCTTTGGCGAGACCGTCGAAAAGGCGTACTGGTGGACTGAGATCCTCGACGCCTACTGCAAAATCCTAATGCTCTCCAAGGACCTCGGTCGGGTCACCTACCTGACCAAGAACGAAACCCAGGAACTGCTCGACCTGAAGCAGCAGTGGGGCTTCAAGGACCCGCGACTGGAGAAGGGCATGGAGAACTGCGACATCTGTGCCAATGATGTCTTCCGGACCAGCTGGGGCAATACCGGCGTCACCCGCAAGGCCTTCGATGCACCGCCTCCGATGGGGGCAGACCCGGCACCGGCTAACGGCAATGCCGTCGACTATGAGGCCGTGGTCAAGGCGGTGACCGAGCAGGTCTGCAAGGAACTGGGCCTCAGCGCCTAGCCATACACGGAAACGCCCTCATGGGTCTTACCGGCAAATTTTTCATCCACGCTTTGAAACGCGAACAAACCGGCCTCAAGGAGCAATCATGAAAGTTGGGATCATCGGTGGCGGTGGAATCGTTGGAGCCTCGGCAGGGTTCGCCCTGCAACTCGGCGGCATCGTCCATGAAATCGTCATCGTCGACGTCAATGCCGATCTGGCGGATGGCCAGGCCCTCGACATGATGCACGGGGCTCCGGCGATCGCTGACCAGGTGATCACCGCCGGTGGCTACGACGACCTGGCTAATGCCGACCTGATCTGCATCACTGCTGGCCTCCGTCGCAAGCCGGACGAAAGCCGGCTCGCGTTGATCAACAGGAACGTTGTCCTATTTAGGTCAATTCTCGAGTCGATCAAGACAGCCGGCCACAAGCCTGACGCCACCGTGCTGGTGGTCAGCAATCCAGTTGACATCCTCACCTATCTCGCTGAGCAAGAACTCGGCCTGCCGCAGGGCCGCGTGCTCGGCCTCGGCACGCTGCTGGACACCCTGCGGTTCCGCAGCCTCCTGGCACTGAATCTCAAGGCGCCGGCCACCCAGGTCTCGGCGATTATTCTGGGCGAACATGGCGACAGCATGGTACCGATCTGGTCGAGTGCCAGCATCGGCGGCCTGCCGCTGGAAAAGTATCCAGGCTTCACCCAGAAACTTGGCCAGGACACCTTCACCCGGGCCAAGACATCCGGGGCAGAGATGATCAAAAAGAAGACTGGAGCTGGCTTTGCCGTCGGGGTCTCGATCGCCGAGGTGATTCACGCCATCGCCCTCGACAGCAAACGGGTGCTGCCCGTTTCGACGGTGCAACGCGGCTGCTACGGCCTGCGGGACGTGGCCCTCTCTGTCCCCACCGTCGTTGGTCGGGCTGGCGCTGAGCAGACCCTCGAGATCGAACTCTGGCCGAAGGAGATGCAGTCACTCAAGCGGAGTGGGGCCGTGCTGCAAGAGACGCTCGGACAGGTCTTGGCTGCCGGCTGATGCGATCGACGCTTCTCCGGATGGGTTCGGCAGCCAGCCGGCCCAGTCACGGGGAGGAAGATCCCACCGCCGCACATAACCATCTTTTCCCCCACTCCACAGCCCACCCCTGCCGATGCCACCGGTCAGCGACCAGACCTCCGCCTGGTGGCCCCGCAGCACCTCAATG
>WTHB01000107.1 GCA_011523305.1 Planctomycetaceae bacterium | reverse complement strand
GTCATGGGCACCGTCGGCCGTCTGAACCGCAGTATGCGGCGGAGTTGGTGAACCTGCAGCCTGCCCCGTCAGGCGACGCTCCGGCAAAGCCTGGAACCTACAGGGATCGGGATGAACTCTACGAGGCTGCCGTTGAGGTCGTCATCCGCGAGGGACGAGGCAGTGTCTCGCTGCTGCAGCGAGCACTTGGCGTCGGCTACGGCCGGGGAGCGAGGTTGATCGACTTCATGGCCGAAGACGGCATTGTCGGCCAGTATGCCGGCAGTCAGGCTCGCGAAGTCCTGATGACCATGGAGGAGTGGGCCGCCGCCCAGGGTGAAGATCCACTACCGCCTGACCCGCCGCCGCGTCGACTGAAGATCAATCCCCATGCGGAGGACGAAGCCGATGCAGAGGAGGAAGACACTGAGGACCTAGTGGCTGGCGCGACGGACGACGAAGAGCCAGGCGAGGACGGCGATGACGAAGGGGAGGACGGGGAATACGAAGAGTACGACGAGGAAGAAGACGACGCCGACGCAGAGGCCGACGACGAGGAGTATGAGTACGAGTACGAATACGAAGAGGTCGATGAGGAGGAGGAAGAGGAAGACGACGAGTAGCCTCCCACTTCAAATGCCCGGGAGGCGGCCTCCTACCCGCGTACGCCGTCTAATGTGACCAGTCATACGGTCCCTCCATCGCCCGGCCAGGCGAGTTCGCGGAAACCTCGCGTCGACAAGACATCCTCAGCAGCCCACTCGCTTATTGCATCTCTCAGACAATTTCCCCCTAGCGACCTGAACCGCCCACCGGCGTGTACTGCTGCCTGATCGTGCCCCCGCAGCGGCTATCGCGCGGGCCAGAAACTGGGTATCTTGGATACCGTGCAAAAATAGGGCCTCAAGGACTCAAGTTGTCACCCCCATGCGAACGATCGAGATTTACGACACCACCCTCCGCGATGGCTCTCAGGGCGAGGGGGTCAACTTCTCCCTTGAAGATAAACTCGCGATTGCCCGGCGGCTCGACGAAGCGGGGGTCGATTTCATCGAGGGCGGGTATCCGCTCTCTAATCCGAAGGATGCGCAGTTTTTTGCCCGGGCCAAAGCCCTCGGCCTGCGTTATGCCAAACTATGCGCCTTCGGCATGACACGCCGGCGAGGCATGGGGGCGGCGGCTGATCCCGGGATGAAGGCGTTGCTTGAGGCCGACACGCCGATTGTCACCATTGTCGGAAAGACGTCTGCCTTCCACGTCGAGACAGTCCTCGGGGTAAGCCGGGATGAAAACCTGGCCATGATTGGCGACACCGTCGCCTTCCTGACCGGCAGCAACCGCGAGGTCTTCTACGATGCCGAGCACTTTTTCGATGGCTGGAAGCTCGACCGCGACTACTCGCTGCTCACGCTCCAGGCAGCGGCCTCGGCTGGTGCCACCCGCCTGGTCCTCTGCGACACCAATGGCGGGACGCTGCTACATGAGATCGCTGCGATTGTGAAAGAGGTTGCCGGGCTTCTCGAGGTTCCCTTGGCGATACATTGCCACAACGACTGTGATCTCGCAGTCGCCAATTCACTTGCCGCTGTCACGGCTGGCGTCATCCAAGTGCAAGGCACAATCAATGGAATCGGGGAGCGGTGCGGCAATGCCGATTTGATTTCTGTCGCCGCCAATCTATCCCTGAAACTCCCTGGCTACGCAGTCCTCTCCGCGGCGGCGGACGGCACCAGTGGCGTGGCTCATCTGACTGAACTCTCTCGCTTCGTTTACGAAACGGCCAACATGTCCTACCGGCCGGGCCAGCCGTTTGTCGGGGCGAGCGCCTTTGCCCACAAGGGCGGCATGCATGTCCATGCGGTTGCCAAGGCGACGGAGTCGTATGAGCACATTCCCCCTGAAGCGGTCGGCAACTCGCGGCGGATTCTGGTGAGCGAACTCTCTGGTCGCTCGAATATCGCCGCCATGGTTTCCCGCCCTGACGAAAAGAACGATCGGGACCTCCTCGATCGGGTACTGGCCGAGGTCTGCCGGCTCGAGAATGAGGGCTGGCAGTTTGAGGCCGCCGATGCCTCTTTCGACCTGCTGGTTGACCGCTGCGCCGGCACCTTCCACCCCGCCTTTGAACGGCTGGCTTACAACGTGGCTGTCGAAAGCCGCCTCGATCACGGTGATGCGGTCCGCACGGAGGCGACGGTCAAACTGGCAGTCGGCAGTGACGTCCGCCACGAAGTGGCTGAGGGAGACGGGCCAGTCAATGCCCTTGATGCCGCACTCCGCAAGGCCCTCGACGGACTCTTTCCTTCCCTGAGGCAGATGCATCTGCTCGATTACAAGGTCCGGGTGATCAACGCGCAGGAGGGAACGGCAGCTCGGGTCCGCGTCTCGATCGAGAGTTCTGACGGCGAGCGGGTCTGGGGAACCGTCGGGGTGAGCGAGAACGTCATTGAGGCCAGCTGGCTGGCTCTGGCCGACTCGTTCCATCATTTTCTCAGGAACACGGCGCCGGCGGCTGAGACAGCGGTGCCGTCGTGACAGGCCCCAGACAACGTCTGCCCCGTCTGGCGGTGACCCTCGGCGACCCGGCCGGGGTGGGCCCAGAACTCTGCCTGCGACTGCTCGCCGCTGCTGAGCAGGGACGGTTCAGCGACTGCCTGCCGATTATTTACGGCAGTGCTGCGGTCCTTCGGCGGGTCGCCGATGCGGTTGCGATTCCCTTCACCGCCCCGGTGCTGACTGACCCCGCTGCCGCGAGCACCCCCGCGGTCTACGATTGTGCTCCGGTGGACGCTGCTGGGGTGTTGCCTGGCCAGGTCTCCGCAGCAGCCGGAGCGGCGGCCTACCGAGCGTGCATTACCGCGATTAGCGAGGCGGTGGCGGGTGCAGTCGATGCCATCGTCACCTGCCCTCTAAATAAGGAAGCCCTCCACGCCGCCGGGCACCATTATCCTGGCCATACCGAACTGTTCGCCGAGCGGCTTGAGGCCAGCCGCAGTTGCATGCTTCAGTATGCGGATGACATCGCCTGCAGTTTTGTCACCACCCATGTCGGCTACGCCGACGTCCCAGCACTGCTGACGGCTGCTCGGATAGGCGAGGTGCTCGACCTGACCGATGAGGCACTCCTCCGCATTCGGGGGCAGCGGCCGCGGCTCTTGGTCTGCGGGCTCAACCCGCACGCCGGCGAGCATGGCCTGTTTGGGAACCACGAAGAGGAGACCGTCATCGCTCCAGCGATCGTGGAAGCCCGGGCTCGCGGACTCGATGTGACCGGGCCTGTTCCCGGCGACACCGCCTTCACCCCACAGGCCCGGCAGCGGTATGACGCGGTCGTCTGCATGTACCACGACCAGGGACACATTCCCGTCAAAATGATAGCCTTTGACCGGGCCGTGAATATCACGCTCGGCCTCTCGGTGCCCCGCACCAGTGTCGACCATGGAACCGCCTTTGATATCGCCTGGCAGGGCATTGCCGACCCTGGAAGCCTCTTTCAGGCGGTCCACCTCGCAGCCCGGCTCGCCCCCATGCGCGGCTAACGTTCGCCGTGCGGGCATTGGCAGAGGGTCCTCCTGCTTGCCGCCTCCGGCACGCATCCTCGTTTCCGATTTCATCGATTCCGCTCCAGTTTTGCGGCCTGCCACCACACGTGCGGGCCCGGGGTACTTGTGCATCCCGGTGAACACGTCTACCCTCCCGGCTGGGAATTCCCTTGCACTACTGCGACGGCAACCGTTCAACGCTGCGCGGCAGTGCATGGAGGCCGTACTGTGACACCATAATTCTCACGACGGTACACAGCGACGTCCCCCACTCGCTCTTGCCTTGTGGCCTCACGGCAGACAGACCAACCCCTCTGGAGAATCAGAATGAACTTTGCACGTGGAAAACTCATGCTGGCCAGCTTCCTGACGCTGGTCGCCTCAGGGGTCGGCTTTGCGACTCGAACCGCTGCTGGTGGTGACTGGGAACGGGAATTCAATATTGGCGGCGGTGACTTCGGCGCGATTCTGGGCGCGGGTTTTCTCGGCTTCGGTCTGATGATTTTCTTTGGTGGCATCCTCGTGGAGAAGTTCGGCTACAAGCGGCTTCTGATGATCGCCTTCGTGCTGCACCTGCTGAGCGCCGCCATGCTCTTTGCCGCCAACCCATTGTTTGCTTCGTGGCGGGCGAGTGACCCAGCCACCGCCACCAGGAATGTCTTTCAGGTGCTCTTTTGGAGTGCCTTTATCTTCTCCATCTGCCAGGGACTGTATGAAGCCGTGATCAACCCCCTGATCGCTGAACTTTACCCCGAGAACAAGACCCACTACCTGAACATCCTCCACGCCGGCTGGCCGGCTGGCATGATCGTCGGCGGTCTGTTTGCGGCCGGCTTCATCGGCGAGAACGCCTGGTTCATGCAACTGCCGTGGGAATGGGCGTTGTCCAGTTTTGCCATTGTCGTACTGCTGTATGGCGTGATGGTTATCCCCGAAAAGTTTCCCGAGACCGTCGGCGAGAAGGCGGGCAATTTTGCCACCGTGTTCTCGTGCTTTGCGTCGATCCCATTCCTTGTGCTGGTCGTGATTCATGCCTTGGTCGGCTACATGGAACTTGGCGTGGACTCCTGGATGACCAAGCTGATGGAGAACCTGCTACCAAACTCGATTTTGATTCTCGTCTACACCTCGGCGTTGATGTTTATCCTTCGGTTTTTTGCTGGCCCGATTGTCCACAAGGTCAACCCCATCGGGCTGCTCTTCGGCAGCAGTGTGATTGCCTGCCTCGGTCTACTCTGGCTCGGCCAACCGATCGACAACGTTGCTCTCATCTTTGTCGCCGCAACCTTTTATTCCTTTGGCAAGGCATTCCTCTGGCCAACCATGCTTGGCGTGGTCGGTGAGCGGTACCCTCGCAGTGGTTCGGTGGCGATGGGCGCACTCGGAGCCGCGGGCATGATCTGTGTTGGCCAGATTGCTGGCCCACGGATCGGAGCTCAGCAGGGCTACGAGATGAGTGCCCAACTCCAGCAGGTAGCGCCGGCCACATTCGACCGTTATGCGGACACCGACACGACCTCCTCGTGGGGCTACGAGTACCGGGCAATCAATGCGGCAAAGCTCAACGCAGCCAACGGCACGGAACTCGAAAACGGGAAACCAAGGAACACGGCTGCAATCACGAATGCCGAACTGATTCCAGAGGCTGAGAAGAAGGGCCTCATTGCCAACGCCGGCACCGATTTCCAGGCAGTTCAGGCCTCGTACCTGCACGGGGGCCGACGGGCGTTGATCCTGACCAGTTACATTCCGGCGGCAATGGCCGTTGGCTTCCTCGGGCTTCTCGTCTACTACCGAGCGATTGGTGGCTACAAGGTGATCCAGCTCGATGGCTCAGAGGTCAGCCACGAGGCCGCTGCTGGCGATGAAGCCCCCGACGGCACGGGGCCGGAAGAGACCCCCGCGTCAAGCGAGTACTGATTTCGCTGCGCGAGCGAGCCAGAGGTTTTCACAGGGTGCGGCGTCGGGCATCGTCACGATGTTTGACGCCGCATTCGTTTTGGCTGGCATTCTCCGGGCGCTGTTGGTGGCGACCTGTCTTGCGGTACGATTGAGGCCCACCTGACGCGTCCGCCGCCCCTGCCAAGAGCGACCTCTCATGCACGAATTGCCCAAGCACTACGATCACGCCGCTGCCCAAAAACGCTGCCGCGAACTCTGGGATGCGGGTCAGTTCTGGCATGCAGAGCCTGACGGTGACCGTCCGGCATTCAGCGTGGTTATTCCGCCCCCGAACGTCACCGGGGCGTTGCATCTGGGCCACGCCCTCAACAACACGCTACAGGACATTCTGGTTCGGACCCGGCGAATGCAGGGGTTCAACACGCTTTGGATGCCCGGGACCGACCATGCCGGGATCGCCACCCAGGCGGTGGTCGAACGCCGGCTGCTTGAAGAAGAACAGCAGTCACGCCACGACCTCGGCCGGGAGAAACTAGTCGAACGGATTTGGGCGTGGAAAGAGCAATACGAAACCCGCATCCTCGGGCAGCTTCGCGATCTTGGCGCCAGCTGCGACTGGGACCGCACCCGGTTTACGCTGGACGAGCAGTGCGGCCGCGCCGTCCGCGAGACCTTTTTTCGGCTGTTCAAGCAGGGCCTCGTTCGCCGGGGCAAACGGCTTGTCAACTGGGACACCTTCCTGCAGACGGCCGTCAGCGATGACGAGGTCTTTCATGAGGAGGTGAAGGGACACTTCTGGCACATTCGGTATGACGTCATCGATCCACTGCCAGGCGAACCGACTGAAGTTGCAGTCGCGACCACCCGTCCGGAAACCCTGCTTGGTGACACCGCCGTTGCCGTGCATCCCGACCCTGCGGCGGCCCTCGATGCCGTTGAGGCTGAACTGCGTACGAAGCTGGCCGCCGCAAGCGCGAAGGAACGTCCCCAGATTGAACAGGAATGTGCCGATATCGCCAGCCGGCGGGACGCCGTCCTCCCTCTGCTGGTCACCCTTGCCGAAATGGCCCGGGCGGGCCGCCGCGTCCGACTTCCCTTATTGAATCGTGAGATCCCGCTGGTGGCAGATGAGTGGGCCAAGCCTGAACTCGGCTCCGGCTGCGTCAAAATAACGCCTGCCCACGACCCCAACGATTACGAGGTGGGCCTGCGGCAAAACCTGCCGATGCTCAACATCCTCAACCCCGACGGCACGCTCAATGCTGAGGCTGGCACGTACCAGGGCCTGACAATCAGGCAGGCCCGCACGCGGGTCGTGGCTGACCTGGACGCCGCCGGTCAGTTGTTGCAGGTTGAAGACCGGCTGATTGAACTGGCCCATTCGGACCGGTCGAAGACGCCAATTGAGCCGTATCTAGCTGACCAGTGGTTTATCCGCATGGCGGACCTGGCCGACCCAGCGCTGGCAGCAGTCAACGACGGAACCATCACGATCCATCCGCCTCGTTATGCCAAGAGCTACCTCGACTGGTTGGGGGAGAAACGCGACTGGCCTGTCAGCCGCCAACTTTGGTGGGGTCACCAGATTCCGATCTGGCATGTGGCAGATGTCACCGAGCCAGACCTGAAAGCCGCCTTCGGGGACCGTGAGGACGTCGCCTGGACAGCGGCCGGCGACTCTCCCGAAACGGGTCTACCGGGCACTTGGTTTGTCTGCGCAACGACAGAATCGCTCGGCCTCGAAACGATCGCTGGCCAGCCGCTGACCCGTGACCCCGATGTCCTCGACACATGGTTTTCATCGGCCCTCTGGCCGCACTCCACCCTCGGCTGGCCTGAAGCGACACCTGAATTGGCCACGTTCTATCCAACGACAACGCTGGTCACCAGTCGCGACATCATTACGCTCTGGGTTGCCCGCATGGTAATCATGGGCCTTTTCAACACTGGCGAGTTCCCCTTCCACGCAGTCGCCATCCATCCCAAGATTCTCGACCGCTACGGCGAGACCATGAGCAAGAGCAAGGGCAACGGCGTCGACCCGCTCGACATCATTGACCTGCTCGGGGCTGACGCCTTGCGGTTCGGCATGGCCAGCATGGCCACGGAGACGCAGGACGTGCGAATGCCGGTTGAGTTTCAGTGCCCAACCTGCAGCACCCGCATCGACCAGACCACTGCAAACCGCACCAAGCCTCGCATCGAGTGCCCCAAGTGTCATGAGGCCTTTAGGACTCAGTGGGCTACCACTGCGGAAGACCTCGCCCTCCCACGTGGTTCAGCCGTCAGCGAACGGTTTGAGTCGGGCCGGAATTTCTCGAACAAACTCTGGAATGCCACCCGCTTCGTGCTGATGCATCTTGAGGGCTACCACGCTAGAGAACTGGTCACCGAGGGGACGCCGGCTGACAACCTGCCGCTTGAGGATCGCTGGCTCCTCAGCCGGTTGGCAACCGTCACGGCGGAAGTCACCACAGCGATCGATGGCTATCACTTTGCCGAGGCAGCGCGTATTTTGTATGCCTTCGCCTGGGACGAATACTGCAGTGCCTACCTGGAACTCTGCAAGTCACGGTTGGCCGATCCCGACAATCGAGATGGTGCCCGCAGAATGCTCCTCCTTGGCCTCGACACCATCCTGCGGCTGCTCCATCCGATCATGCCGTTTGTGACCGAAGAGATCTGGCAGCATCTGGGCCACGCAGTGGCGGACCGGAGATGCCCGTGGGATTCCGAATGCGTTGCGTCAGCTGTGATGATTGCCTCCTGGCCAACACCATCGGCCGCCTGGCGAGATGCCGTGACCGAGGAACGCTTCAATACGTTTCTCGCCGTAGTGAGTGGCATCCGTGAGATCCGAGCCCGCCAGAACGTGCCCCCGAAGACTGTTATTGACGTGGCGATCCGCTGTGCCGCGACAACGATGGACCTGCTTGAGCCGATGCAGGCGGCGATTGCATCGATGGCATCCTGCAACCTCACCGGGCTGGGTCCGGAAACCGCAGGTGCCCCGGGTGCAGCAGAAACCACCGCCGCCGGCTGCGACTTGTTCATTGATCTGGCGGATCTGATTGACGTCAATGCCGAGATCGAGCGGATCAGCCGCGACCTTGAGAAACTGACCGGTCTCATCAAGGCAAAACGAGGCAAACTCGCCAACGATAAGTTCACTGCTCGTGCCCCGGCGGCCGTCGTGGAGAAGGAACGCTCGCAGTTGGCTGAATTTGAACATGCCGCTGAAAAGCAGGGAGCCGCCCTCAACGCACTCAGGCAGCGGCAGGCCTCGACCTGAGCACAAACCGCCCCCTCCCGCAGACCCTCCGCTGGCCTTCAAACCCCGCTCGGTGCCGCCCCTGGGGCATGTGGCCCACAATAGCACCCGAAGGATGCAAGGAAACCAGCGGGGGCACAATGACTAACCCGGGCTCGATGGCGTTGCCCTTCCGTTCGGGTAAGATGAAGTCCCCGGGGATCGCAGGCGTTTGGACGCGTCACGGGCCCAAAACCGTGTTGGAGCCAAAGCTGATGAGCGTACAGATGGAACTCTCCCGGATCATCATCAGCGAGGTCAATGATCAGCAGGTGGTCTACCTCAAGGAAGTTGAGGGAGACCGGACCTTTCCAATTTTGATCGGCCTGTTTGAGGCAACCAGCATTGACCGGCGGGTCAAGCATCATCCCTCACCACGGCCGCTTACGCACGACCTTCTCGTTGCCGCAGTGGAACTGTTAGGTGGGGAACTTCAGGACGTGGTCATTTCCGAACTCAAGGAACACACCTACTTTGCCACCCTTCGGGTACAGAAAGATGGTGAGATTGTTGAGATTGATGCCCGGCCATCTGATGCGATTGCCGTCGCCGTCACCTGCGAACCAAACCTGCCGATCTACGTTGCCGAGGACGTCCTCGAAAGCGTCCTGGGATAACTGCGAGAGGACGCCTAACCCGCAAGGAACTAGCCTCATCCCCCCCAACGGGATTCTTTCCGTCAGGCCGCACCAAGACGGGAATCGCTAGTCGAGTGCATTGCCAACCCGGCGGGCAGTTGGCGTGGCTGGTGCCGCCGGCCGTTCGGCAGGTTGAATGCCAACGCGAAAGGACGCCGTGTAGGGCCCCGGCTTTCGTGGCTCCCAGCCGGCAGCCGCCCAGTACGGGGTTGGATCACCCGGTAGTCGCCAGGAATCAGTGAAGTTCCTCACATCAAGGTAGGTCTCGAAGGCATCCGGTTCGACCGCATACCGAAGATAGTAGGAAATTCGCTTTTCCTCCCGAGCCTTCAGAGCCAGAAGGTTGAGCAGCGTATTGAACTTGCTACGTGCAGTCGCGACCTCCCTGATTGTCTCCCCAGCGACGTCCTTGGGTGTTTCCCGAACGTAGAGATAGCGACCCCCGATGTGAAACGAAAATTCGTATTCACGGAATTCGGGAAGTCGTGGCATGGTCTTGTTGCAGGCGGCGACCAACTCCTCCCGCATTTTTTCCGGGGTCGGGTAGCGATTGCTGTCCCAGGTCTGCACCCAGCCATCCTGATCGGTGGCAATCCCCAGCCGCATCAGGAGGGCGGCTCGCCACCGTTCGAACTGCGGATGCTTCGCCGGGGTCCAAAACGGAATGATCTCGTCGCCGCGACACAGGACATTCACGGGCGTGAGATAGTGCACATAAAAGGTGCCGTCGTCCCGCTGGGCTGGCAACACCGGTGCCTGGGGCGCTGTAAGCCGAACTTCCGCTGCCGGTGGAGCCAGAGGTTTACGGGTGCGGTTGAGCTCTGCGGTCAGAGCCACCTTCTGCTTCTCGGCCACGCCTGTCTGCTCTTCCAGTTCAGCAAGCATTGCATTGAGTTCCGCGATTTGCTTTTCAGCCTCTGTCCGCTGCTTGACGGCCTGTGCCGTTTGCTGCTTAGCGTCAGTCTCCGTTTTTGCGGCCAGACCCTCAATCCGCTTTAGTTCGGATTGCAGCCGCTTCAACTCGACCGCTGGATCTGTTGTGTCTATCTCCTGTTCTCGCTGGATGTCCTGTTGCAGCCGCTGCAGCCGCCGGGCTACTTCTTCCGCATGCTGCTTCTCCGCAGCGAGTTTGGCCGGGTCAAGCTGTTTCTTGAATTCTTCAACAATGCGACTCGCCGCCTCCTGGCTCGAGATCTGCACCGCCACCAGCACAATCACCAGAATCCCAACGACATTGGTGAGCGCATCGAGCAAGGAGTCCATGTTGCCGCCAGTGGCGGACGTTTTGGCTCTGCGTCGTCGTCTCATTGTCACGTCCCTCAGTTCTGCTGCCCGGCTGGGATTCAGCCAGCCACTCTTCCTTACAGACTCATCTCGTCAACGGGTAGCACACCTTCTCCGGGCAGGGGAATTTTGCTGTACAACTTCCGCTGTCGAAGCGGTGTCAACTCTGCACTGAACAGCGGACTCTTGGGGTTGTTGAATATCTTTTGTTCAAGTTCTTCGCCGTGCGCCTGCTGAAAGCGGTCAAATCTCGACTTGGCCGTTTGGTAGGTGTCGAGGGCATCAGGCCGCACCAACAGCACAACGATTTTGTTGGCATCCTTGAAGGCCGCCTGAATGATCGTCTCAACCGTGGCATCGCGGGCAATGGCCTGCGTTGCCACCTGCTTTGCAGTTTTTCCTGGCCAAAATTGTTTTGCTGGAAAAATCGTGATCCCGGCTTTGTGGACCTCGATGAACATCCCCGACGTTGGGATTAGCGAGTGGGCCTGAAACGGCGTGACCAGTGCCGGCAGGAGCGCGATAGAACGCTCCGGAGTTTTCTTTCGGGCCGCAATGTCGGCGTTGATTTTGCTGATGGCCGCATCAAGTTCCTGCTTCTTTTTCTGCAGCAGAGCCTTGTTCTTGGCAAGCGCGGGATCAACGCGGGGAATGTTCTTTGGCACCCGGGCCAGCAGATTCCTGGCTGCTTCAAGGTTGTCCTCGGCCTGTTCGATCTGCTGTTCGATCCGCTCCAGCTGCGAATGCGCTGTTCGATTCGCCGCGTGGAGCCGCTTGAGTTCCTTCTCAAGCGAGGCAATCTGCTGCTCTTGCTTGGCAACCTTTGCGAGGTTGGCCTCCCGGTCAACGACCTCGGCCATAGGCTTGGTATCAACCTGTTCAAGCACAACGGCCGTAATGATCAGGATCAGGTTGCCAATGACGCAGGCGAGAATGTCGAGAAATGGAAAGAGCGAGACCTCTTGCTTCTTTTTCTCTCGTCGTGCCACGGCAACCACCCTCAGGAATTACCACCCTGACGGGGAGTATAGAGCGAAGCCGTGCCACTGTCACGAATAGGCGACTTGTCTCCCCTCAAAGCCGCCAGAGCCCGCCCACTCGGCACCGCGGGCACCCACCTCCGGTCAGGTC
>WTHB01000042.1 GCA_011523305.1 Planctomycetaceae bacterium | reverse complement strand
GGCAGTCTTTGTTCACGATTCCGAGGGCGTTGTCCGGTACGCCGAGGTGGTGCCTGAAGTAGCCAGTGAGCCGAAGTACGACGCTGCCCTTGCCGCCCTCGAGGAACTCGTTGGGGGCTGAGGAGCTCGCTGGCTCCTGAGGCTGAATCTGTACAGCGGTGACCGGTGGGCTGCGTTGCGGTCCATCGGTTCACCTGCTTGCAGCGCATCGCTGACTTGATGCGAGCGTGTAGCCCAGATGGCGAGCCCTCCCAGATGGCGAAGCCAGGAGCTGGTTGGTTAGCCCTGCAGCAGCGACTCCATTGTGGCGGTCGCCGTCGCCAACGCGTCGGGCAGTTTGGCCACAAGTTTCCCGCCAGCCTGTGCCAGGTCAGGACGCCCACCGCCCCGCCCCCCGACAACAGCGGCGGGCTCTTTGATCCAGTTTCCTGCCGAGATGCCCCGGGCTTCGAGGTCGCGGCTGATGCCAGCGACGAGGGTCACTTTGTCACCTTCGGCAGCTGCAAAGAGGATGGCGATCGGGCTTGTTTTCTGCCGTAACTGGTCAATGCATTGCCGCATCGCAGCCGCATCGCAGCCGTTGGCGTCAGCGACCACCACCCGCACGTCATTCACGGTCCGGGCCGCCGCCAGCAGACTTTCAGCCGACAGGCCTGCCGGAGTGGGTGTGCGTTGTTTCTTGAGTTCCTTGAGTTCCTTGGTCAGGGCCACCAGCCGATTCGGTAGGTCCGCGACCGGCACCTTCAAGCTGGCAGCCGAGGCGGCCAGGGTGGCCTCTGCCTGCCGGAAACGCTGCAGGGCTCGTCGGCCGGTCACCGCAACCACCCGGCGGGTGCCGGCTGAGACACTCTCTTCGGCAATGATTTTCACCGCGCCAATTTCACCGGTATTGGTGACATGGGTACCGCCGCAGAGTTCCCGGCTGATGCCGTCCATCGAGACCATGCGGACGACATCAGGGTATTTCTCGCCAAAGAGCATCATCGCGCCTGCGTGTCGGGCCTCTTCCAGAGGCAGCAGGGTGGCGGCGACGGGGACCGCCGCGAGTGTTCCCTCGTTGGCCATTACCTCGATCTGCTCGAGTGTTTCAGCCGTAACGGCACTGGTGTGACTGAAGTCAAAACGCAGATGGTCGGCGTCAACCTTTGAGCCCTGCTGCACGGCATGAGAGCCCAGGAAGTGTTGCAGGGCAGCATGAATCAGATGCGTCGCCGAGTGGGCGCGGCGAATCGCCGCCCGCCGGTCCTGGTCAACGACGGTTTGCACCGTCTGTCCGAGGTCGAGTGTGCCCGAGCGGAGGTGGCCGATATGCAGCATGAAGCCCCCTTCCCGCTGGGTGTCGAGCACCTCAAAGCGGCCCTGAGGGCTTTCCAGCCAGCCGGTGTCACCAACCTGCCCACCCGATTCGCCATAGAAGCTGGTTTTATCCAGCACGATGGTGATCAGGCGGTGCGTGTCGGTTCGCAGGTCACTGGTGGCGGGGCCAATCTCCTGCAGCGACTCACAGAGCCGGTCCTGGGCAATGATGCCAACGATCTTGCCATCGGTTTCGAGAGTTTCGTAGCCGACGAACTCCGACCCGTGCATCGCCTTTTTCAGGGCATCGAGTGGGCCTGACGTGAACACTTCAACGCGGGCGCCGGCGCCTGACCGTTGGCCGTGTGCCTCCATCGCTTCTCGGAAGCCGTTCCAGTCGAAGGCGCAGTTCCGCTCGGCAGCCAGTGTTTCGAGAAGCTCCGGCGGAAAGCCGTAGGTTGTGTAGAGTTCGGCGGCATCTTCTCCACCGACGAGGCCGCCGCCGGTGGAGTCAATGGTCGCAAAGAGTTTGTCGATTCGGGCCAGACCGCCATCGATGGTTGCCAGGAATGATTCCTCTTCGCGTTTGATCACCCCGGCGACCCGTTCCACGGTGTCACTCAGTTCCGGGTAAGGTCGCTTCATCTGGGTGGCGACCGCAGCGGTGAGGGTGTGGAGGAAGGGCTCACGCATGCCCATCTGCCAGCCATCGAGCACAGCGCGGCGGAGCAGTCGCTTGACCACATATTTCTCCTCGTTGTTGCCCGGCAGCACGTTTTCATGAATCGCAAAACTGCAGGCCCGGACATGGTCGGCGATCCGCCGAATGCGACGGCCATCATCATCGCCGGCGTTGTAGGGGCGATGGCAGGTTTCGGCTACCGCCTCGACCAGCGGCAGCAAGATGTCGATGTGAAAGTTGCTGTCGACCCCTTGGAGCATTGCGCAGGTCCGTTCCAACCCCATTCCGGTGTCAATGTTTCGGCTGGGTAACGGTTTGAGATTGTCCGGCGGGTCGCCGATTCGGTTGAACTGGGTGAAGACGAGGTTCCAGATTTCGACATCACTGCCGTCGGGCATCCGGTAAAAGATTTCGCTACACGGACCACAGACGCCATCGGGGCCCTGCGAGGGAGCACTCGCCGGCCAGAAGTTGTCGTCTTCGCCCATACGGGTGATGCGGGCCGCAGGCACGCCCACCTCATCCGACCAGATGCAGTAGGCCTCGTTGTCGTCTTCATAGACGGTCACCGAGAGCTTTTCCGGCGCGATGTTCAGCCAGTCTTTGGCCGTGAGAAACTCCCAGGCCCAGAGAATCGCTTCCCGCTTGAAGTAGTCTCCGAAGCTGAAGTTTCCCAGCATCTCGAAGAAGGTGTGGTGCCGAGGGGTTCGGCCGACGTTGTCGATGTCGCCGGTTCGCAGGCATTTCTGACAGGTTGTTGCCCGAGTGAAATCGAGTTTGCACTTGCCCAGAAAGTGATCTTTGAACTGGTTCATGCCGGCTGGCGTGAACAGCACCGAAGGGTCCCAGCGGGGAACGAGCACATCGCTCGGACGCCGGACGCAGCCCTTGGACTCAAAGAACGTGAGATAGGCCTCCCTGAGATCGTCTGCCTTCATCGACTCGTGGACTCCCGGAATGTGGAGGGGTGACGCGAACGTGGCCGCACTATACCCGCTCTCATGGAAGAGAACAGGTCTGTGGGGGAACCGGCCGGCGGCCAGCGTTCGCGGCCCTCGGCGGTCAGGCTGGCTCGCCGTCCGCTTTTTCTTTTTCTTCTTTCTCAACTTCCAGCAGCGGTTCGCGACTGGCGATGATCTTCTGCCGAATTTCTTCGGCTAGGTCAGGACTCTCCTTGAGGAAGAGACGGGCCTTTTCCCTTCCCTGCCCAAGTTGGAGGTCGTTGTAGCGAAGCCAGGTGCCCGATTTTTCAATCAGTTTGGCAGCCAGGCCGAGGTCAAGCAGGTCGCCTTCGGCGCTGATGCCGTCGGCGTGCATCATGTCGAATTCAGCAACTCGGAACGGTGGGGCAACCTTGTTTTTGACCACCTTGACCCGGACCCGCTGGCCAACCACTTCCTCACCGTCTTTGAGTGCGCCGATTCGACGGACATCGATGCGGCAGGACGAATAGAACTTCAGGGCTCGCCCGCCCGGGGTGGTTTCGGGGCTGCCGAACATGACACCGATCTTCTCGCGGATTTGGTTGATGAAGATCACACAGGTTTTGCTCTTGGCGATCGCGCCGGTCAGCTTCCGCATTGCTTGGCTCATGAGTCGGGCTTGCAGGCCGACGAACGAATCACCGATTTCACCGTCGAGTTCCTTCTGTGGCACCAATGCTGCAACAGAGTCAACGACGATGATGTCGACGGCATTCGATTTGATCAGCAGTTCGGCGATGTTCATCGCCTCTTCACCGCTGGTCGGCTGGCTCACCAGTAGGGTCTCGAGTGTGATGCCGAGTTTCTTTGCCCAACTGGGGTCCAGCGCGTGTTCGGCGTCGATGAAGGCGGCCACGCCGCCTGCCCGCTGGGCGGCAGCGACGGCATGGAGCGCCAGCGTGGTTTTGCCGCTCGATTCCGGCCCGAAGACCTCGACGATACGGCCCCGAGGGAAGCCCTTGCCGCCGAGTGCGAGGTCGACTGACAGGCTGCCGCTGGCAATGCCTTCAATCGCAGCGTGGGCGTCTTTCCCCAGCGGCATGATGGAGCCCTGGCCAAACTCTTTTTCAATCTGGGCGACCGCATTCTTGAGAATGGGGTTGTCATCAATGAACGAGGCGTGGGTGGCTTTGGTGGCGGCCGCGCGACTACCGCCACGTGGGGTGGCTGCTTTGCCTGCGGTCTGCTTGGTTTTGGCCATACGGCTTGAGGCTCCTTCCTGTCGGGATGGGGTAAGTTTTTTCGGGGATGGTTTTGCCGCAGTGATCATGGCAGGCTCCTCATGCAGATCTGGTCATGCGGCTGCCGCCGGCCCAACGGCTGTTCGGAGAGTGTGACCGAAAGCCGCCGAATCGACTACGTGAGCGCGGCCAGTCATAAAAAGCCGCAATCACGTGGCATCCGCCGAAAGGGCGTTGGGTGGACGGACCACTTCCGGCCACCTGTTCAGCTGCTCCGGCAGAGAGTGAACAGGCGTATAGTATCGGCAGGATGGCCCCTTTGCAAGCAGAAAATCGGGAAAAAATGACGGGGCATCAGTCGGTGGGGGCGTGGTGTCGGGAGCGGCTTGTGCTTCGATTACGCGTTCTGGGGCGTTGCGGGAAGCGTGAGGCGAACAGTCGCGCACGCTCGTCCCTGGGCGGGAACGGTGCCGGACGGGGCCTCACAAATGGTCCGCTGCCGCTTACCGCACGGGCCGGCGGGGTTCCCCTGCCCGCCGGCCGAGGTTGCCGTAGCGGTGGTAGTCGAATGAAAGACTCTGTTCACGGAGGTACCAGAGAGGCTCAATGCGGCCACTGGCTACCACCGGCCGTGTGATGAGGGGGATGAAGGCGTCTCGGCAGGCGTGGAGCAGGTCGGCTGACAGCGTGGGGGGAGCCAGGACTCGTATGCGGTCGACGAATCCGCGGCGGACTTCAGCGGCCAGCCCTGCATCGTCCTCCTCAACGAACTCAATGCTGCCGGCCCAGTCACGGGTGAGCGAGTCGATGGCCGTGATGATCTCGTGCGAGATGGTGGGCGCACATGAGAGCACCGGTCGGCAGCCGACTGCTGCCGCCGCGAGCACGGCCAGCAGGATGTCTTCGGCTGGGCAGTGTGGCATCAGTCGCAGTCGCAGGTGCTCAACCGGCCGGTAGCGGCGGATGTTGTCCTGGCCGACCAGTCGTACGGTGTCGTGGTCAGCCAGGTATTCCTGTTGGGCCCAGTGTTCGAAGTCATCCGCTGCGAACTGCAGGCGGGAGACGACGTCGGCCCAGTCGGCGCGGCAATGAGGCTGGAGCAGCGACGCGATGCCGGGCTGTTCAAGATCGGCCACCAGCTGGGCGAGGCGGCTTGCAGGAAGCTCTGGCGGGAAAGAGCCTGCGGCAGGCGCCGCGGGATGGTCATGGCTCGGCTGGCGGTCGGCCGCGCGACGCTCCTCAATCTTCATGAGCGAGACCACATAGTTGGGGCCCCCTGCCTTGAGTCCGGGCCCCCAGGCACTTTTGCCCATGCCGCCAAAGGGCTGGCGAAGCACGATCGCGCCGGTCGTGGGGCGGTTGGTATAGAGGTTGCCTGCGCGAATGGTCTGCTGCCAGATGGCCTGCTCGCGATCATCGAGTGACGCAAGGCCGCTGGTGAGACCGTAGCCGGTGCGATTGACCAGGGCGATCGCCTCGTCGAGCCGTTTGAATTTCATCACGCCCAGCACTGGTCCGAAGAGCTCGGTCATGTGGGTGAAACTCTCCGGCGTCACGTTCCATTTCACACTCGGCCGATAGAGGCAGGGATTGTCGCCAACCTGCTCGCCTCGCACGAGCCACGATTCCCCCGGTTCGCATTCGGTGAGTCCGCGCAGCAAGGGGCCTGCGGGCGGGCGGATGAGCGGGCCGATACTGGTGCTGAGGTCCCAGGCTGACCCGACGCGAAGGCTGGTGACGGCATCGATCAATGCCTGCCGAAACGCCGGGTCCTCGTAGACCTCTTCCTCCAGCAGGAGCAGCGAAGTGGCGCTACATTTCTGGCCAGCATGGCCGAACGCCCCGTGCAACACCTGCTTGATGGCCAGGTCACGATCGGCGAGGGCGGTGACAATCGTGGCGTTCTTTCCTCCGGTTTCAGCCAGCAGGGTGAGGTCGGGCTTGGCCTCCAGCATCCGGATGGCGGTCTCGGTGCCACCGGTGAGAATCACCACATCGACATCGGGATTGGTGATGAGGTGCTGCCCGGCGGTCGAACCCTTGCAGGGCAAGAACTGGAGGGACTCCTGTGGTACCCCGGCGTCCCAGAAGCATTGGCAGAGGAGCCACGCTGGCAGAACGGTATCGCTGGCCGGTTTGAGAATCACGGTGTTGCCCGCCGCCAGCGCTGCGGCAACACCACCGCAGGGAATTGCGATTGGGAAGTTCCACGGGCTGACGACCGCGACCACGCCCTGCCCCTCAGCCCGAAGCGTGTCGTTGCAAAAAAGGTCGGCAGCCGTCAATGCGTAGAACTCGGTGAAGTCGATCGCCTCGCTGACTTCGGGATCGGCTTCCTGGATGGTCTTGCCTCCGTCGGCAAGGGCAGCGCCAATGAGGTCACCGCGGCGTTCCCGCATGAGCTGGGCGGCCTGCCGCAATAGCGCGTGCCGTTCGGTAGGCGTGCGTGACCTCCAGCCGGCAGGATCGGACCGGCCGCAGACCACGGCACGCGACACATCGCTCGGGGTGGCCTCCTGGTAGCGGCAGACGATCGTGCCTGGCCGAGACGGGTCCGTCGACGTTTGCCGGGGGCGGTCGGCTGGCAGCGGTTGCCCGGCGATTGAGGCAGTGACAACGGCTGCCTGGTCACCGCAGCGGGGCTTCCAGCGGTCGACGATGGCTGCCGCCCAGGCGGCGTTGTGTTGCAGTGCCCAGTCGGTGTCCGGCTCATTGACAAGACAGCTCCAGTGCGTCGCGGCCGGGGGTTGAACGGGCGAATGGCGACGGTCCTGCGTCCGGCGTGGACTGGCTGAGACCGTATCGATGATCTCGGTTGCCTGCCGAAAGCCTGCTGCGAGCGTGGCAAACTCGTCCCCGGTCGGATCAAGCTGAAAGCTGTGGCGAAGAAAGTTCTCCGCGCCTGTGTTTTCATCCAACCGCCGGATTAGGTAGCCGATGGCGTGAAGAAAGTCCTTCTGGTGGCACGCGGGTGCGTAGAGCAGGAGCTCACGCACGCACTCAAAGATGGCTCGCCGCTGATGGTTGGCCATGCCCTCGAGCATTTCAAACTGCACGCGCGGTGTGCCAAGGCAGCCGCAACGGGCAGCCCAGAGCATGGCCAGGGCCACATCAAACAGATTGTGAGAGGCGATGCCGAGGTGGAGGGCGGTGGCGTTCTCGGTTCGCAGGGCTTCCCGCACCAGGCGTTTGAAGTTGGCGTCGGTTTCTTGTTTGGTCTGGTAGGGAGCCTGCGGCCAGCCTCGCACTGACGCCTCCACCCGTTCCATCTCCATGTTCGCGCCTTTGACAATCCGCACGGTAAGTGGCTGGCAGGCCACCCCCCGCTGCTCTGCCTCGGCAACGCGTTGCCGTGACCAGGCAGCCAGGTCGCAGAGCACGCCGTACGAGTCGGGGAGGTATGCCTGGAGGGCGATGCCCGCCCGCACGCCTTCCAGCCCGGGTTGCGAGAGGGCAGCCACCAGCGCCTCGCTCGTGAGCAGCATGTCGCGGTATTCCTCCATGTCGAGGTAGAGGAATTTCGTGGTCTGCGTGCCGTCGGGCCTGGTGAAGACAGCGTTCGCTGCGGCGTGAAACAGCAGGCCGAGTCGATCAGCCAAGCGCGTCAGGGTGTGCTGGCGGGCCAGCGGCGAAATCTGGGAGTAGATTGTGGAGATTTTGACCGAAAGGCACTCGATCTCTGGCTGCTGCAAGGCGGCGAGATAGGCGGCCAAGCGGTGGCTGGCCTCTGCCTCGCCGAGCAATGCCTCGCCGAGGAAGTTGATGTTCATCCGCACGCCCTCGGCCTGCCGCTGAACAAGGTGAGGCGTCAAGACCTCGGGCTCGGCCGGCAGGATCACGTTGGCGGTCTCACGCCGCATCTTCTCTTTGGCCAGCGGCACCGCCACGCCGGGCAGGAAGCCACCGAAACTCTGGAAGCCGCGGAGCAGCGTGCGATCGAGCCCGCTGAAAAATCGGGGGATGCCCTGCACGTCGAGAATGTGGGTGAGCTGGTCGGCAGCACGGCGGTGGGCATTGGTGCGAAACGCCTGGTCGGTCAGTTCGACGAGCGTCGCCTTGTCTTCCGGCAGGCTGATCATCCGGTGGAGTTCAGCCTGCTGGCGGCGTTCCTGTGGGGTCTGCAACGCCTGAGCCCGACGGAGCAGCACGCGGGCGAGCACAATTGCAGCGTCAGCATCGGTGCCGTTCGCGGGGGCGGCGGCCAGCAGCGTTTCCTGCGAGAGCGGCTCGGAGTCACTGGGGAGCGTTGACACAACCACGGTTCCCGGTGGAGGCAGGTCAGGGGCGGTCCCTCTGGTGGCCTCCCGACCGCTTCCATTCTACGCAGTCCGCGCTGTCCAAAGCCGTGCCGCTCTCCGGCGGCGTCTCAGAACGAGAGCATCTGCCGGTAGTCCTGCAGGCGGCGGTCGACCATGGCACGATCGAGTTTTTCCAACTGATCGAGGCTGAAGTCTTCCACCGTGAAGCTGGCGGTGACAACACCGTAGGCGAGAGCTTCTTTGAGTGCCTGTGGGTCGAACCGGCCGAGGGAAGCTAGGTGGCCCATCATGCCGCCGGCAAAACTGTCACCGGCCCCGGTTGGGTCGAGCACCTTGTCGGTCGGGTAGGCGGGCATGACATACATCTCGTGTTCACTGAAGAACATCGCGCCATGCTCGCCCTTTTTGATAACGACGAACTTTGGCCCCATCGCCCGCACGGCATGCCCCGCCCTGACCAGATTCTCATCTTCAGCCAGCAGTTTTGCCTCTGCGTCGTTGAGCACGAGGCCGTCAATCCGTTTGAGGAGTTCGCCGAGTTCGTCCCGCTGGATGTTAATCCAAAGATCCATCGTGTCGGCCACGGTCAGTTCAGCCTTCTCGGCCTGATCGAGCACGTTGAGCTGAACCGCCGGTGAGGCATTGCCTAGAAACAGAAACCGGCAGTCACGGTGGGTGTCGCCAAGCTTTGGCTGGAAGGTGTCGAGCACGTTGAGGTGCACTTCGATCGTTTCCCGATCGTTCATGTTTGGTAGGTAGCGGCCCCGCCAGCGGAAGGTCTTGCCACCGGGAATCGTCTGCAGACCGGAAGTGTCGATGCCCTTCTGCTCAAGTAGAGCGGTGTGCTCGCTGGGCCAGTCCTCCCCGACGGCACCGATCATTCGCACCGGCGAAAAGAAACTGGCGGCATACGAAAAGAAGACAGCCGAGCCTCCCAGCACGTCGTCCCGCTTGTCGGTTGGGGTTTCAACACAGTCCAGGGCCACACTTCCGACAACCAGCAACGGCATTCGTCTCTCCTTGAAACAATCTGAGGGGCGTTTGTGCCCAGCCCCAGGAAGAACCGAGGCAGGCGTTTCGAACGCCCCGACTCTACCCGGTGGCTGCTGGATGCGTCCACCGGCCCAGTCGCTGGGTCAGCCGCAGTGCGGCTGGGCGTGGTGCAACCGCGCGAGTGAACGGTCACGACCGAGAATCACTAGGCAGTCATACAAGCCCGGGCCAACGGTCGTGCCGGTGACCGCCACGCGGACGGCGTGGATGAGGTCCCCCACCTTTTTGCCGGCAGCGGCGACGACCTCTTTGAGGGCGGCCTCAAGTTGCTCGGTCGTATAGGGTTCGAGGGTGGCTACCCGCTCGGTGAAGGCCGCCAGCAGCAAGCCGGTGCCTGCCTTGGCCAGCCGCTTGGCAACGGCCTCAGGGTCGAGGGGTGGCTGCTCGATGAGGAAGAAGTCGGCATAGGTGAGGATGTCACCAGCCACCTTCAGTCGATCCCCAGAGACGTCAATCACCTGGGCAACTGTCTGCCGGGCCTCTTCCGGTACCGGGTCGGCAAGCAGGCCCGCCTTCACCAGGTATGGCAGCATCAGTTCAAGCTTTTGAGCCGTGGAAAGTTGCTGCATGTAATGATCTTGGACCGCCCAGAGTTTCTTGGGGTCGAAACTTGCCGGTGAGGAGTTCACCCGGTCCAGCGTGAAGTGCTCGATCAACTGCTCGCGGCTGAAAAATTCGGTGTGGTCATCGAGTGACCAGCCCAGCAGGGTCAGGTAGTTGTCGATGGCCCAGGGAAGGTAGCCGACGTCGCGGTAGAAATCGACGATCACCGGATTGAAGGTGTCGGCTTCGGGGGTGAGCCCAATTCTTGAGGCAATCTTCTGCCCATGTTCGTTGACGAGGGCAAAGTCTTTGTTTTTCAGGTACTTCGCCAGTTTGCGTTTGCTCAGCTTGGTGCGGCTGCCGGGTTCGGCCACCAGTGGGAGGTGGGCGTAGCTCGGCAGCGGGTAACCAAGGCTCTGGGCGATGAACGCCTGCCGTGGGGTGTTGGAGAGATGCTCTTCGGCCCGAATCACATGGCTGATCTGCATGGCGTGGTCATCGACCACGGTGGCTAGGTGGTAGAGACAGGAGCCATCGGCCCGCTGAATGACATGGTCTTGCTCTCGCTCCCAGGCAAACTCGACTCGGCCGCGGACGGCATCCTCGAGCACCAAGCTGCCCTCCCGCGGCATCTTCAGCCGGACAACACCCTTGCGGCCCTCGGCCCGAAAGCGGTCGGCCGTCGCCTCGTCGAACGCGGCGAACCGACGGCTGTAGAGGAAGGGGCGACCGGCGGCCTGGGCCTCTTTCCGTTCGGCGTCGAGTTCTTCCGGCGTGGCAAAGTCGCGATAGGCATGGCCAGACGCAAGCAGCTGATCAGCCGCCTCGCGGTAAAGGGCGAAGCGTTCCGACTGAAAGTAGGGGCCAAAGTCCCCCCCCTTCCCCGGCCCTTCGTCCCAGTCGATGCCCAGCCAGGCGAGCCCTTCCAGAATGGGATTGAGGGCTGCGTCGATGTTGCGAACCTCGTCGGTGTCGTCAATCCGCAGTACGAACTGGCCGCCGTGCCGGCGGGCAAACAGCCAGTTGAACAGGGCGGTGCGGACCCCACCAATATGCAGATAGCCGGTCGGGCTGGGGGCGAAACGGGTGCGTACAGTCACGGGATACCTCCGGCAGCACTATCGACAACCCGCCGCGGTTCGTCAAAGGGCGTGGCCCTACGCCGCCTGGCCGCGACGGGAGAGTTTGCGAAGGCGGCGCCGTTCCGCCTTAGAGAGCCGCCGGTGAGACTGCCCGTCAGCAGGTTCCTCGTCAGGCTTCACGTCCACGTCAGGCTCGGGCTCTTCGCTGACCTCCTGGAAATCAATGGCCGTGTCGGTAGGGGCGGCCTCGGCAACGGGTGCGGCTGCGACGGATTCAGTGGCAGGTGAGGTGGCTGCGGGCCGCAGGCGTGCCGTCTTCTGTTTCTTTTTCGTGCGAGTCGCTGTCGGCTGGCGGCAACAACCGGTGATCTCCCGCAGGCTGCTGCGGACAGCGACCAGCATCGCCATGAGGATCAGGCTGCTGCCGACAATCCAACTCGCATTGGCAGCCTGCAGCAGCCGGGGATCGGTTGCGGCCTGCCAGATACAGGCGGTGGAGCCAGCCCAGAGCACGAGCCCCATGGCAAGCGGCGCCGCAGTCGGGAGGCGTTCCCGCATTCGCAGAATGGCCAGCGGTACGGTGAGCAGCAGTCCGGCAACACCGCAGGTAGCCCACCAGCCGAGACCGTGCGGCCCGAACGGGGTGGCCGTCAGCGTGAGCAGGGCAGCGGCAACGGCGGGACCGACCGGAACGGCTGTCGCCGCTGCTGCGGCGATCCAGACCATTGCCAGGCAGCCCCAGACACGGGAGCGATTCTTGAATTGGTCACGGCGATGGCGGTGCAGGCTGCGGACGACCAGGGCGGTTGCCGCCGCAAGCAGGAGATAGACCTGGGTCAGCCAGCCCGCGAGGGTTGCCTGCTCGTGGAGGCCGAGGCAGCGGCGGAGATGGCCGAGGCTGGTGCCGTAGGC
>WTHB01000045.1 GCA_011523305.1 Planctomycetaceae bacterium | reverse complement strand
GTAGTCGAGTTGCCAGTCGTGTTCAGCAGCGGCAGCGGCCAGTTGGACGAATCCTTGGGCGTAGCTTGCGATCTTGGATGCGTAGAGTGCCTGCCGCACCTGGTCAATGAACGCCTGCCGGTCGGTAACCGACGCGGTGGTTGGTCCGGCCAGGACGTTGCTGGCCCGGACTCGGGCCTCTTTGCCCGCGGAGAGGCAGCGGGCATAGACCGCCTCAGTGACGAGTGTGCTGGGGACACCAAGGTCGAGGGCAAGCTGGCTCATCCACTTGCCGGTACCTTTGGCGCCGGCTCGGTCGAGAATGTGGTCAACCAGGAAACTGCCAGCTGGTCCGTCAGGATCGTGGGCGGTGAAAATATCGCGGGTGATTTCGATCAGATAGCTGTCGAGTTCTCCCTGATTCCACTCATTGAACACGCGGGCCAAGGCATCGTTGTCGAGTCCGGCGGCATGCTTCAGCAGCCAGTAAGCCTCACAGATCAACTGCATGTCACCGTACTCGATGCCGTTGTGCACCATTTTCACGTAGTGTCCGGCCCCCCGCGGGCCGACCCAGTCGCAGCAGGGAATGTCAGCCTGCGGGCCGACCTTGGCGGCGATGGCCTGAAAAATTGGCTGGATGAGAGGCCAGGCTGCGGCTGAGCCGCCAGGCATCAGGCTGGGGCCCTTAAGGGCACCCTCTTCGCCGCCGGAGACGCCCGTGCCCACGTAGAGCAGGCCGGCTGCTTCGACTTCGCGGGTTCGCCGCTCCGTGTCACTGGCAAGCGTGTTCCCGCCGTCAATGATGACGTCACCAGCGGAGAGCAGGGGAAGCAGGGTCTGAATGAGTTGGTCGACTGCCGGGCCCGCCTTGACCATCAGCATGAACTTGCGGGGTGGCTTGAGCGCCGCGACGAGATCGTCGAGCGTGTGGCAGCCGACGACCTCAGGTTGGTTGCCCCGGCCGGTGGTGAAAGCGTCGGTCACGCTGGTGGTCCGGTTGTAGACCGCAATCGAGAAGCCCCGGCTGGCGATGTTCAGGGCGAGGTTCTCGCCCATGACGGCCAGGCCGATCAGGCCAATGTCGCAGGACGGTGCAGGCATGGAGTCACTCCGTGGAGGGCAGGTAGTAGCGGGTGCGAGGGGGCTTCCCTTCGGGCATCCGAAAGAAAACCATCAGTCTGGTGCGGGAAGGCGAGAGCATAGCGATCACGTGCTCAATGAGCCACGGGTCTGGCTGGGGTGGCTGAAAAACGCGTTCAAGTATTCGCCCCGCAGCACCGATACAATCTTGCAAGTTGGTACGAGGCACCTAATCGTCCCGGCGACCGTGACCCTGCATGGGTTACCGGATCGGCATGATGAATAAGGGTTGACCAGTTCGCCCTGTTTGCCATAGCGTGCTTGCTGGATCGCAGATGGCGCCGTAGCCAAGTGGCTAAGGCAGCGGATTGCAAATCCGCCATCGTGGGTTCGACTCCCACCGGCGCCTCTTTTTTCTGTTGCAGCCTCGGGGCTACCCACTGGCAACCGGCGTCACGGCCCGAACGGATCCCAATCAGTCGCTCGGGCTGCATCGAAGCCTTCCCAGCCAACTGGGGCAGGGTGACACGGCAGGATGGCCACGTCGCAGGCGGCCCGCCTAGTCCGCGCGAGTTCGTTGATCTCATCGCGAATTGCCGCCACGTATCGCGATTTTTCCTCTGCTGAAAATCGGTGGTGTCTGCCGTCTTCCCCCGGCTCGGTTTCTACAACGCGGTCCCATTCGCGGAGTGCCTCTTCACACAGGGCTGACTGCATCGCGAACAACGGCATCTCGGCCGCACGCCACTGGGCTTCGTTGTTCAGAAACAGTCGCTCCGGTTGGAAGGATGCGGGGTAACGACCCGGCACAAGCGGCAGCCGACGGGTGAAGCAGAGGCAGAGCCTCGCGTCGGCGAAGTCGCCGCAGAGCATGCCGACGGTGAAGTTTTGCACCTCGTGGCCACGGGAGGCGGTCAGCACGTAGCGGTCGTCGTCACCGCTGTCATGAAGGTGCCACCAACTGGCATCAGGATCTGCCTGCAGCAAGGCGTCAAGGGCCAGTCGCACCCGCTCTTGCTCGTCCCAGTCATAGGCTGCCGGGAACACTGGCACGGTTGACTGGTCAGTCTGTTCGAGGGTTGGGGGTGGGTTTCTGCTGGCTACGGCTGTGATCAGGTGGCGCAGGTCCTGCGTCGGGGGATGGGCGGCGTGATGCTGGAAGAGATGGTCGGGATCAAGCGGAGCACGAATACGCTCAATGGTGAAGCAGCCTGGGGTGACCGTGTCGGAGTCTGCCCGAATGGTCGCCTGCACCGAGAAGTTGTCTTCGATCATGTGTTCCTGAAAACGTGCCAGGCTGAAGATCTTGTGGGTGAAGACCAGTTCGTGCCGCGGCTGTTGCTCGGTGGTGCCGCAGTGGAGGGGGCCGCGGAAGCCTCGCACGAGTGAATCTGCTCCCAGGATGAAATGATCATCACCCAGAGCGAAGGCGTTGCTGCCCTCTTCGCCTGCCGTCATGGCCTTGGCTCGGACTTGGGCCCAACTGGCGGCGTCTTCAGGAGATTTGCCAGCATGGAGAGCCTCTTGTTGGAACTGCTCGCGGAAGATTTCGCGGCCACTGTGGAAGAAGGGATTGTCAAACCAGACCTGATCACCAGGCAGGAGACGATCAGCGTCGAAGTGACGGTCCCAGAGGATGCCGTCGCCCTTCTTTGGCAGTTCTTCTGGAATCACCCTGCGGCGGAGGAACTGGTTGAGGGCAGTGAGCCCAAGGTCATTGCCGGTTGTACGGAAATGCTGGATCAGGCCCTGGATGAGAATGAGCGTCGTGAATTTCAGGCAGCGAATCCGAGGGATCGGAACCCCGTCAACCCCGTGAAGCACCCAGAGGTCTTCGATGGCAGCGACCGGATCGACCCCGGGGGCCACCACGAACCGGTCATTGACCAGAATCCAGTAGGCAGGATTCCGCATCTCAGGCGACTCATCGGATGGCCGGATCACCCTGCTGGTGAGAGCGGCCCGAACAACCTGGAGGCGAACCTGTCGCTCACCGTCACTGATGTCTGCGTGGCTGAGGATCTCAGCGGCCCGGGAGAGGATGGCGACGCTCGTCCTGGGTAGCGGCAGATCCAGCGATGAAGGCTTGTGGTGGGTGGGGCAGGTCGGCATCAGTCGCTTCCGTTCGGAGATCACAAGCCTGGCGCAGACCGAGCCAGTTGCGGGCAGGTGATCTGCGGCCACCGTTTCCTCATGATAGCCGCAGGCAGATCGGATCGTCTCTCCCGCTTCAAACGGCGAATAGCCGGGGACTGCGGCACTTTTCTCCGCCGCCAGTTGAGGACGGCTCGCAGCAGGACGGGAGAGGGTGAACCGGGGCGGGCCGTTTGGATCCCCAGTTGAAGGCCTCTCGTCACTGTTTTGAGAGTAAACAGTCAGGCTGCTTGGTGGAATTGGTAAGGGAAATGTTTGGGTTTTGTGAGCAGGGGGCAGTAGAATAATTGGGGGAAGAATGCTTTGGGGTATCGGATCAATGGGTGGTCTTGCCGAGGAAACCTCGCATCGCACCGATGGCTTCCGGTAACTCAGTGTGGGATGGATCGATTTCAATGCGATGACAGCAACCAGCAACCTGCGGCACTGGAGATGTTGTGATGGTTCCCCACGAATCCGCTGATGGCTCGGTGCCGACGAAAGCAAAAGCTTCGTTGATGATTGTTGAGGTGGCCGGCACGAGCCAGGAATCGCTCCAGAAGTTTTTCACCCAGCAGGGGTTTCGGACGCTCGTCACGCAGGATCCGCAGCGGGCCCTGTTGCGGTTCAAAACCCACCCTCGCCCGGACTTCTTGTTGCTGAGTGCCCAGATTTTGCAGGAGCCAGCACTCGAGGCGTTTAATGCGTTTTCACGCGATCCGTATCTCGCTCGGGTGCCTGTGCTGATCATCGGGAGCGCAAAGCAGCAGGAGTTTTTTGCCTCAGGGGCAAAGACTGACGCGTTTCGGAAAGTTCTGCTGATGCCTTTCAAGGCCAGCACGCTCGTCGGCGTGGTCAACGAGCTGCTGGAAGCGGCGCAGCAGCGGCCCGGTGCCGCCTAGTTGCCTGCTGCGGGGGCGTCTCATCCCGGGGGAAAGGTGACAGGCTGCGTCCAGCCACCGCTGGTACCCGGGCCAGGCCGCAGTTCGGCTCACAGAACCGAAACTTCGGCAAGATCCCCACCGTTTGCTACGGTAAGGCGCAGGCGGAGCGATCCCACCTGAACCTGGTGTGGGACGTTGGTCGACCCGCCACATGGCGCAAACTGCCCACAGGCTGCCTGTCCCGAGGGCACTGGAAGAACAAAAAGATATGAAGGGTGATTCTCCGCTCATTACGCTGCCGATTGCCGCGGTGATTGGCACGGTGATCATGGTCGGCATGCCGCTGGTTGCGCGAATGCAGCCCAAGCCTCCGGATGATCCATGGCTCAAAATCCGGCCGCCGACGTACGAGTCAGGCGGGCAGGTTCTGCACAATGGCAAACCGATCAAAGGGGCGGTTGTCACCTTTGTTTCAACCTTTGAAAACCCGCATCGCACGTACTCGTCGACCGGTGTCACCAACAGCGAGGGCCGCTTTCTGCTCAATGCCTTCCGGGGGCAGATCGGCGCGCCGGCGGGGCCGCAGAAGATCTCGATTCTGTACATGATTCCGACCGGGAAGATCCTTTACGATCCCTATTTCGAGAGTGAGCCGCTGGAGTTGGAAGAGGGTGAAGAACCGCCCCACAATGAGCAGGAGCTCTGCTACCCCGAGGACCCCGGAATCCCAGAGATGACCAGCGGCATTCCCGCTCGCTACAGCGATCCGGAAACCTCCGGGCTCACCGAGACAATCACGCCCAACGGCCCCAATCAGTTTGTGCTGAAGGTCTTCGGCGATGCCGAGCCGCCGGATCCGCGGCAAAACGCCTACTACTACGACGATGAGTACGAGTACGACGCTGAAGAGGGTGCGTTGGCCCAGCCTGCGGACGCATCGCAGGCGCACGAGGAAACAGGCCCGCCTGCCGACGCCTCGGCGGAGACCGGTTCGGTCGACCTGCCGACCGACGAGGTGGCCACTGGTCCTGAGGATGCGGCCTGAGGCCGTTGCCCCCACTGCTGGTCAGAGGTGATTGTAGGTGCCCCGCGCGGTGGCCGGTTCCCGGATCACGACCGGATGGTTTCGCAGATGGGCGACTGCCTTCCGAATGTCAGCCAGCAAGAGATCGGCCATCTCGCGGGTAAAGTCGCGCTTGACCAGAATCCGTTGGTAGGCCCGGTTGGCCAGTTCCCCGGTGAAGGGATAGGCCGGCACCTGCCAGCCCCGCATCCGCAGCCGGTCGGCCAGATCGTAGAGCGTGAATCCCTGCTCGGCATCACTGCCGAGGGTCCAGACGACCGCCGGAATACCATGGGCCGGGTTGCCGTTGTGGATGATCGTGAATTCGTCGATCTCGTTGAGGGCAGCCGCGCAGTACTGGGCAATCTCATGGGAGCTGCCATGTACGGCGGCATAGCCGTCCCGGCCAAAGCGAACGAAGTCGTAGTATTGGGAAATGACCTGGCCGGCTGGCCGCGAGAAGTTGATCTGGAAGGTCGGCATGTCGCCGCCGAGGTAACTGACGTGGAAAATAAGTTCCTCCGGCAGGTCTTCGGGCTCGCGGAAGAGCACCCAGCCGACACCCAGCGGGGCCATGCCGAATTTATGGCCTGAGGCATTGATGGACTTGACCCGCTTCAGCCGGAAGTCCCAAGGCTCGCGGTCGGGGGAGGTGAACGGCGCGAGGAAACCACCGCTGGCGGCGTCGACGTGCAGGGGAACATCGAGGCCAGTGCGGGCTTGCAGGTCGTCGAGTGCTTCGCTGATGGCCTTCACATCTTCGTAGAGTCCGTGGTAAGTGACACCCATGGTTGGCACCACAAAAATCGTATTCTCGTCAACCTGTTCCAGAACCTCTTCCGGCGAGATGCAGAGCCCGTTGGCGGTCATTTCGATTTCTCGGAGTTCGATGTCCCAATAACGCGCAAACTTCTTCCAGCAGATCTGCACGCTGCCGCAGACCATGTTGGGCCGGTCGGTGGGGCGGCCCGCAGCCTGCTGCCGAGCCCGCCAACGCCACTTCGCTGCCATGCCACCGAGCATGGAGGCCTCACTTGAGCCGATGGTGGAGCAGCCGATTGCCTCGCCCGGCGCATTCCAGAGATCGGCCAGCAGGTTGACGCAGCGGCGTTCGATTTCGGCGGTCTGTGGATATTCGTCCTTGTCGATCAGGTTCTTGTCGATCGCCAGATCCATCAGACGATGGACTTGCGGGCTTTCCCAGGTCTGGCAGAAGGTGGCCAGGTTTTGCTTGCTGTTCCCGTCAAGCAGCAGTTCTTCGCTGAGAATCTGATAGACCATCTCCGGCTCGCTCGGGTGCTGGGGAAAATGGTCGTGCGGCAGGGGCCGCTTCATCAGGGCCAGCATCGCGGCATCGGTGCTGAGGTAAGGGGACGGAGACGACGCGTTCGTGGATGAGTGCAGGGGCATGAGAGGCTCCTTGGAAGCGTGGGAAACAGGTGTGCGGGTGGAGATTACCCGGTGGGCGTGGCCGGGGTGACCTCGTGAGCCGTGGCTACCACGGGCAGGGGGGTGACTGGTGGGGCACAGGCTGTCGCGGCTGCCGAAAGGGCGACCGGCTGGGCAGTCACGGGAAACAGCCGGAAGCAGAGGCCGAGCAGGACCGGCACCAGCAGCAGGGTCACGAGCGTCGAAACAAGCAGGCCACCGAGCAGCACCGCCCCAAGTCCCCGATAGAGTTCGCTGCCGGCCCCCGGTAGCAGCACCAAGGGGATCAGGCCCAGCAGGGTGGTGAGCGTCGTCATGAAGATTGGTCGAATCCGTCCTGAGACAGCCTCCAGAATCGCCTCAGCAGCAGAAATCCCGCCCTGGCGAACCAGCTGAAGTGTCCGGTCAACAATGAGAATGGGATTGTTGACGACCGTGCCGATCAGAATGACAAAGCCAAGCATGGTCAGAACGTCGAGGGGTTGAAAAATACCGAACGGTCTGCTGAGGGTATTGAGTACGGCGAGCCCTACCAGCCCCCCGACACTGCCGAGAGGGACTGCCGCAATGATGACGGCGGGGTAGAACCAAGATTCGAAGAGAGCAGCCATTAACAAGTAGGTGATCAGGCCTGCCAGAGCAAGGTTGAACCAGAGCGCGTCCCAGGTGGCACGGAGTTTGTCAGCCGTGCCACCGAGCGTGATCCGATAGCCATCGGTGAGTTCTCCCGCAGCCCGCAGCGGTGCCACAACGGCCGCTTCAATTCGCTCCTGGGCCTCTTCCAGCGGCATGGTTGGCGGCGGTGAAACCTGAACGGTAATGGCCCGTTCCCGTTCCCGGTGCAGAATTTGCTCGGGGCCGCTGGAATATTCCCGGACCTCGGCCACGCTGTCGAGCGGCACGAGTTGCCCGCCGGGGGTGACCACCGGGAGGTTGCGGACGTCCTGGGTTCGCTGGACGAACCGGTCTTCTCCCTTGATAACCAGATCGATGCGGTCGCTGCCAAGGAAATAGTCGGTGGCGTAGCCGCCGTCCACGAGACAATCGACCCAGTAGCCAAGCTGGCGGGTGTCGAGCCGCATGTCGGCCGACTGTTCAAGCCGAGGAATAAGTTGGACCTCTGGGTTCGATAAATCGAGCGAAGGCTTGGGGAGGTTCTGGCTCCCGGGCAGCGCTTCTTGGAGCCGGCCCATTACCGCGGCACCCAGGCGAACGAGTTTCTCAAGTCGGGGGCCGGTGATTTCAATGTCGATCGACCGGCCGCTGCCGAGTCCCTGCTCAAACAGACTCGATTGTTTGGCAATGGCAATGGTGCCAGGCAGATCAGCGGCAACGCGGCGGACCAAGGGGACAAGCCGCGAGGCAGCCAGCGGATCGAGAGCCCGCAGGCCGATGAAGACGCTGCGGTCACGGGCGACGAAGAAAAAGTCGTTCAGAATCGGTGCGTCGAGGGCGGCTGCGGTGGGCGTTCCCGGCTCAACATCCCAGTAAGGAATCAGCCGCTGCTCAACCTGCTCGCCCAGTCGGATCAGTTCGTCGAGGTTGTAGCCGGGCGGGGGCAGGAGGATGCCGAAGACGAGGTTGCGGTTGCCTTCCGGCAGGTATTCGACCTTGGGCAGCATCAACCAGGTGGTCGCCACGGCAGCGGCCACAATGGTGGTGGCGGCCACGAGCTGCCGGCCCGTTTTCGCAAGCAGGAAGCGGTCAAGCTGCAGCAGACCCTGGTAAAACCACCGGCCGAGCCGCTGACCGATGTCGGCTGGCGGTTGGTTGGCTGCGGCGGGCGATTGCCGCCTGCGACTGAGCAAGACCGAGGCGGCCACCGGCACCACCAAGACCGAGACGATCAACGAGAGCACCACGGCTGCGCTGATCGCCAGGGCGATGTCGCCAAAGAGTTGCCCCGCCTCTTCCTTCACAAACAGTACGGGCAGGAAGACCGCCACCGTTGTCAGCGTGCTGGCCAGGACCGCTCCCCAGACTTCGCCCGCTCCGCGGACGGCGGCGGTTTTGCGATCGTCGCCGCGGCGAAAGTGTGAATCGATGTTTTCGAGGACGACCACGGCGTTATCAACGAGCATGCCCACCGCAAAGGCCATGCCAGCGAGGCTGATCACGTTGAGCGTGCGGCCGAATGCTGAAAGCGCGAGGAATGTCCCCACAATGCTGACTGGAATGGCGACGGCCGCGATCAGCGTCGGCCGGAGCGATCGGAGAAACACCAGGAGCGTCAGGACAGTGAGGAGACCGCCCACACCGATGTTGTTCTTGACCAAGCCGATGGCCGAATCGATGTAGGTGGTTTCGTCGTAGACTAGCGACAGGCTTAGGCCAAGCGGGGGCAGCAGGTTCTGGTCGATGTCGGCGGCCACCTGCCGCAATTCCCGCATGGTTTCCAAGACGTTTGCGTTCTGGTCCCGGGTGACGCGAATGGCGATGCTGCTCGCCCCGACCCGGCGGACCACGCCACTGGCCTTCTTGGTGCCGAGTTCGACGCGGGCCACATCGCGGACGTAGACGGGCTTGCCGTCCCGCCGGCTGATGATCACTCCCTCGACCTGTTCGGGCGAGCGGAACTGCCCGATCGTGCGGACAACATAGCGCCGCTTTCCTTCCCAGAAGTCGCCGCCGGAGGTGTCCTGATTCTGGTTGGCGAGTGCCTGGCGGAGGTCGTCGATGGTGAGCCGACGGGCGGCGAGACGCTGGGGATCGACAATCACCTGGAGCTCGTCCTCGCGGCCTCCGACGAGGTCGGCCCCGGAGACGCCTGGTACGCGCTCCAGGCGGCTTTCAATGTCGTCTTCGGCCATCCGCCGCATTGCGGTGACATCGATAGTGGGTGGGGTGAGATGAGCCAACTCCGGTGCTGCGGCGATCAACTTATGGAGCCGGTACAGGGCAAGATTGGGGGACCGCGCCTGGGCCACCCGCTTGAGCGCAGCGGCACGCTCAGGGTGGTCGCGGGCGGCTTGCTTGAGGGGCTTCGCTGGGGGGAAAGCCTGCCCGAGAATCAGCCAGGCAATCGGCCGACTACTGCTACTGGCGGTCTTGAGGGTCGGCCGATCGGCGTCGATTGGCCAGTCGCGGACCTGCTGCAGGCGCGTGTTGACCTTGACGAGGGCCTGGTCCATGTCGGAGCCGATGCCGAATTCAAGTTCGACGGTCCCAAGTCCGTTGCCGCTGGTGCTGGAGAGTTTGGCCAGCCCTTCGACAGACCGCAGTTTTTCCTCGAGGGGTTGGACGATCTCCTGCTCAATTTCCTGAGGGCTCGCCCCGGGCCAGCGGGTTTCAACGGCGATGGTCGGAACCTGCACCTCTGGCGTGAGTTGCACCGGCATGGAGAGAATAGCGAGGCCGCCAAAGAGGGTCAGCAGCAAGACGCCGACGGCGGCCTTGACCGGATTGGCAACGCAGGTGGCAATCAGGTTCATGGCGACGGGGCAGCCTGGGGGAGTGGGAAACGGACGGCCATGCCGGGCTGGAGGCGTTCATTGCCGCGGACGACGACACGGGTGCCAACGGCAAGGTCGCCCTCGATGGCCACGGCGCCCTCCACGGCGGCCCCCAGCGCGATGGTGACCGGCTGGACGGTGCCACTGCCGTACCCAGGTGTTGGGCCGGCTTCATCGGGGACGATGGCGTAGACCACCGGCTGCGGCCCGCCGAGGACGACGGCATCTTTTGGGACGACGGTGGCATGACCGATCTGGCCAACAGGGAGCCACGCGCGGGCGAGCATGCCACCGCGAAGCACCGGGGTGCCCGCAACGAGCCGATTGTCGAGCAGTACCGTGACCGGAAAACTTCGACTGAGTAGGTCGGCCTGCGGAATGATGTGCTCAATCACGCCGATCCAGGCTTGATGTGGGGCGGCATCGAATTCGAGGCGGACCTCCATCCCTGGCTGCAACGTACCCACATGCCGTTCCGGCACCTGCACTTTGATTTCGACCCGGTCGAGTTCGACAATCTGGGCCACCAGGCCGCCACGGGCGACCCATTCGCCTTTTTCAGCGAATCGCTCAACGACCCAGCCGGCAAACGGGGCGCGAATGGTGTGCTTGGCAAGTTGATCGCTGAGCCTGTCGACGGCGGCTTCTTGAACGGCGACGGCAGCCGCCGCCTGGGCAATTTGTTCGGCTCGTGGCCCTGCCTCGGCCATGGCGAGTGCGGCCCGACTGCCCCGCAGGCTGGCGTCGGCTTGGCGAACCTCGGCCAGAACATCTTGCAACTCGTCGAGCGTCGCGGTTCCCCGGTTGACGAGCCGCTCAATCCGCATCGAGCGATTGCGGGCGTATTCAAGGCTTGCCTCGAGCCGGGCGACCACAGCCCGGGCCTGCTCGACTTCCTCCGGACGTGAACCGGCGCGGAGTTCTGCGAGCAGTTGCTTTCGCCGTTCAAGTTCGGCGTTGGCCCCAGCCTGCTCAATTTCCAGAAGTCCGCGAAGGAGTTCAGCGATCGGTTCACCGGCGGCGACGGCCTGCCCGTCGCGGATCCGCAGGCTGACGATTCGGCCATCGACCGCGCTGCCCACGTTGCTGCTGCGGGCCGGATAGACCGTGCCGACGAACGACTGCCCAGTTGCCAGTTCAACGTGGCGGACTTCTGCAACCTCGACCGGAGCAGGGGGGCGCTGGGCCATCACGGGTGTGGCTCCCCACGTGTTGGCAATCACGGCGGCCACGATTGCTGGCCATACACGGAGAGTGGCTGCGAAAGGGGCACAAGTGGTCATGAGTCGTTCACTCGTGAAACGTGGAACAAGCGGCCGTCTGGCCGGGAGGCGTTGGCGGGGAAAGGACGACGATACTCTACCAACAGGCCGGTTGTGATCGGCCTGGCTGGCCAGAGATGGTTGTGTTCACGAAGACCGGACGAGGGATGACGCGGTCTGCCGGGCCGAGGAAACTTCGGGTGTGTCGTGGGCGGTTTTTTGCAATTTTGCGGAAAATATCGTGACCGCTTGACCACGCGAAGCGGTGTCGATACTTTTCATTTTCCTGACGTGTGCTTGCCAGCAGGCCACTCATCACGTTTCGACGGGTGAGGGGATGCGAGGGAGTGGCGTCACCTGCCGCAAACGCATGGGGCTTGCAAGTCCCGGTCGCAGCGGTAGATTTCGCTGAAAGGCAGGCAAGCCGAATCGGCTTGCCTTGTGCACTTCACTGTGCCGCTTTTTCAGGTCGGTCATTGACAATTTGGTTGTGGTAATTGGCATCTTGAAAGAATGTCGATGGAAGACGTTTCCGCGAGGGAACGCGTTTCCGCGGCGTTCTCCCAAGGCAAACAATTTCTGGCGGGTTGCCATTGGTAGCCTGCCAAGAATTGAGAGCGAGACGTTACATATTTGGACCGTGCGGTCGATCATCTGATCGGCTTGGCGAAGGTCCAAGGTTGCGAACTGCCTGAAGCAGATTGCTCAGCGAGCATTCGATTCGGGTGGTCAAGCTACCAAGGGCACATGGGGGATGTCTTGGCATCAGGAGGCTTTGAAGGGCGCGGAAGGCTGCGATAAGCCCGGGGTAACCGTCAAACAGGTGATGATCCCGGGATTCCCGAACTGGCTGTGACTGAATCCATAGGCTGCAGTGGCTAACGCGGAGAACTGAAACATCTAAGTATCCGCAGGAGTAGAAAGAAAAATCGATTTCCTCAGTAGCGGCGAGCGAAAGGGAAATAGCCCAAACCGCGGTGGTTTCCACTGCGGGG
>WTHB01000068.1 GCA_011523305.1 Planctomycetaceae bacterium | reverse complement strand
CGTTCCGGGAGTTCTTGTTCAGGCCAATCTCGCCGATACCCAGCACATTGGGTTTTTCCAGAAACTCCGGAATGAGTCCGATCACTTCTCGGGCAAAGACCGGGTCTTCGGCTTCCTTGGGATTGATGCAGAGCCAGCAGTGGTGGGCTATGCCGTACTGCGCTGCCCGCTTCGGCTCAACCTCGGTCAATTGGCGGAAATAGTCATAGAAACCAGCCGGACTGGAGCGGTCGAAGCCGGCCCAGAAGGCGGGCTCCGTGATCGCCACGCAGCCAGCCTGGGCCATCGCCCGATAGTCATCGGTCGTGCGGCTGACCATGTGGATGTGGGGGTCAATGTAGGCCATTGGCGTGTGTCAGTAGTCGGTGTTGGGGTCAGCCCCGAGGGCCGACTGCGTGTGGGCCGCCGTGGTCGGCTCTGTGGTGTGGTCGCTGAGCAGGTGGAGGATCCGCTGCACCCGATCGGCGCACCCAGCACTGGCTGGATCGGTCAGCAGCGGAATCGCTTTTTGCAGGGCACGTACCCGGACGTCCTGTCTGCCTGACTCCCCGGCGGCTCGATCAAGCCGATCAAGGAAGGCAGCCAGATCGAGCAACTTGGCCCGGTGCTCCATGAAGTAGAGATCGACCACCTGCTGGCTGGTTAAGGGGCATGTCTCATCGGCCATTCTGCTGTTCTCCTCACCTGATGATGTCAGCCTACGCAACCACCGTACGCCTGCCTACGAAAAAACCGAGATACCCCAGAGGATATCCCGGCTTTTCGTTGACGTTAGCAGCGGCCTCAGCCCTGGCGAGGGCTGCGCCGAGCTGATCAATACATGTCGTAGTCACCGCCGTGGCCAGCGGCACCCTTGCCCTTGGTCTCCTTGGGCTTCTCAGCGATCAGAGCATCACTGGTCAGCAGGAGCGTCGAAACGCTGGTGGCGTTCTGCAAGGCCGTCCGGGTGACCTTAGCTGGGTCGATGACACCCGCCTTGACCAGATCTTCGTACTTGTCCGTACCGGCGTTGTAACCGAAGTTGCCCTCACCGGAGAGCACCTTCTCGCAGACAATCGAGCCATCCTGACCGGCGTTTGTCGAGATCATCGTGACCGGAGCCCGTGATGCTCGCACCACAATTTGGTAGCCGACGCCCTCGTCATCACTGAGGCCCTTCGGCTTGACCTGCGAACTGGCCCGCAGCAGCGCAACTCCGCCGCCAGGGAGAATGCCCTCTTCAACTGCCGCCCGGGTGGCGTGCAGGGCGTCTTCGACGCGGGCCTTCTTTTCTTTCATCTCGCTCTCGGTGGCAGCCCCGACGTTGATCTTGGCGACACCACCGGACAACTTGGCCAGCCGCTCCTCCAGTTTCTCCCGATCGTAGTCGCTGGTGGCATTCTCGATCTCACGCCGAATCTGCTCAATCCGAGCCTTGATATCGGCTGTCTTGCCAGCCCCTTCGATGATTGTCGTGTTGTCCTTGTCGATGATCACCTTCTTGGCACGGCCAAGTTCAGCCAGCCCAATGCTGTCAAGTTTCATGCCCAGGTTCTCAAACACTGCCGTTGCTCCGGTGAGGATCGCAATGTCCTCAAGCATCGCCTTGCGGCGGTCACCATAGCCGGGAGCCTTGACGGCGGACACCTGGAAAGTGCCCCGCAAGCGGTTGATCACCAGCGTCGCCAGTGCCTCACCATCGACTTCTTCCGAGACGATCAGCAGCGGCTTGCCCGCGTTCACCACGGCTTCGAGCAGCGGCACGATGTCCTTGACCGTCGAAATCTTCTTCTCGTAGACGAGGATGTAGCAGTCTTCGAGGACGCACTGCATCGCCTGCGGATCGGTAACGAAGTAGGGAGAGAGATAGCCTCGATCAAACTGCATGCCCTCAACGAACTCGATCTCGGTGGCCAGGCTCTTGCCCTCGTCAACCGTGATCACGCCGTCCTTGCCGACCTTGTCCATCGCTTCGGCCAGCAGGTCACCAATCTCTGAATCGTTGTTGGCGGCAATGCTCGCCACCTGGGCCATTTCCTTCTTACCCTTGACTGGAATCGCCATGCTCTTGAGCTTGGCCGTGATGTCCTCAACCGCCTTCTCAATGCCGGTCTTCATCTGGATCGGATTGACGCCGGCAACAACCGCCCGCAGGCCTTCGTTGAAAACTGCCTCGGCCAACACGGTCGCCGTGGTGGTTCCGTCCCCGGCGACATCGCTGGTCTTGCTGGCAACCTCACGAACCATTCGGGCACCCATGTTTTCATAGGTGTCTTCCAGGTCGATCTCCTTTGCGACGGTGACGCCATCCTTGGTGACCGTTGGCGAGCCGAAGCTCTTCTGGAGAATTACGTTGCGGCCCTTTGGACCGAGGGTCACCTTGACCGCCCGAGCAAGTTTGGAAACACCACGCCGCATTGCTTCACGGGCTTCCTGATCAAACGCCATCATCTTGGCCATTGAGTCTTTCTCCTCTACTGGAAAGTTCTGGGATTTCGTCTGGGTTGAATTACGAGTGGCTTCCTGACCGCCGCACAGCGGCCGGTGTTACTCAGCCAAGCACGGCGAGGATGTCATCCTCCCGCATCAGCAACAGTTCTTGATCGCCAACCTGAAAGGCTTCACCGGCATAACTGGTGAAGACCACTCGATCGCCTGGCTTCACCTGGAGGGGATGCCGATTGCCTTTGTCATCGAGTTTGCCCTCGCCAACGCTGACAACGACTCCGCGGGCAGGCTTGTCCTTGGCGGAATCGGGCAGCAGGATGCCACCGGAGGTTTTCTGATTGCTCTCCTCCCGCTCCACCACAACGCGGTCACCGAGGGGAATGAGGGTCGACTGGGCCTTTCGGGCCTTACTCGCAGCGGCTGCCATACTGGGGGGTCCTCTGTAGTCCGAAGAGTGGGGGCTGTGAAAAACCGGAGGCGGGAACCACCTTCCGCCAACTGGCAAACGGGGTCCGACGCTGGGCTGCCGCGGCGGCATCCACAAATCCGGTCCCTAACTGATCAGCAAGTGGCGCGCCAGTTGGGAGTCCACCAGGCTAAAAAACGTCAAGGCCAGTTTTTCGCGGGATAATCAGCCGGAAGGAGCCGCCTCACCTCCTGGTGTGCGGGGTAGGTGGCTGACTGAAAACAGGCCTGGCGCCCCCCCAGTGTCCAGTGCGGCCTTCGAGGAACCTGCCATATTGGCGGAGGGCACGGCAGCTGACACCAGCCATGGAGGGCATTGCGGACTTTTTCACAACTGCTCGAACCTGAAGAGGGGTCCACAATGGCGACACGCCGAAAAACCGGCTACGATACCTAACTTGATCGCTTCAGCCGCAGGAGCGATCGTGCGTGCTCCGCCGCTGCCCCCTGGGGTCGGTTTTCTGCCCACCGTAGCGATGTGAGGGCCGGGGCCGTATGCACCGCGGGTTTCCAGTTGTAGTCAGATTCTCGGAGAACATCGGCATGGCCAATTATAGGCGAATCGTTGTCACTAACACCAACGGCGTCGCAATCGTCAGTTTCAATGACAAGAAGATTCTTGACGAAGCGAGTATTCAGGAACTGGGATCCGAACTGTTCGGGTTGGTCGAAGAGCAAGCCGGTGGCGGTATTCTCCTTAACTTTGACAACGTTGAGTTTCTCTCGAGCGCCGCGCTCGGCAAACTGATCACGCTTGACCGCAAAGTGAAGGCGAGCAAGGGCCGCCTGAAGATGTGCAACATTCGACCGGAAATCTTTGAGGTCTTCCAGATCACCAAACTCAACAAGGTGTTCGACATCCGTAAGGATGCTGGCGACGCGCTCAAGGCCTTCAGTTGACCCACTGACCCTCGTCTGCGGACGCGCGATCCGTGACTTCGTTTCGTTTTTCACCCCTGCTTCACGGTCACCATGTCGAACTCCTCGCCATCTTCTGCTGACGGGTCTGCCGACAGTTCATGGCAAAAGTCGATCGATTTGCCCAGCGAGCGGGGGGCGAGCAAGTTGATCATGGACGAGCTGCTCGACCGGCTTGGTGAGCATGGCTGGCCGAGTGCCGACATCTTCTCGATCCATCTGGCAGCCGAGGAGGCGATCGTCAATGCGATTGTTCACGGCAACAAATTGGACGACACCAAAAAAGTCCATGTTGAGTGCCTCGTCTCACCCACCCTCGCTCGCATTGAAATCACAGACGAGGGCGATGGATTCAACCCTGCCGACGTGCCTGACTGCACCCAGGATGACCGGCTCGATGTGCCCAGCGGTCGTGGCGTGATGCTGATCCACAACTTCATGACCAAGGTGGCGTACAACGCAAAGGGCAACCAAGTCGTTATGGAAAAATCCCGCGACAAGTGAGTCGTTTGGCAGATCACCTCGGGCCGGACGGCCTGTGTGGCGGCCCAATTCCCGGAGGTGTGGCGACATCCTCGAAAAATTTCAGGATCTCGCTTTTGTCCGGGGCATTCGGTACATTCCCAAATATCGAGGCTTCCACCCCGGAACCGATCCCCGATAGCTCAATGGTAGAGCGAGCGGCTGTTAACCGCTAGGTTGTAGGTTCGAGTCCTACTCGGGGAGCTAACTGTCTGTTGAAAAAGCCCTCCATGGCCTTTTTCCACTTGGGCAACACCCGAAAACGCCGAGGGTTTTCGGGATTGCCGATCGCCGCATCCAAGCGGCGGCAGACTACTTCCACAGTCTGCTAAGCCATTTTCGCAAGGCGTGGCAGGCAGAGGGAGAAGGTGGCAAAACCTTCTGACTTCTAGCGTTTCTAGAGGCTGCAGCCAGCGTTAGCGGTACCCGGCCACTTCTTGAAGCCAATGGTTCTGCCTGAGCGCCGACCAGGGAAAGATGCCGCAGCGGACGCTGTGATCCGACCGGTCACAAAATTGCCAGCCGCCACCCATAACCACGGCGCGGCTGCCACGCTGCTCTCGGCCCGTCGCTCAAGGACCAATGCCGACCATTCCTGGCGTCATTTTTTCTCGTACCCAGCATGTATCTGACCATCGTCCGCCAGTTTCCCTGTTACCCACAAGAGGCCACGGGAAATCAGATTAAGGTAGCGAGCATCCTCAACCGTCTCGTTGTAGTGCCCCAGGGACGTGCTGAAGATGCGTGTCTTGTTGGGCCCGTACTCACTTACCCAGGCAACCGCTGCTTTTTCTTCATTCGGCTTCACATCTGGGTCGACCGGCTCGCCCTTCTTTCGCTTGGGCGGCACAAGTTGCGTTCCTGATGCCAAGACTGTCGCTGAGGGAAAGACCTGGATGTTGTTGTAAAGCTCTTCGTTGGTTGTCTTCCAATCCTCCAAACCCGCTGTAATCGGATGATCTACGTAAGTGACATCGATTGGTTCTTTGGGCCCGTGGCGACTTGATTGGAGGCCAATCATTGCAAACCAGCCAGCATTGTCTGCATCGATTGGCATCGCTTCTTGAAAGTTGCCGAACCGATACGAATGCATCGCACAGTGCAGATTGACCGCCGGCACGCCATCACGGTGCGCTTTCAAAATGCGATCGATATAGGGTCGCTCGGTCACCCCAGCGCTGCATTCGTCGTGGATCACCACATCAAAGTCACGGGCCCAGCCATCGGATTCATAGATCGCAAACTTGGCATTCACTGAGGTGTCTGGATTGTAAATCACCTCCACTTCAGCATTGATGCGAGCCTCAATGCCCTGCTTCAGCAGTTTGGTCTGGGTGGCATAGTCGTGACAGCACCCCCCCGCAACGAGCAGCACCTTCAGTGGCCGCATCGCCTCGTCGGCAGCCGAGAGTGGCCTGCAGACCGTGGCAGCAGCCAGCAGAACAACGGGGAGCAACACCGACAGCGGACGAAACGAGCGCATCGAAGAATCTCCAGAGGATCGGCGGAAAATCTGACGGTTCCATCATACCGGCTCCCGCCCCCATTTGCCTGACCGCCATGAATTGCCAGCGGCTGGAAGAAAATAGGGGATCAAACGCTCGCACCCGACGCTCCACCGCGTGCCCTGCCGATAGCACGCGGGAGGGAGATTGTCGTGGCAGGCAGACAGCAACCAGCGTGGCAGCGATACCTGGGCTTTGGCGTCATTGCCGGGCTTGTCCTGCTGCCAACCCAGCCGTCCAGGGCCGGCTCACGCCAGGCCGACACCGTTGTCATCGCCAGCTTCAACATTCAGGTCTTTGGCACCTCGAAACTGGCCAAACCCCAGGTTGTTGAGACCTTAGCCAAAGTCGTGCGGAATTTTGACGTCGTGGCGATCCAAGAGGTTCGTGCCAAGTCAAACGACGTGATCCCGAGCTTTGTTAAGCAGGTCAACGCCGATGGCAGCCATTACCAGTATGTGATCGGGCCGCGGCTGGGACGTACCAACAGTAAAGAGCAATACACGTTTCTCTATGACACCAACCGGATTCAGGTCGATACCAGCTCCGTCGGCACGATGCACGACCCCGGCGATCGCCTGCATCGTCCACCGATGTTTGTGCGGTTTCGTGCCCGGGTGCCACAGGCCGAACAGGGTTTTACGTTCTGGATGGTAAATACTCACACGGACCCGGACGAGGTTCCGGAAGAAGTCGATGCCCTCGCCGATGCCTTCGTTGCCCTGAAGACCGCCCGCCCCGACGAAGACGACATCATTTTGCTCGGTGACCTGAATGCCTCACCCCAGCAATTCGGCAGGATCCGCAACCTGCCAGACATCAACTGGGCTGTGTCCGGCACCACGACGAACACCCGCCGCAGCAAGACCTACGACAATCTCATCTTCCAGCGGACCGCGACGGCGGAATACACCGGACGCTGGGGTGTGCTCGACCTCCAGACCACCTACGGGCTCAGCCTGAAGCAGGCCCTCGAGGTGTCCGACCACAATCCGGTCTGGGCTGCCTTCTCAGCGGTCGAAGCGGCGTCAACCCCGCACTAACACGGTTGTCGCTTCTTCGCAGCCTGCCAACAGCGTGCTCGGTGACCTTTACTGAGCCTGCCGCACCAGTTTGAAAATCCCCTGGCCGACAGGCGAGGCAGTCAGCACGTAGGCGGTACCTGCTTCATCGAGGCCAAAACCAAAGATCGGGAGACCATTCCAGGCAATGCCAGGGTTCGAGACGACTGGTACGCCAGCCCCCGCCACCCCCTGAGCCGCCAAGGCCCAGAGCCGGCCAGTGACATGATCACCGTAGAGATAGCGGCCCTCAAGCTCAGCGATTGAACCGCCCCGAACGACACAGCCACCGGTGATCGACTTGCCCACTTGATGGTCATACTCCCAGATCGGGTCAACCAACGAAGCCGTCTCCAAGATGCTGCCGAAGGGGTGACTCCCCTCCCGCCGACGCCAACCGTAATTGCCGCCCCTTTCAACAATGTTGATTTCCTCTTGGAGATCCTGGCCAACATCAGCCAGCCAAAGCTGGCCAGTCTGGCGATCAAACGAGAGTTGCCAGGGGTTGCGGAAGCCGAGGGCCCAGATCTCTGGCCGGACACCTGCACGATCAACAAAGGGATTGTCCGACGGCACTGCATAGCCTTGATCGTTCTCAATCTGATTGACATCGAGTCGTAGAACTTTGCCCAGCAAACTGGACAGATCCTGAGCATTATCAAATGGGTCATTGCGACTGCCACCGTCACCAAGCCCAACGTACAAATACCCATCAGGGCCAAACGCGATCGAGCCACCGTTGTGATTTGGAAAGGGCTGGTCGAACTCGAGCACCACCGCTTCGCTGGCGGGATCAGCCCGATTTGGGTCAACCGCCGAAACCTTGAATCGTGAGATCCGCTCCGCCCCTGGATGCGCGACGGGGCTGTAGCAAACAAAAAACTCACCCGTTTCAGCAAACCGTGGATGAAACGCGCAGCCCAGCAGCCCCTCCTCGTTGCGGTACTTCCAGAAACGGGTGGCCTCACGGAGGTCAAGGAAAAGCCTTGCCCGTTGGCCCTCGGGATCGATGACGTGAATCATCCCCGACTGTTCCAGCACAAATCGGCGTCCTGACCCGTCACCGGCGTGGGTCAGCAGCAGGGGCCTCAGGGGCGGTACCGGCTTGCCGTCAGTTGATTCAGCCGACCAGCCCTCCCACTCGATTTCAGGAAAGGCTGGCACAGCAGCCACCAGCAGCATGCCATCATCTGGCTCCTGGGGTAGCTTGCCCTGTGGAAGCCGCCTGACTTTCAGTGATCGGAAGGCAACGGCATCGCCATGATCTTGAAGGCAGATGTGCCCCTGGCCGGTCCTCCCGAACCGCGGGTATTTGGCGAACTTGCTCGCGGCTACCCGCTCGTTCCACTCGTCACTCCCCATGGCAAACTTGTAATAACTAACGCCGTTGACGCAGACCTCGCCCGATCCCGGTGCTACCCGCAGGTAGAGGTGATTCCATTCACCGGCAGGCCGAGTGGCATCGACGACCTCTGCGACCGGCAACCCTGCCGCCTGCTCAAGACGGGCAACCCATTTGGGTGGCGTCGGTTGATAGAGTTGGTAGAGCCAGCCTGCCTGCTGCGGATCTTTGCCGGTGGCATTGTCAAGGATCTGCACCTCCGGCCCGGTCTGCCAAGGATGCTTGTCATCTTCCCTCACATGAAACATCAACCCGCTATTGCCACCGGGACTGATGCGATACTCCAGTTGCAACTCAAAACTGTCGAATATCTCTGCCGTCAGCAGGTCACCCGCTGCAGCAGTACGAACAATCATGCCATCCTGCACCTGCCAGCCCTCGCCTGGTGTATCGGAACGATACCCCTTGAAGCCGGCAAGCGTTGCGCCATCAAACAGCAGCTGCCAGCCACTGCAACGTTCAGCCTCGGTGAGCCGGTTAGGAACCATCTCAGCGGCAAGCGGCAGGGCCCCAGCAAGCAGTAAGAGGCCACTGAGTACGGTGGTGTTCAGCAACTTGCGATTGGTAACTGTCAGCATACCACCCCACATACGGTGCCTCCAACGCGAACGAATCGGTGCTTCCTGTCTTTTGCTCGCCCAGCCGAGAGGAGAAACTGAGGCGATTCTTGATTCTGTGATTGTCTCGGAGCGGGCTGTTTCGGCAAGATCACCGCTCTGTCCGCGTCGCCCTCACCATGCCAAGGAGGGCACCCAAACCGAACAGGCAAGAAGCCCCGCGAACAAGAAATGCCGCAAGATCTCCCCTTCTGTCTCCCAAGTCCTTCATGACCAGCCGCTCTGTCATTTCCGTCATCATTCCGACCTATGAACCAGACGAATTGCTCGCTCAGACGATTTCTTCGGTCTTGGCTGAAGCCCGGCGAAGCACCCGAGCCAACTTCACAATCAACGTCACAGTGGTCGATGATGCGTCACCTTCGGCCGATGTAGAAGCGATTGTCGCCGAAGCCGATCCAGACGGTCGCGTTGAGTTGGTGCGCAATGAATGCCAGCTTGGACTGGCCGGGAATTGGAATCGGGCCATTGGGCTGACGACGGGGGATTTCATCCACCTGCTGCATCAGGATGACTACGTCCTGCCGACTTTTTATCAGCGTCTGCAAGCCGGCTTCCAGCGACGACCCGACGTTGGGATGGCATTTTGTCGGACGAGGATTGTGGACCAGAGCAACCACACCCTCAAGACATCTTCCCGGCCACGCTGGTTCCGCGGTGTGCTCTCAAACTGGCTGTGGCGGATTGGTGAGCGGCAGCGGGTTCAGACGCCTGCCGTGATTGTCGCGCGAAGCACCTACGAGAAGGTTGGCGGGTATCGGGAAGATCTCTGCCATACCCTCGACTGGGAAATGTGGGTTCGGATCGCCGCCCACTTCCCGGTTTGGTACGACCCGTCAGCACTCGCCGTGTATCGACGGCATGCCCTCAATGAGTCGTCCCGACTGTTGCAGAACGGTGCTGTCTGGCCTGACTTAGCCCGGGCGATCGCCATCAATGCCCAATGGTTTCCGGAAGAAACCCGTGGGCGACTGATAACGCGAAGTGCTCGTTGGTACCTGCGTTCAGCCCTGCGGTCAGCCACCAAGCAAATTCGTAGCGGAGATGTCGCCAGCGGCCACCGAACACTGCAACAGTTGTCTTGTCTGCTCGACTTACTCAGTGATGTGGGGCCACCCAAAAGTCTCCTGAATCGAAAAAAACGGCTTCAACGTCGACTTGAACAGCTTCGTACTGCTGAGGCCTGATAGGCTGGTGACTCAGCCGTCTCCTGAAATCGCGAGCATGCCGCCAATCCTTTGCAGGGAAACATGCTGGCTGCTCCCTCTGGGCGACTTGTCGTTGTTTTTCACTGAATGCCATCGATGCCACGTGCCCTCATCCTTGCCCATTACGATCAAGACGGCCTGATTGATCCGCATGTGATTCAGGCACTGCAGATCTATCGCAGGCTTGTCGATCGCCTGGTCGTTGTTTCCACTGCAGCGTCTAGCCTGCCGGCAGCCGCAGTCGAGATTGTTGATGATTTTGTAACCCGGCCAAACAAAGGCTATGACTTTTGCAGCTGGAAACTCGGGCTCGAGCGACTCCTGCCGCATCACGAGTTTGATGAAATCATCTTTTGTAACGACAGCGTCTACGGGCCGCTTTCCAATTGCGAGCGACTGCTCGATGATCCCCGGGTGGAGGATGCTGATCTGTGGGGCATGGTGCGTTCCATTCAAGGACCAAAGTACCGCGGGAACGTCGACTGCCCGCATCTGCAGAGCTGGTTTTTTGTGATGCGAAAACGGGCAATTCGCTCACCAGCCTTTTCCTCTTTTTGGAACAGCGTGCGGCCCCTCCCCACCAAAGAGCATGTGATTGACCAGTATGAGATCGGGCTCTCTGAAAGCTTTGCCCAGGCGGGGCTCACTCTGCGGGCCATCTACGACACTGCCGCCACCTATGACGAATCCGCACCGGTATGGACCGATCTTGCTCCGCACCTGTCCTGCACCTGGTCACGCCTTCCCCAGTCATGGCGTCTCCTAAAGAAAGCACGGCGGAGAAGGATCAACCCAACTGAACTTCTACCGCTGAAGGTCATCGACGGGGGCGTCCCATTCGTGAAGGTCGGGGTTTTCCGAGTGAACCACTACGGACTTGACCTCGACTATGTCCGGCGGCAACTCACTGAACGACAGCAGGCTAGTCAGATTGCCTACGAGCTGACACTGATTGATGACCACCTCCAGCGGCTCCAGGCGGCTGGAGCGGCACGTTCCTGAGGGCTTACCAGCCGTCGGGCCTGACCCCTCCCATAGGGGTGGGAGGCGGTGGAAAACATCTGTCGCAGCGGCTGGCGGGTGCCAGCAGGGACTCAAGACCGGTTGTGGGCACGCGCAGAGTTTTGCTATTTCCCCAAGGAAATTGCGGAGAAGTATGCCGGTTCTGCGCAGTCAGGGCCGGCAACCACACCAGCCACTACCCACAGAGTGAATCATCAAAAGTCAGGCATGCAGAACAACACCATTGAGACTGATTGCGCAGCGATTGCCGGGGTCATCAGCAAGCCCCTGGCCCGCCACACCGACACCCGTGGCTGGCTTGTCGAACTCTACCGGGAGGACGAATTGGATGCCCAGCTGCATCCGGTGATGGCCTACGTCAGCCAGACCGAGCCCGGGGTGGCCCGTGGGCCCCATGAACACGTCGATCAGACCGACTATTTCGCCTTCATCGGCCCCGGTGATTTTGAGCTCGTTCTGTGGGATGCCCGGCCAGCATCGGCAACCCACGGCCTCCAGACTCGGACGGTGTGCGGAATTTCCAATCCGCTGGCGGTTGTCATCCCACCGGGAGTGGTCCACGCCTATCGAAATATCAGCGATACGGTCGGCTGGGTCTTCAATGCTCCCAACCGCCTCTACGCTGGCGAGGGCAAACGGGAGCCAGTCGATGAGATCCGCCATGAGGCTGATCCGCAGAGTCCCTTTCAACTTGGTCAGCATCTTGGCGAGCGGCCCGCTGCCTGATGCCCTCCGGCTCCCTGCAAAGGAAATCCCTCTCATGCCGACAAAGCTCAAAGGCATCGTGCTTGCTGGAGGGGCTGGCACCCGTCTCAACCCGATGACCATTGCGGTCTCGAAACAGATGCTACCCGTTTATGACAAGCCGATGATCTACTATCCGCTGTCGACCCTCATGCTGGCGGGCATTCGAGACATCCTGATCATTTCGACACCCCATGACTTGCCGCATTTTCAGCACCTGCTGGGCGATGGTGCAGCCTTCGGCGTTTCGCTTTCGTATGCCGAACAGCCACGGCCCGAGGGGCTTGCCCAGGCATTTTTGATCGGCGCTGATTTCCTTGCCGGTGACCGGACGGCTCTCGTCCTCGGTGACAATGTGTTTTACGGCCACGGCTTCCAGGCTGTGCTTCAGCAGGTCGCCGCCCGGGAGCAGG
>WTHB01000105.1 GCA_011523305.1 Planctomycetaceae bacterium | reverse complement strand
CTCTTGCAGAGACCCATCCGGAGCAATCTGATTCGGCGCAAGCCGTGGCCGCACCTCAGCAAGCTCGTCCTGCAACGCAGCATCCAGCCCGAGAATGGCAGCCGCTTGCATGGTGTTCCCAAATAATTCCCGCAACTGCTGCATGTCGATCGTCGGTCCGGCACAGATTCCGCTGCCAGTTTTGCCATCCGACAACAGAAACCCATTCTCAGGTGAAGCCGACGGCCCGGTGACGAGCCAGCCGTGATCCGGCTCCTCCCATAGGTTGTCGAGATAAAACTCAACGCTGCCCTTCATCACTGGATAGACCCGGGCTAGAAATTCCTGGTCGAGTGTAAAGGCATACTGCTCCCACAGATGCTCGCAGAGCCAGGCTGGTCCTCCGATATCCATTCCAGCCGGTGAGGTGTAGCCCCAGATGTTGGTCAGTCGGTGCGCAATCCAGCCTCGCGAGTTGTAGTAGGCCTTGGCCGTCTTTGAACCCGGCTCGACGAGGGACGCAACGAATGTGTTCAACGGCTCCTGCAAGTCCGCCAGATTACTGGTCAACGCTGGCCAATAATTCATCTGGGTGTTGATGTTGAAGTGGTAATCGCCGTTCCACATCGTGTGGACCTCTTCCGCCCAAATACCCTGAAGGTTTGCCGGCAGACCACCCGGTCGGGATGAACTGATCAGGAGATAGCGGCCCATGTTGGCGCTCAGCGCGGCGAGCGCGGGATCCGGCTTCCCGTCACGGTAGCCAGCCAGTCGCTGATCGGTCGGCAGACGGCTGTTTGGCGACGACGGCAGCCAGAGCGCCATGCGACTGAAAAGCCGTGCATGGTCTTCTTGCTGATTCGCCCGCAGCTCGGAGTACGACTTGCCCGCAGCCCGATCAAGGTCGCCCGCTGTCGCCGCAACCGGGTCCTCGAGTTGCCGACCTGCGATCCCCCGGTAATCGGTAGCCGCTGCCACCAGCAGCATGACCTCGTCATCGGCAGTCACCCGCAGTCCGTCATCCTCAGACTCGACATGGCCGCCGACCACTCGGAGCCTTGCCACGTAGGTGAGACCGTCGCTCCCAAAGCCATCGTTAAGACGACCAGTCATAAGCAGTTCCCGGTCTCCGACGTGCCTCGTCACGAACCGCTCCGGCCTGTCCAGGGTCACGGTAAAGGAGACGGAGCCGGTCAATCTCGAAACAAACACCTCATCCACCGCAGAGACAAAGTGCTCACGCGACAGTTGCGATCTGCCCCGCCGGTACGTGACCTTTCCCAGCCCGGTCTGCAGGTCGAGTTCACGACAGTACTCCCGCACGGGCTTCGCGGCATCCATGAAGGTGAGCCGCAGACTGCCGAGGGTCTGATAGCGTCCAAACGGCGAAATCTTTTGCCCGTACTGCGGCGTTCCCTGTGCCTGAAACGCCTTGCGATTGACCGCATTCGCCTCCGCAAACCTCCCCTCCGCTAACAACCGACGAATCTCTGGTAGGTATTTGGCCCCGCCAGGAATATCGTGCTCCATCCGACAGCCGGACCAAACCGACTCCTCATTAAGAATAATCCGCTCGCTGTCAGTTCCCCCAAAAACCATCGCGCCAAGACGGCCATTTCCCAGCACCAGACTCTGCTCAAACCCGGTGGCTGGCTGCTGATACCAAAGCCGAGTCGTGCCGGGATCGGCAGCAACCATCGCGCTCAGCGCAGCGGTGACAATCAGTGCGAACAGGCAGTGCACTGGAATCTTTCGCGTCACGCTCATTGCCCATGTCCTATTGCGGTGAGAATTGTGACCGTGCAGGCTCGTGCCGTCGGGCAGAAGCAGCAGCATGCGGCCGGGAAGATTCATTGACCGGCCGACTGCAGAAACGCAATCAACGAAGCCAATTCATTGGCGGTCAACAGGTTGCGAAGTTCAGGCATCAGCGAGGTGCGGCCTGCCATGATCTCTTCGATCTCCTCCCGGTCGATTGAGTGAATCACACCGGTCGCGTCCTTCAAGACTACTGGATTGCCGGCCGAAACCTGCAGCCCGCTGATCACCTTCCCGTCTGCAGTCAGGACATTCATGGTTTCAAAACCAGTCGCGAGGGCTGCATGCGGCATGAGGATGTCCTCGTACAAGGCAGCCGCTGAATGCTTCCGTCCAATATGCGTGAGATCTGGCCCGATCTCCCCACCATATCCGCCGACAAGATGACACTTTCCACAGCCAACTCGCCCTGAGTGAAAAACCGCCCGCCCGAGCGTTGCACTGGCATCAATCTGAGCAAGTTCAGTCACTGGGGGAATCGCGGAGCCGGCAGGTGTGCCATCCACATAGATCGAGAACCGAACGGCTTCGCCAGGCTTCCCGGCATCACTCCCAACCTGCCCCTGGACAGAAAGCCGCGTCGCATTGAGGGTACTTATGTCATAGGCAATCACTGCCCGCCCCCGCACCCGAATGGCAGCCTGGCCAGCCGAGTTTGTGACAAAACCCGGTGAATTGGTCAGGGGGGGGCGGTCCATCTTTGTCTTCCCACCAGCCTGCTTTCCAGAAGGGGCCGGGGGACCAGTGGGGGGCGCGTCTGAAAACGCCATGATCCACGGCACTTCCCGCAACGAGAGTTCACCACCGTTTGTGGTGAGCGTACGGGCCACCCAGATAGCATCAACCAA
>WTHB01000152.1:35114-179620 GCA_011523305.1 Planctomycetaceae bacterium | reverse complement strand
TTGAGGAAATGTGCGTTGGAGTGACACTCTTACTCACCAACGCCGGCGGGCAAAACAGGAAAACGGACGAATTAACCCAAACGGGCCGGGTTTTCTTCGGAAAACGACCGCCACCCCCAGCTTCAGCCAGGACGCGTCGGCAGGGCTTGGAACGCCCCTCAACTGAAGGGAGCGTCTGCTGGGCGTGGCCCGTGCCTGGGTGAGGCGGGCCGGCCAGCAAACCACATCACGACAGAGTAGAAGACCGGCGTGAAGAAGATGCCAAAGACCGTCACGCCGAGCATGCCGGAAAAAACCGCCGTGCCGAGGGCCACTCGCATTTCGGCACCAGCACCCTTGCTGAGCAGGAGCGGCACAACACCGAGAATGAACGCCAGTGAGGTCATCAGGATCGGCCGCAGGCGTTGTGTTGCTGCCTCCAGCACCGCCTGGGCTCGCGGCAGGCCGTCAGCTTCCCGTTGTTTGGCGAACTCGACGATCAAAATTGCATTCTTGGCCGCCAGCCCAACCAGCACGAGCAGACCGATCTGTGTGAAGATGTTGTTATCACTGCCGGCAATCCAGACGCCCGCAATCGCCGCCAGCAGGCACATCGGCACGATCAGGATGACTGCCAGTGGCAACAGCCAGCTTTCATATTGGGCCGAGAGCACCAGGAACACAAAAATTGTGCCGAGGAGAAAGACAAACGTTGCGGTGTTCCCCGCCAGGATCTGTTGGAGTGAAAGGTCCGTCCAGGCGAAATCGATACCCGGTGGCAGCAGGCCCCGTCCAAGTGGTGAAGGGCTGGCCAGCGCTGTGACCAGTGCAATGGCGTCACCGGAACTGGTGCCGGGCAGCGTGGTGCCCGACAGGTCTGCCGCCGGGGCAAGGTTGTAGTGGGTGACCACGGCGGGGCCGCTTGTGTCATCAACAGTCAGCAGGGTGGCCAGTGGCACCATTTCACCAGTGGCGTTGCGCACCTTGAGCAGGCCAATGTCTCCCGGCAGCATGCGGAAGGGCGCGTCGGCCTGGGCGGTGACCTGCCAGTTGCGGCCAAAGGCAGTGAAGTCGTTGACGTAGGCACTGCCAAGGTAGACCTGCAGGGTCTGGTTGATCGCAGCAATCGAGACGCCGGCCGCCTTGGCCTTGGTGCGGTCGATATCGATGAACAACTGGGGCTGATTGGCCTTGAATGTGGAAAACAGGCCAACGAGCCCCGGCTGGGCGGCGAGTGCCCCTGCCAGTTCGGCAGTGGTCTGTTCCAACACTGCAGATCCGTGGCCGGTACGGTCACGGACTTGCAGTTTGAAGCCACCGGTGTTGCCGAGGCCATCAATCGGCGGGGCATTGAAGACCACGCAGGAGGCGTCGCGGATGGTGGCAAAGGCTTGGCGGAGTTTCCGCGCGACGGCGAAGGCGGATTTGGTGGGATCGACCACGCGGCTGGCGAAGGGCTCGAGTACCACGAACATGCCACCGGTGTTTGACAGGCTGACGCTCGAGAGCAGGGAGTAGCCCGAAACTGCAATCGTGTGGGCCACGCCGGGAGTGTCTGCGGCAATCTTCTCAAGTTGTTCCATCACACGGGCAGTCCGTTCGTGGCTAGCTCCTTCCGGTAGGGTCGCATTGACCAGTAGATAGCCCTTGTCCTGCTCGGGGATGAAGCCGACCGGTACGGTGCTGAACCCAACGTATGTCAGGCCCATCAGGGCGACATAAAGGCCGACCATAACAATGCCGATTCGTAGCAGCATGCCGACGATGGCTCCGTAGACACCGGTGGTGACCTCGAAAAACACGTTGAACAGCCGAAACAGGCCTGCGAGCAGCAGGTTGACCAGCGGGGCGATGATGGCGGCTCCGACGAAGCCGCCGCCGAAGACGGTGAGCCGAACGCCCCACAGAGCCAGTGACGTCGCCCCGTCAGCCAAACCGGTCCAGACGATTGCCAGATCTTCACCCAGCCAGATGGCTCCCAGTCCTCCGAGCAGGCCGATGACCAGCCGCGGCAGCGGGCTGTTGCCTGCCTGGCTGGCTGTAGACTGAGTGCTGTCATCATGACCGCGAAAAAGCAGCGCTGCCAGGGCCGGCGAGAGTGTCAGTGAGTTGATGGCCGAAAAGGCTGTGCTGGCCGCAATGGTGATGGCGAACTGGCGATAGAACGCACCACTGATACCGGTGATGAAGGCGGTTGGCAGAAACACCGCCGCAAGCACCAAAGCAATGGCAATCAACGCTCCGCTGACTTCCCGCATGGCCTGCCGCGCTGCCTCTCGGGGGGCCAATCCCTGGCTGATCAGCCGCTCGACGTTTTCGACCACCACGATCGCGTCATCGACCACAATGCCGATGGCCAGAACGAGGCCGAAGAGCGAGAGATTGTTGAGGGAAAAGCCGAGGCCCGCCATCACCGCGAAGGTTCCGACGAGGGAGACCGGTACGGCCAGCATCGGAATCAGCGTGGCCCGCCAGTTCTGAAGAAACAGCAGCACCACGATGAAGACCAGCACCACCGCCTCGAAGAGTGTCTTGACCACCTCGTGGATGCTCTCTTCAACGAACACAGTAGTGTCATAGATAATTTGCTGCTCTAGCCCTGGCGGGAACGTGGCGGCCAGCCTGGCCATCTCGTGTCGCACCCGCTCGGCGGTGGCAATGGCGTTGGAGCCGGGCCGCTGGAAGATGGCGATGGTGATCGTCTCATTTCCATCGAGGGTGCTGGCGGTGTCTTCGTTTCTGGCCCCCAGTTCGACGCGGCCGATATCCCGAATGCGGACAATCTCTCGCCCAGTCGCTGGTGGCCCAGTGGTGGGGGCCGCCGCGGTGCCGGTCTTGATGATGATGTCAGCAAACGCCTCAGGTTCTAGGAGCCGGCCAGTCGTGTTCAGTGGCACTTGGAACGCGATGCCGGGGGTCGCGGGTGGCTGACCAAGCCGGCCTGCTGGCACCTGTACGTTCTGCTCTCGCAGGGCCGTCACGACATCGCCTGCAGTCAGATTCCGGGTGGCGAGTTTGTCGGGGTTGAGCCAGATTCGCATCGCGTAGTCGCGGGCTCCAAGAAAGGCGACATCACCGACGCCATCGAGCCGGGCAAGGGCATCCTTTACCTGAATCAGGGCATAGTTGCTGAGATAGAGCTGGTCGTAGCGGTGGTCTGGGGAGAACAGATTGACGCAGAGCAGGATGCTGGGCGACTTCTTCTTGGTCATCACGCCTTGCCGCTTGACCTCGTCGGGGAGCTTCGCCTCAGCGATGGCCACTCGGTTCTGGGTGAGCACCTGGGCCAGATCGATCTCGGTTCCGAGTTTGAAGGTGACATCGATCACGGCCTGGCCGTCACCGGTGCTCTTGGACGAGATGAACAGCATCTCTTCGACGCCGTTGACTTCCTGTTCGATCGGGGTGGTGACGGTGTCCGCCACAACCTGAGCGGAAGCACCCGGATAACTTGTCTGAATGGAGATGGTCGGAGGGACCACATCAGGATATTGGCCCACCGGCAGGCCGACGGCGGCAATCCCACCCACGATCAGGATCACCAGCGACAAGACGGTGGCGAAGACCGGGCGGGTGATGAAGAATTGGCTGATCACAGGGCCGCGGCTCCCGCTGGGGCAGCTGCCGTTTCTGAAGCAGGTACGGGTTGAACCATGCTGCCGTCGCGGGCCCGTGACAGCCCCGAAACCACCACCTGATCCGTTGACTGGAGTCCCTGCTCAATCACCCGCAGCATGCCGCCGGCGTCGATGATACTGTGGCCCAGAGTCACACGTCGGTGGACCACCCGGTTGTTTGCATCGACCACGGCAACGTAGCGGCGGCCTTGGTCGACCCCGACGGCCAGGTCCGGGATCAGCAGCGTGGGGGTTGGGTCACTGACCGTCAGCTGCACCCGCAGGAACATGCCGGGGGTGATCAGGCCATCAGCATTCGGCAAGCGGCCACGACAGCGGACCGTGCCAGTGGTTGGCTTGACGGCAACATCGACAAAGTCGAGGACACCTTGGTGTGGAAAGCCTGTCTCTGTGACCAGCCTGGCAGCGACTGGAATCTGCAACTCCTTGACGTTTCGCCATTCAACCGGCTTGCCGCTATGGTCAGCGATCGCCCGCTGGCGGGCTTGCAACAGGGCCCGTTCATCGGCATCAAAGTAAACATTGATTGGCGAGGTCGTCACGGCTGTGGTCAGCCGGGTGGCTGAGCTTCCGGACCCTGAGACCAGATCCCCAACATCGACTTCGCGTGTGCTGACGCGGCCGGCGAGTGGCGAGACAACCTGGCAGAACTCAAGGTCGAGTTCGGCCTGGTTGACTGCTGCTGTCGCCTTGTCGAGCATCGCGCGAGCGACGTCCCGTTTCGCCACGAGGATTTCGTACTGCTCTCGGGTCACGACATTTTTGGGGAGCAACGCCTGGTAGCGGCTGACTTCGCGGTTGAGTTCCTCCAGTTCGGCGACCGCCTTGGCAACCTCGGCCTTCGCCTGGTCACGAATGACCGCGTAGGGTCGTTCGTCGATCGTGAACAGTGGATCTCCCCGCTTGACCCGCTGGCCATCTTCAAAGTGGACAGCTGTGATGAAGCCCGAAACGCGCGCCCGGATCTCGACGGTCTCGATCGCGGCGGCGTTGCCGGTGAATTCCAGGGTTTCGGCCAGGTCGCGAATGATGGGCCGACCGACGACCACCTCGGGGGGCGGTGGATCGACCAGCACCGGTGCTGGTCGCTGACAGCCGGCGACCAGCGGGAGCAGCAACGCCGGAAGGGCAGCGGTCCATTTCGAGCGGAGACACAGGGTTGGCTGGGGCGGGTGCTTGGGGCGTGCAAAACGAGTCATGCAGTCAGTGTCTCCCACTCGATGTGCCATCACGGTCTTCCGGGCGAAAACCGTACCGTCATGCTACCAGAGCCACCGTTGGTATCACGGACACGGAAACAGTCTGTCGAGTAGAGGAAACGCGTGCCGTCGGATGGAGCCTGGGCGATTCAATCGATCCTGCCAGCTGACCGCCAACTTTTCCCTGCATGGAAACCCGGGGAGATTTCCGCGTGTTTCTCGGGCGGATTCGCTCCACAACAGCCCTTTCGTCAGTGACATGATCTTTGCTAAATCCTCAAAGTCTCCAAGGTCCTGCCGCCGTGAATGCAACATCCGCAGCCATCATCAGCCAACTCCCACTCGACGTGGTGGGAGGTGGTGAGCGATTTACGCTTGAGACGTACCGTTCTGCCCTCGCCTGTGGTCAGACAGTCGATCTCTGGTGTGCCGCGGCGGGACATGCTCCGCTGGAGCGACACGCACGGCGTATGTCGCAAGCCTATTCCAGGCTCTCACTCGATTCGGGCACTCCCGTTCCTGTTGAGACCGTGACGCTGCAAAAGTTGCTCCATTATCAGGGCGGCTATGAGCGGGTCGTTATTCACCAGCATCTCGTCAATAGTTCGACTCTCGATATGCTTTCCGCCGCGCCGCCGACGCAGCGGATCGTCTTGACAAGTCTCGGTGCCGAGCCGATCGCCGACCTGTTTGCCAAGGCATACGAGCCACATTCGGGTGTCGAGATTATGGAGATCTCTGGCTATGCAGCGGCACGCTCTACTGTACGCGGCATGCTCGCCTCATACCTTTCTGCAGGCGTCTGGCGAAACGAGTTGATGCCTCCGGAGCCTCGGTCGTCCTCAAGCAAAGTGCGGGCAGTCGGAGTTGGGAGATTGCTGCCCCATAAGGCTTTTGAAATAGCGATTGATGCAGTCGCAGGGCTAGGGAACGAGGCAACGCTGGCGATTATCGGTCCAGCAAGTGGAGACGCTGCCTATGTTCGGCACCTGCAGTCAAAGGTTCGACGGGCCAACAACTGCCAAATCGTTGGATACCTCGACGACCAAGCACGAAGAGCCGCACTGGCACAGGCCGACGTCTTGTTGGCGAATTCAGCACACGTCACCTACACCGGCAAGCGGCTCGACCAGCCGGAGTTGCTGGGCCTAGTCATTCTTGAGGCGGTTGCAAACGGCGTTCTTCCGATCGCCTCCGACATTCCCTCATTTCGGGAGATTTGTACGAAACTTGGACTCGAGCGTTGGCTCTATCCGGAGCGTGATGTTGACGCCCTTCGTCACCTCTTGTGTACCGTGCGCGAGCTGTCGCCATTTCAGCGGTGTCGCATCGTCAGCGAGGCGGCCGTGAGACTCGGCGAAGATTACCTCTGGGATGATTACTGGCGACGCTTGGCTGGTCACGGTGAGGTGGGGCCGGCCGCGTTGTCTCACGTAGCGTGATCAGGAATGTGTTGGGATTGTGCCATGAGAATCCTCTTCGTTACCAATCTGTTTCCTCCGCACGTCATCGGGGGCTACGAGCTCGGCTGTGAGATGCATGCAGCATCGGCGCAGCGTGCCGGTCATCAGGTGCTGGTCGCTACGTCGATGAGTTTTGGTTCGCTCCGCAAGCATTCTTGCCGTCCCGATATTGATGTGCGACAGATCTTTGAGCCTGTGTTCAACTATGCGTCAGGTGATCGCCTTTACCAGCGACCGGTCTCGTACGCTGGTCAAGGTGGTGTGAACCCAGGGAACTGCCTTGCATTCCAAGAACTGATCCGTAGCTGGCGGCCGGACGTGATCTGGGTCCACAATCCCCTCGGGCTTGGCCCCGTTGGAATATTGGAAACCTCTGCCGCGAGCGGAGTGCTGACGGTTGTGCACCTAATGGATGAACTTGACGAAGGCATCCGGAGTTCACAATTGGGGTTTGAACTCTCTGGCCGCTGGGCTGCCGTCAAGCGACGCGTGCATGCGATTGCCTGCTCCAGCGGTACGCTTCAGGCGAACTCGCGTATTGGTCGCTATGCGTCTGCCACTGTCATTCCCGGCGGAGTCGAGATTGACGCCATCCCATGCCGCCAAGCGGGCGGCATGGCAGGATTGCCGCCGGGCGGTCCGGTCCGGATGGTCTCGTTCGGCCAAATGAAGTCACACAAGGGCGTTCAACACGTCGTATCAGCGCTCGGTATCCTACGCAAGCAGATGAAGCTTGATGTCGAACTTCATCTCATCGGCAATTGTGCCGGCGACTTTGATCGTGCTCTTTGTGGCATTGCAGCATCGGCGGGATGCGCGGCGGCGTTGCACCGGCATGGATATAAGGAAAAACCCAACCTCCACGCTCTGTTGGCGACAATGCACCTAGCAGTGTTGCCCCTCAATGAGCATGAGGCTTTTGGCCTTGTGGCTCCGGAGGCGGCGGTTCACGGGATGTGTGTAGCGATCGGTTGCAACGCTGGCTGCCGTGAGGTGTTCCCGGCAGACTATCCCTATATCCTCTCGGCGCGAGATGATCCGCAGGCCATTGCGATGACAGTCCATCGAATGATCACGAATGTTGCTGAGCGACGTGCGTGGGAGGCCAGCCTGGCAGCTCATATCGCCGAGCAGTGTGACCTTGATCGGGTTGTGATGCCCCGTTGCCTCAGGTACATCGAGACAATCCGGGCCAGAACGACAGCCCGGCCGTCGGACTTCTTGCCAGCCGAGGAGGCGATGGAGCGGACGATCGCTACATGGCAAATGAATCGTAATCTGAGCCACCTGCTCGGTGAGAAGGAGGCTGCCCCTGAGGATAAACAGCGCCGGCTGGGGCGGCGAATCAACCGGTTGCTCCGGCGTGTTGTGCCGCCAGCGATCCAGTATCAGCTCAAGACCACGGCTACCAAGTTCCGCCGGAGGGCGGGATGATGGGGTGGGGGACGGTGATACTATGCCTCGGCAGTCCAGTTCCCCGACGACAGATCGTAGAGTGCCGAAGATGGGCAAACTGTTTTTATGAGGATGAGTTGCGACTTATTCTTGCAGCCTATTGGATATTGTTCAGCGAACGTTTTTGGCATGGTTCGTTGAGGAGGATTTGCGGTTGTTTTGAGCCGTACAGGCAATATCCAAATGGGGCCAGCCCAGCCTTCGCCAGGTGACGGTTTGCCTGTCTGCCTAGTGTCCAGGGGAGGCACCCACGTTCCTTCAAAAACTGGGGGATTCGTCTCGGTGCTATTCCATGCGTGAGTCGTTCGTAAGGGCAGCGATAGGTTTGGGCTAGCGTTTGCGATGCTGACAATTCGTGAGAATAAGGCTAGTCCAGCCAGACGCGATAAACGCGAGTGGCGGTGTCGAGTTGGAAGAGTGGCTGGGGATTGAGGCCCGTGTCGCGGGCCTGCTGAATGATGTGCGGCAAGTTGATGCTGCCATCGGCGTGAATCCGCTCGAGGGTTTCGGCTGGGATCAGTTCTTCCAAGTGAATGACTTGCTCAGCTGGCAGGGTCAGGGACACCACCTGCCGCTCTCCCTCGGTGATCTGAATTTTGAGAAAGCGGGCCAGTCCGGCGAACCCGGTGACGGGTCGGCCAGGGCCCGGGACTGGCATCGGCCTGAACATCTGGGCTGCAGCCAGTGTGTCGGGGCCGACAGCATCGGTGAGTGCAGCCCACCAGTCGATGCCGATACGCAAGGTCTGGAGGTAGTACATCAGTCCATGGAAGGCACGCATCAGCAGGAACAGGTGAGATGGGCCTGCTGAGCGGAACCACCAGCGGAGGTCGCCAAGGAGGGCATCCATGCGTTCGGAGAGCGCCCAGTCCTGCAGGCCAAAGGGACCGTTGCGAAGGAAAGGCTCAAACAGCACGCGACACAGGGCCGGAAGGGTGCTGGCAATGGGTCGGAGTTTTTCTGCATCAAATCCCATAGCCACAAAACAGGCGAAGGCGTCTGTGTCGTCGCCAGCGCGGCAGCCACTGATTAGTTTCAAGAGTGCCCGCCGTGCCAGCTCAGGCACGCTGACCGTACAGCCATAATCCAGCAGCACCACCTGCGGCCGCCCCTGAGCATCCTTGCGAAACAGGTAGTTGCCGGGGTGGGGGTCGCCGTGCACCTCGGCGGCTACGAACAGGCTTTTGAACAAGGTCTGGGCCAAGGTGACTCCGACCGCTCGGCGGTCAGCGGCTGACCACGTTTCAAGCGCCGAGAGCCTTTGCCCCTCTTCCCATGACTGAACCAGCACGCCTTCACGGCACCACTCTCGGACAATCGTTGGAACAACGAGGCCGGGAACGGTGACTGCGGTAGCGAACTGATACTGGCGATCTGCTTCACCCAGATAGTCAAGTTCTCGATCGAGGTTGTCTTTGAGTACTGTTCGGTAGCCATTGAGGTCGAACCCCCAAGTTTTCACCGGACCAACATGTGGTAACAGGCCAGCCAGACCCATCTCGGCTTCGACTGCTGTGGCGATGTCGGCATACCGGATCTTGACGGCAACAGCCTGGCCATCGCGGAGCACGGCACGGTGGACCTGACCCAGTGAAGCCGCAGCCTCAGATGGCTCGAAGGTCAAAAAGACATCATCGAGTGGACAGCCAAGCATGGACTCCAGCGTGGCTACAACCGCGTCGACCGGCACCGGCTCAACGCTTTCGGTGAGTGGCCCGAAGGCCTGATGGTCTGGAAGGGTCGCGAGGTATTGCCCCACCTTCATGGGCGCGCCGCGGGCATCTGCCAAGAGGCGTGTGAGAGCTCGCTGGGCCAAGGGCCTCGTGGCCGCATCGGACCAGCGGACGCCTGCGGCGGCGTGGGCAATCTTTGCCAGTTGGATGCCGCGGCGAATGGTGCTGGTGAGAGTCGGTCGTTTCATGAGACACGTTGTGGCTCAGGCTAGCTCAGGCAAACCATGAGCGGCCCATGGTGGTCGATCTGCTTCATAGGTCACCTGGGGTTGATCAGCCACAGGCTGAAAAGTCAGTCGCCATGCGTGAAGGCACATTGGTGGGTCAGCCAGTGCGAGAGTTTGTCGGGTCCCCAGTTGCTTTCCGGGGAAATAGACCGGATCACCCACAAGTGGGTAACCCAGGTCCCAAAGGTGCACCCGAATTTGATTGGTTCGTCCCGTTCGAGGCGTCGCTTCGATAAGAGATTCCCCGTTGGCGAACCGCTGCACCACACGGAAGGCGGTTTCGGCAGGATCCCCTGCCTGCTCATCCACCACGCGAAATCCCTGATCGGCCGGCTGGGCTGAGATGGGCTGCCGCGATACGGTTTCATCCCAGCAGGGATGCCCTGCCACCCGACAGAGATAGGTTTTTTCAGTGGATCCCTGTTCGAATTGCCGCTGAATCAGCTTTGCCCCTCGTCGGCTCCGTGCGAATACCACGATGCCAGTCGTGTTGGAGTCGAGCCGATGGGCGGGAGAGAGTCGCTCTCCTGGAAAGGCCAGGCTGAGCAGGTTGGTCATGCTGTTGCGGTGAAACCGGCCGCACGGATGCATGGGAAGTGGTGCCGGCTTGGAGAAGACCACGTACTCGCTGTCCCAGGCGATGATCCGAATTGCCGGGTTGACCGCCGGTTCAACCGTGTTGGGCTCGAGCCGATGCAGCCGTTGTCCACTGCGAACGATTGTCTCTGCCGCCAAGGGGCCTTGGTGGTCACAGATCAGACGTCGTCCGATAACGTCGAGCCAATCCTCGCGGGGAATGTGCGGATGCAGGCCACAGAGGAAATCGATCAGCGTGGAGCGGTCGTAGCCTGCAGGCACATTGAGTGGCCGCTCATTGGTGTAAGGGGCTGCGCCCGGAAGAGGCGTTGAGATGGCGGTAATCGCGGCCTCGCGGTCCGCCAGGGACATGATTGGCTTGTGATCGCTTGGCTGCCAGCAGTGGGGGCATGATGCTCCGCAGACATAGCGATCAGATTGCTGGTCTTCCAGCGTGAGCGGGTGCTGGCAGGCGAAGCATTGTGTGGTAGCCGTTTCTACAAGGGCTGGGTTCACGGCGACCCGCTGGTCAAACACGAAGCAGTCTCCGTCGTAATGCTCGCCACCACAGGTTTCAAAATATTTGAGGATGCCGCCATCGAGTTGATAGACTTCCTGGAAGCCTTCCTGCTCCATGAACGGCCCGGCCTTCTCGCAGCGGATGCCACCGGTGCAGAACATCACGACTGGCTGCTGCTTGAGTTCGGCGGGGAGTTTTCGAACTGCGGCAGGAAAATCCCGAAAGTGCTCAATGCCGATGGGTAGGGCGTTTTGAAACGTCCCGAGCCGCACTTCGTAGTCATTCCGAGTGTCGAGCAGGGTGACCGGGCGACCTTCGTCGAGCCACTGCTTGAGTTCGTTGGCGGGAATTTTTTTTGAGGTGTACGCGCCGGGCGTCACCCCGTCGACACCAAAGGCGATGATCTCTTTCTTCAATTTCACCAGCAGCCGTCGGAACGGTTGGTAGTCGCTGAGGCTTTCCTTGGTCTCGAGGTTCGCCATGAGAGGGTCGCTTTGCAACTGGCCAATGAGTCGGTCGATGCCGGTGCGGGACCCAGCCAGAAACAGATTGATCCCCTCGGGGCTGAGCAGAATAGTGCCCTTGAGATGCTCAGCTTTGCAAAGCGACCGCAATTCCTCCCGTCGCTCGGTCAAGCGATCAAGCGGGGTGAACAGGTAGGCTGCAACATTGACGACGGTTCCGGCCGTTCCGAGCTGGGGCAACACTGTGTCAGGGCTGAAAGACGTCATCGGGTGTGTTCAAGCCTCGAAAATCTTCGGTTGAATTCTGCACAGCCTACGTCGTCTTTCCGTAGGTTGCCATATCCCAAGAGAGGCCCACCTCTCGTTGCCTGCACGGCAACAGAAACGCTATTTCTTCGGTCGTTTTGAAGTTGCTATGGTGCAATTTGATTGGAGAAGGGCCCTTCAAAAAACCATTTCAGGTCGCACGCATGAAATACGCTGTTCTGGGCTACAACACGATCAACATAGGAGATGACATCCAGAGCTTTGTTGCCTCAACGCTCGTTGATGTGAGTTATATCGTGATGAGAGATGACTATGAGAAGGTCTATGACTTCAGCGGGAGGAGGTGCAATCTAGAGGAGCCGATCAAGCTCATCATGAATGGTTGGTTTATGCACAATCCTGACTGGAAGACGGGCAACGATCAAATTAAATTCCCGATTCATAATTCCCTGATAACGCCAGTCTTTGTCTCAACGTGTCTTTCGAAGGATGTCCCCAATCTTTATTCAGCGTCTTGCTTGGATTTTTACAAAACTTTTGGGCCTGTCCTGTGCAGGGATTCCGCGACTTTGCGAAAGCTTGAAGCCGAGGGTGTGGCTGCAGAGTTCTTTGGTTGCCTCACCCAATTGCTTGAAGTCGAAAGTGTTCCGGTCAATCCTGCCCACCAGAAAAAATATAGTGAAAGTACGATCTACATCGATTGCCCAAAGGCTTTTCGGAAACGTCGGTGGGGGCAAAAAACTTTTTCCTTTCAGCATTACTCAAAGGATCTTGCGAGCCTCAATCCGCGTGAGCGAATACGCCGCGCTGGTGATCGTTTGAGTGCGTATCGGTATGCCAAGAAAATTTACACGGGGAGACTGCATGCCTTTCTCCCGTGTCGAGCAATGGGCTTAGACGTGGAGTACGTCGGCGATCTGAACTACCGAGTTCAGGATCTTGTCAACGTCAGCCCCCAAAAAAGTCGGCTCCGGGAGCGTTTTTTGGAAAGACTTTTGGTGACTTGAATACTTCGGCGTAGCGGCGGAAATTTGAAAAACACCATTTTCGCATCAAGGGAAGCTGCCCTGGCTACCAAACTTTTTAACCCCAGGGCGGTTTTAAATCGGCGAATTTATGAATGGATCGCCGCTCGTTTCGGTCATTATTCCGACGCATAACCGCAGAGAGCAGTTACGCGTTGCGGTTCAAACGGTGTTAGCCCAGCAGTTTCGAGATTTTGAAGTCATCGTCTGTGATGACGGCTCGACAGATAGCACAGAGGCGATGATCCGCAGCATTTCTGACTCTCGTATCCGCTGGCTTGGAGGCCCGAGGAGCGGAGGGCCTGCAGTCCCGAGAAATCGTGGTATCCAAGCTGCTCGGGGTCAGTGGTATGCCTTTCTTGATAGCGATGATCAGTGGCACCCGCAAAAGCTTTCTACGCAGGTGGCAGTCGCTCAACGGGACGAACTACGGATGTGTTGCACAAATGCCCAAATTCTCCGAAACGGGAAACTGTCCATCGACAGGTATTTTCCTCCCAGCGACGATCGGTTTCTCACCTTTCGTGATCTGCTCAGAGTAAACAAGGTTATTTGTAGTTCGATGCTGGTGCATCGTGCTGTTCTTCGCCAAGTCGGTGGGTTTCCCGAGGGAAGAGAGTTTCTTGCGATCGAGGATTACGCCTTATGGCTAGCATGCTCCATGGTAGACCGCATTCGGTATCTGAGTGAGCCCCTGACGATTTATCGAGATGAGCCCAAACAGAGCCTTCGGGCCAATGCGGTTCACAGGGAAGCAGTCCGAAAACGTTGCGTTTTACGTGAAGTCTTGCGGCGGACGTGTCGGATCAGGAGGTACCGAACCTTGTATCAGATGCAATTGTTGGCAGCATGCTTTTTCGTCAACCGGTCGTGACAGATTGAGCTGGTGGGTTCAAACAAGGTGCGACTGCTAAATACGGCGACTCGGGTCTATGAATAATGCGCGGTCCGAAGGGCTGCGTGCAGTGGCAGAACGTAGTCGATGATGAGGCAAGAAAATGATTGTTATTCAACTTATAGGCGGCCTGGGAAACCAACTGTTTCAGTATGCGATGGGCAGGAATCTGGCTTTGCGAATGAATCAGGTTGTGCAATTCGATGGCAGCGGCTTGGGGGGAAGTGACCCTGGCCAGAAAGATACCCCGCGGACCTTTGCGTTGGATGGCTGCAACGCAGTGTGGGCCTTTGCAGAGCCTCGTGTATGTGAGAGGTTGAAGTATGCAAATGCGCCAAGAATGAAAAGGCTTTGGCATGCCTGTCGTGGTCGACCGAGGCCGTTCGGTCCGAGTTGCTACAGAGAACGCGGTATGTGTTTCGATATGGCAGTATCGCAGATCCGTGGGGACAAGTATCTCGCGGGGTATTGGCAAAGCCACAGGTATTTTGAAAGTAGTGCCGAGCAGTTGCGGAAAGAGTTGACGCCGCGGGGGCAACTCTCACCGTCGATATTTGAGTTCGAGCGTATGATCACGACGAAAACTGCGGTGAGTGTCCATGTAAGGCGTGGTGATTACGTTTCAAATCCATCGGCAAATGCATTTCATGGGACCTGTGGCCCCGACTACTACAGGGAGGCTATGAAGGTGATGCAGCGTCACGTAGGCGATCCCCACTACTTCGTGTTCAGTGATGATCTTAATTGGGCGAGGAGCCATCTCGCTTTCATGCGACCGGTGACATTTGTTGATTGCCCGGACAGAACGCATGATTTTGAAGAAATTCATCTAATGCGATCCTGCCGACACAACATTATCGCGAACAGTTCCTTTAGTTGGTGGGGTGCTTGGCTAAATGATCATCTGGGCCGTGTGGTTGTCGCGCCAAAACGGTGGTTCCGTGATCCTTCGATTGATACCCGTGACTTGATTCCAGCCGATTGGTGTCGGGTCTGAAAGGCAATCGCGAAGGCTGGCCATGATCTTTTGGTCAGGAAAACCTTTTCACGGTCTCACGGGTGAGTTTCAATCTGCTTTTGATTAGCGACAGGCCTGTGCTGTTGCGCTTCGGCGTCTAGAACGCATCGTTAGGAGGCGTTGGACTGGCGGTCTGGCGTTGTTTTTTCTCCTCGGCAAGAAGGTGTCCTGTGGTCGCATCCCATGCACGCCAGTTAGGAAGCACAATAAACGGTGGCCATTTGCCCAGGAACACTGCTGTCAAAGCACGCACTGCCAGTTCCAGCGTTCCGCGTGCTGTGGCACGGCTGAATGGCGACTGGTTTACCTGTCGCCACCAATAGCCAAAAGCTGTGCGATAGTAACCACTACGCGCTGCTCGGCGAGCTAATCGGTGGGACACAGGGGAGGCTTGGGGACGAGGCCGGAACGTTCTGGACGTGGGTCTTGAAGGCGGTGGTATCCCACGATCAGCGTGTGCAGTAGTAAGCAGCCTGCGCATCATGCGATGCTGCAAATTCTGTCGTGTCGAACAAACGCTCTGGTCGTGCATGCGATATTGCAAGAGAATTTTTGGGATCGAGGCCACCTTGCCACGACGCGTCAGCCGCAACCAAAGATCAGCATCCTCGACCCACTCGAATTCCTGACGATACATGCCCGCAGCGAGCAACTCATCGCGCCGCATGACGACAGTAGGATGGTTGATGGTGTTTTTTCCAGCGAGCAGACACCTCTCAATGGCAGCGTGTTCAGTAGGGCCAGCCTGAATGCCGATCGGGCGGCCCTCGGCGTCAATGCAGACCACGTGGCTCGACACAAGTAGTGTGTCTGGGTGGTGTGCGACGTATTCTGCCTGCATTGCCAAGCGGTTTGGCAGCGCGACATCATCGGCGTCCATTCGCGCGATCCATGGAGCACGAGCTTCACGGATACCTCGATTGAGTGCAGCAACTATTCCGGCGTTTGCTTGATGCAGGATCCGAAAACGGTCATCAGCCGCTGCAAACTCTTCAAGGATAATGTCGGTGCCATCAGTCGATCCGTCATTTATGCAGAGGCATTCCCAGTTTCGTAGCGTTTGCCATCGTAGGCTGGCGAGGGCTTCACGGAGATAAACCGCCCCATTGTAAATTGGGAGCACGAAGCTGAACTGAGGAGTGTTCATTGGATGTTCTGACACGTGGAGCGAGCGAGGGGCTTCGTGGTTGGGAATCGGATCGTGACATCAATTTTGATGAAGGCACTTCCGGTCGGTGGAATCCGACTGAATTTGCACGTAGGCCAGTAAGTTGTCTTGCTCGAAGAGGATGATGGCGGCAACACGAGGCAGCCGAAGGCATTTCCAAAGGAGTGTTGAGGGCGGGAGGCTGCCGCACTCCCCTAGAGCACCCATTCTTCTATTCATGTTTCTTTTTTGAGGAAAGAGGCTCGGCAGGGGAGTGATGCGAAGGCGACGTGAGAATGAGCCCGCAGGAAACAGACCACCAGGAATTTTTCTTATCCAGAGCATGCGCCACAATACGAATTCAGGCGATGACGAGCGACGAAATGATGGAAGACTTCCGGAAAGTGTTCTTGCATGCAATTTTCGGGGGTTGCTAATCTGCTTCGGTACTCTTTCCTCAACACCTCGGGCCCATTTATTCAGCAAGCCGCTAACCTCGAAGTGGTCACTTTGGCTCTTCTGAGCGGGGGCAGATTGGTTGCGAGGTCGCTCGAGATCTCACAGCCGGGCAATCCACCGAACGATCCCTAAGGACTGCAACGCGCAATGAAAAAGTTGATTCGTTGGATGTATAAGCACAGGGGATTGGAGTTGCGGCCAGTGCCGCTCAATCCCTTTGTGGAACAGCAGCGGTTACTTGGGGGGGCGGGTCCGAGCGTAATTTTTGATGTCGGTGCCCATTACGGCGAAACTGTGCGTGAATACAGAGCGCTGTTTCCATCAGCGTCGATCTATAGTTTCGAGCCATTTTCAGCTTCATTCGCAGTGCTTGAGCAGACTGCAAAACAAGACGCGAACGTCCATGCCTACATGGTAGCGCTGTCGGACTGCGTAGGAGACTCGCCCTATTCCGTGAATGGCAACTCCGCAACGAATTCACTTCTCCCGGTGGCAGCAGAGGCTAGTCAGTATTGGGGGCATTTGGTGCAGCCGGAGCGGGTAGAGCAGGTATCGACAACAACAATCGATGCCTTTTGTGAGGTGACGGGTATTGAGGCGATCGACGTTCTGAAGCTCGATGTGCAAGGTTGTGAGCCGCTGGTATTGCGGGGAGCGGAGCGGATGCTACGGCGACAAGCTGTACGGCTCGTCTACGCTGAAATCATTGCGGTGCCATGCTATGACAAGCAGGTAGCGTTTGATGAGTTTCTCGCCATGATGCGCAGCTATGGATTTTTGCTTCACAACTTTTACGCCCCACACCTCAGCGAGACAGGCCGACTTAAGCAATGTGATGCTATTTTTGTTTGTGGGAGTGAAGACAGGCAGGGCTCACTGGGTAGCACCTGCGGAAATGAAAGCCCGTGCTTGAAGCGTGTCGAGAAGTCGGGCTCAGTGCAAGTTGCGTAGTAGCGTTGATGCAGTGAAAATAAGAGAGGCTATTTCGTGCGAGTAAATGTCTTAATCATTGCGACCAACAAGTACATTCAGTTTCTGGAGGGATTGGTTGCGTCAATCTGGGATAATTTTTTATGTGATGAGCAGGTGTCGATCAGCATTTTCACGGACCGCATCGAAGAGGCCAACGCATTGATTAAGCGGCCTGCCGAAAAGGATTGTCTGCGTTTCCACCGCATCGAACATCGACCCTTTCCATACCCGACGCTCTATCGGTTCCATTTCTTTAATCGATACGAAACTAGGCTGCGGCATACTTGTGATTACCACTTCTATGTCGATGTCGACAGCCTCTTCATGAAAGAAGTGGTTGCCTCAGACGTCGTGAGTGATAGGACGGCGGTGCAACATTGTGGCTATGTTGGGAAGAGAGGGACGTACGAGAAGAATCGGCGGTCGAGAAGTTATGTTCGCCGGAGTGAAGGTACTGTTTATTACGGCGGCGGATTCTGGGGGTTTTCGGATGAAGATTTCTGGGACTTCACCCATACAGCGGTTGAGATGGTCGATGCTGATGCCTGCCGTGGCCTTACACCGCGGTGGCATGATGAATCGGTTCTGAATCGATATCTGATCGACAACCCTCCGGTCAAGGTCCTCTCGCCCTCATTTCACTGGCCCCAGAATCATGCGGAAATCCATGAGGAGTGGGCGAGGCAAGGAGTTGACTATGAGTGCGTCTTGATGCTTCTCGATAAGGATCACGCCACTATTCGTGACTAGGGCTCGGATGGCTGCACGTGGACACTTTGTCGTAGATAAGAACCCCACGATGATAAAATTTATCCAGTTCCTCGCAGAATCGCTCTCGGCAAGGCGACATCGCCGCAAATTTCGGCAGTGGACTGATGAAGATCAACGCCGAGCCGACTTTTATAGTCAATTTGTTGGAGCGAGAGACCTTGTCTTCGACGTGGGTGCGAATCTTGGAAATAGAGCGAAGGTCTTTCACCGGATGGGAGCCGCGGTCGTTGCCATCGAGCCTCAGGATCGCTGCAGTGACTTTCTTGCAAGCGTGTTCCATCGCTCGCCGAACTTCTACCTTGTTCGCGCAGCACTTGGAGCGAAGGCTGAAATCGGTGAGATGTATATCTCAACGGCGCATACAGTGTCGTCACTGTCCCGACGGTGGGTTGAGGCAGTTCAGCAGACGGGACGTTTTGGGTCGGAGTGTTGGACAGAGCGGCAACGGACCGAGATCCAGACGCTCGACTCCTTGATCGAGCGATTTGGTCAGCCGGTCTTTATAAAAATAGATGTCGAAGGTTTTGAGGATGAGGTTCTCGCGGGACTTTCACGACCAGTTGCTGGGTTGTCCTTTGAATTTACACCAGAATATTTGGAAAGTACGTTGCGGTGCATCGATCAGCTTTGCCTGCTGGGTGAGCCGGAGTTTCAGCTTAGTTATGGTGAATCGCTTGAGTTTGTTTTGCCGCAGTGGATTCGCGGCCATGCAATAAAGCAACGACTTGCCGAAGCGCCTGCCGAAGTCTTCGGCGATGTCTACGCTCGTTTTAACCTTAGCGGGCGGTTGTAGGGGGAGACATGCACGTTTGTTTTTTTAGTATGGCGAAAGGCTGGGGTGGGGGCGAGCTGCTTTTGTCGTATTTGCTTGAGAGTATTGCAGAGTTGGGAGTCGAGAGCTCCCTCATCACGCGGCATGGTAGCCCAATGGCATCATGGGCGAAGCAACGGCCTGGGTTGAGGCACTTCGAAGTGCTGGGTCACTTCCTTTCGCGACCAGCATGCCGACAGGTTCGGTCTTGGGTGCGTCGCCACAAGCCAGATGTCTTCGTGCTGAATGATCCCCATGCGATTACCCAAGGTGGCATTGCGGCTTGGGGTCTTTGTATCCCGAGAATTGGTATTCGGCATACCATCTTCCGAGTGAATGCACTGAAACACCGTTGGCTCACCGAACACCTTGTCTGTGTTTCTGAGGCGGCACGTGATGCCTGTTTGGCCGTTGGCCTGCCGAGGGCAAAGACTTCGGTCATACACTGTGGTTTGCCCTCTCCGCAGGTCCATGCAGAACAGGTTGCAGGAATTCATGAGATGTTCACTGTGGCTGCGGCGGCAGTTAATGATTCAGCACCAGCACGGCATTTGCTCGGTGTGGGCAGTTTGATTTCCGTGAAGGGATTTGACACGACTATTCGAGCAGTTGCGAAGGGCGTGGAGAAAGGAAAAAACTGGCATCTCTGGCTTGCAGGGGAAGGCGAGAAACGAGCTGAGCTGGAGAAATTAGCAGTTGATCTCAAGATCCCAGACCGGGTGCATTTTCTTGGTTTTCGAAATGACATTGTGACACTGATGTCGGCGGTTGATGTCTTCGTCTCTTCGTCGCGTAGTGAGGGTCTGCCCCTCGTGCTAGTCGAGGCTATGCAGGTGGGGTGCGTGATCGCGTCCACTCCAGTTGGTGGCTGTTGTGAAGCGTTGCGAGTCAACAAAAATACACAAAGCCCATTCGCTGAAATCTTCACTCCAGATAGCACTGAGGATGCTTGTGCCGCAATTGAGCGGGCAACAGATCAAAATCCGCTTACCGAAGGTCGGCGAGCCACTGCCCGCCATTGGGCGGTCGAAACTTTTTCACAACAGAATATGGCGAAGAAGCACCTTGCGCTCTATGAGGCAATTTGTAGTGGCCATGTGGCGGGAGCTTGACGAAGACAAGATAGCTACGAGGCTGGGCGGTCCAGAAATAGAGCAATCACGGGATAGTTAGTCGCGGTGTTGGTGGAACGAGAACCACCAGCCGTATTGCGTTTGGCGTGGGAAGTAGCCACTCATAGCGTTACTGTTGGCGTTAGTCGCAGCTACACAAAGAAAGTCGCGGGGGTAGCCTCAGCCGAGTCTCAATGAACTCATACTACGAGGTAGTTGGTACCTTGTGGCCGCCAGTTGGTTGATGTTCGGTCGGGTGGTAGGAACGAGAGGCGGGACATGGCTAAAATTACGCGGCAATCAGATGGCCCTCGACTATCGAACTTCAGAGCAGGTCAAGACAGACCAGTCGGCCGGCACCCCGGACGTAGAGATACCCGTGGGCAATGACCGGTGCAGCCCAGCAGGGAGGAACCAGCAAGTCACTGTTCTGGGTGGGGGCAATGAGCCGACACTGGGAGATGATTTCACAGCCGGCGGTCGTAGCCTTGGCGAGGAGGAGATCGCCAAATTCACCGAGCACGATCAGATGGTCATCAACAAGGGTGCAACTGGAGCGGCCGAGACCGGCGTGCGTCCAGTGGAGGGTGCCAGTGGCCCAATCACTGCAGGCAAGCAGGGCGTCACCGGCGTTCCGGCCCGTGGAGCCATAGACCGACCCGTCAGCGAGCACTGGTGTGGCCCAATGGGCTCGGAGTGCTGTCCGGGGGCGGCTGCGGGGTGGATCACGGCGAACCTCTTCAAGCCGGTCGTTGGTGATCTCCAGGAGAATGCTGCCAGGGCCATAGGTTTCGGAAAGGAGTACCTGATTGTCCCGCACCACGGGGCTGGCCGCCACCACGCTGAACAGTTCCTCTGCCCGCCAACGAACGCTGTCAAGAATTCTGCCACTGACCGGGTCCACCAGAAGCAATCGTGAACGCATCCAGGCCAGCAGTCGAGGCTGATCGTTCAGCATGGTGAGTACGGGCGTGCTGTAGCTGGCGAGTTCGTCACCCGTGCGCCAGACCTCCTCACCAGAGGTCAGGTCAAAGGCCACCAGCCCGCTATCGAGACCCTTCACCAGGTCGAGCCGTTGTGGATCGTCCGGAAGCATGTCGGGAGGGCTGCCGCCAACCTGAACGATCACCCGTGTGTTACCTCTGCCATTGGGTGGCGAAAAGACGATCGGTGCGGCAGCAACACCGAAAAAATTCTGAACCACGTGATACCGCCTGGCTGTGTCGATCTGCCAGTGCCGAGTGCCATCGTGCAGGGACCAGCAGGCAAGCCGTCCGTCGGCACCGTAGGTGAGGACCCGTTGGTCGGCAATCACCGGTGCTGCCCGGGGGCCGCCGTCGTAGCCGAACATGTCGGTGTAGCTGGTCGGTGTGTGACGTTCCCAGAGCAACTGGCCCGTTTCGGCGGTCAGGCACCGCAGCCGGTTTTCGTCGCCGACCCGATCAAACACTACGACAACGCCATTGGCGACCGCCGGGCTGCAGTAGCCTGCTCCTAATGCGAGTTGCCAACACTGCCTGGGGCCAGTCTCGGGCCAGGGCTGTCGGAGGCCTTTCAGGCTGCTCCGACCATTGGCCGTCGGCCCCAAAAAAGTTGGCCAGTCCTCACCCGGCCTGGACCAGCCCGCGCCAGCAACAGACGGACCGGAATCCGCGGCATGGCCAGAAATGAGGGGCTGGAGCCCAAAGCCGCAGGTCAGCATGCCCAAGACCAAACCCGTCCGGAGCAAGTGCGGGCCTGAGTTGCCTGCTGGCCGATCTGCGAGACAGTTCATAGGAAGGCGATGAGAGAGGAGATGATTGGCGTGACCTCGCGTTTCTGGCAGGTATGATAGAGGGTCTCAGTCTGATTCTGCGACGGCAGCAGCCCTCGCCTTCCTCGTGTTCTGGAAACCAAGCCCGTGGCCGATTCCGCCTCTGATTCGCTGTTCTCCCCCCGTGTCACCGTTGAGCAGGTTGAGGAGGGCACGGAACTAGCCCCGAAGTTTGACGACAACGGGTTTATTCCCTGTGTCACCACTGATTACGCCTCGGGGGAACTGCTGATGGTGGCGGTGATGAACCAGGAGGCGCTGGAAAAAACAATTGCCAGCGGTGAGGCCCACTACTTCAGTCGGAGCCGGCAGTGCCTCTGGCACAAAGGTGCAACCAGTGGTCTGGTCCAGAAGGTGGTTGAGATGCGCATCGATGACGATCAGGACTGCGTCTGGCTCCGAGTGGAGGTGGCTGGCGGTGCCAGTTGCCATGTGGGCTATCGCTCCTGCTTCTATCGCAAGGTGCCGGTGGGGCAGCAGCGTGCCGAGGGAACGGCCCTGGAATTTCTGGAGTCGGAGAAAATGTTCGACCCCAAGGCTGTCTACGGCGATGCGCCAAATCCCACCCAGTTGTAAGGCCGGCGGCTCCTTGGCAGCCGCTTGTTTTGATGCCCTGAGGCCCTGTGATGTCTGACCTTCCTACCACGCAGCTTTCGCTGATCCGGCAGTTGAAGTTCTGTGCGGGGCACCGGCTCTTTCGCCACGAAAGCCGCTGTGCGTTCTTTCATGGGCACAATTACCAGGTCGATCTTGAAGTGGTTGCAGCCCGTGGCGGTATCGAAGTGGACGATGTGGGGCGGATTGTTGACTTCTCTCTGATTAAGAAGCGGATGCTGGGCTGGCTTGATGACCATTGGGATCACGCCTTTTTGATCCACGAGCAAGACACGAATGCACTGGCGGCCATCCGGCAGGTGGAACCTGTCAAGTATTTCGTGATGCCAACCAACCCGACAGCAGAAAACATGGCGAGGTATCTCCTCGAGGTCGTCAGCCCGCATGTGCTGTCAGATCTGGGGGTCGTGGCCCGCAGCATCAGCCTCTGGGAAACTGCCGAGTCGTGTGCGGTTGCCACACGGCCTGACCATCCCGTGGCAGTGGCTCCGGATCCGCCGGGCGAGGCAGTCATCATTGACAGTCGCAACGGGGTGGCAGGATGACCGAAGTACAGCGGCCACTCGGCTCCTATCCGACGACCCGGCTTCGCCGGACCCGCCAGCATGCCTGGCTGCGGGCGCTGGTGGCCGAGACACGCCTGTCGGCTGCCGACCTGATCTGGCCGCTGTTCGTCCATGAGAAGGACGAGGCTGAGCCGGTTGGGTCGATGCCCGGTGTGGAACGGCTGCCGATTTCTGGTGTGGTGAAGGCGGCGACGGAGGGGGCCGCTCTGGGGATTCCAGCCATCGCCTTGTTTCCGGTGATCGACTCACAGCACAAGACAGCCGATGGTGGCCATGCCCTCGACCCAGAGAATCTCACCTGCCGGGCGGTCCGGGCTATTCGGGCTGCAACCGGCGATGCAGTGGGCATCATCTGCGATGTTGCGCTCGACCCGTACACCACCCATGGCCACGACGGCTTGCTGGAGCAGGGCCGCATTCTCAACGACGAAACCGTCGCCGTGCTCAGCCAGCAGGCAGTGGTTCTGGCGGAGGCGGGCTGCCATGTCGTGGCCCCGTCCGACATGATGGATGGTCGCGTGGGGGGCATTCGTGCGGCGCTCGACGCGGCGGACCGAGATGATGTCAGCATTCTTGCCTATGCCGCGAAATACGCCTCCGCGTTTTATGGTCCGTTTCGCGACGCCTTGGGCAGCCACGCGGCCCTCGACACGGCCAAGGCCCTTGGGGTGGCCGACAAGAAGACGTATCAGATGGATCCGGCGAACACCGCTGAGGCGTTGCGGGAGGTGGCCCTCGACCTCGACGAGGGGGCGGACATGGTGATGGTGAAGCCGGCGCTGCCCTACCTTGATATCGTGCAGCGCGTGAAGACGACCTTTGGTGTTCCGACGCTGGCTTACCAGGTCAGCGGTGAGTACGCGATGATCCAGGCCGCCGCGGCCAATGGCTGGCTGGATGGAGAGCGGGCCGCACTGGAAAGTCTCGTGGCGATCAGACGATCCGGAGCCGACGCCATTCTGAGCTACTTTGCTCCGCGAGTGGCGCGATTGCTTGCGGGCAGCACGCCGTAGGCGGCCACGGCGAAATCAGGACAGCCACAAAAAATTCAGGTTGACCGAATTCGGCTGGGTTCGGGATCATTTCCGGAAACCAACGTTTTCTGCTTCTGTCCTGCCTGGATAGAGGTCCCCTGAAAAAGAGGATGCCATGTCCGCTGCTACCCGTTGTTCCATTGGATTTGTCGGCCTTATGTGTGCGGTCGTTGCCCTGTTCGCACAGCCGGTCCCAGCTGCGGACAGCCCAACGGCTGTCGATACCGAACTGGAGCGGGTGCGGGGGCACTGGCGGGTGATCGAACTGGTGGAAAACGGCCAGGAGATTCCGGATGACCAGATGCAGTACTGGCTGCCGGGTGGCGGCAATCTTGAAATCGTCGACTACACGATGCTGTTTGAGTCGCCGCTGAGTGGCACCAAGACGACCCGTGAGTTTCGGATTGATCCAACGAGCTACCCCAAGCGGATCACGATCAAGAACAAAGACACCGAAACCGGCACCGGAATCTACAAGTTTGACGGGGGCAAACTGGTCGTCTGTATCTCCCGTGACACGGCGAGCGTGCCGACGGAATTCGCTGCGCCGAAGGACTCCTCCCGGGCGCTGATCGTCTTGGCCAAGAACGACCCCAACAACTCTGCCACGCCTAAGGGGGCCCCACGGCCGGTGCATGCCAATCCCCCAGACATGAGTCAGTGGAAGAGTGCGGAAACAGCCCCAGCGCCGGCGGTTGTGCCAGCAGGTGGTGTCACCTCCAAGGTGCTCACCGATGCCGAGGTGCGGGAGATGGCTGTCGGCACCTGGCGGATGACGGACAATGAGGGCTCCGTCGACGTCAGTTACAACGTCGATGGCACCTTCCAGACCTACCGTTACTACCAGATGATGCAGAATTTCCAGTATGTGTTTGTCCCGACCCCAATCTCCAGTGGCACTTGGCAGATCTCCAATGGCCGGCTGATGTCCCATGTGACGGCCTCGTCGCGGTCCGACATGGTCAACCAGACGCTGATGCCAGCGGTACGGTCGATCTCCCAGACGGACCTGATCCTGGTGGATAACTTCGGACGGGTCTCTCGAGCGGTCCGCGTTCGGTAGCCGGGCTTCCCTAGTCTTCCCTGTTTGTCGCGTTGCTGGTGTCTTCCTTGCGATTTGGCAAGGCCAACCGGCAGAAGGTGCGTGAGCCTGCCGATTCTGCCGATAAAAAAGGCAGGATCGGTTGCAACGATCCGGTAGAGCTGCGGTCTGCGCCGCGGCGGTCGATGGTTCGCGGAGCACCTCTCGTGCGACGGCTGGGACGGCACTTGCAATGGCTACGGGGACTGCTGCTGGCAGTCTGCGGCATCGGTCTGCTTCTGGCCGATAGCCGGGAGGCGGACGCCTTCCAGCCCGAGGACCACCTTCCCGAGAGTGTGGTCGCCGACGAGCGGTTCGAAGCCCTGCAGTTTGCGGCTGAGGAGATCCCCACACCACAATCAGCGAGTCAGAGTGAAGGCACCATCTTAGCACCCGATCAACCGGGCAACATCGCACAGGGTGCCGGGCAATTTTTCGAAGGCCGCTCTGGTCAGACTGATACCGTCCTTGATCCAAATCAGGTCGGTAATTTGATGACGAGGCTTGATGCCCTGGAAGCAGTCGGCGAGAAACTGCCCCTGGTTCGTCTGAGCGGATTCTTTCAGCTTGACGATGGCCTCTACAGTCAGAATGCCCGAGCGATTGCTTATTTTGGCGACATGCAGGACGGCGTTAGTTTTCGCCGTGCCCGTCTCCAAGCAATTGGGAAGCCTACGGAGTTCACAGCGTTCACCATCGAGATGGACTTTGCTCAGCCCGGGCATCCGAGCTTTGTTGATGTCTGGGGAGAGCAGTCGCACATTCCCTTTCTCGGCACCATTCGCATTGGCCAGTTCCGCCAGCCCGGAACAATGGATAGTTGGACGAGCGTTCGGCATCTTAACTTTCTTGAACGATCAGCGGCTTTCCAAGCACTTGATCCATTTCGACGAGTAGGCATCATGGCGTATGCCATGAGTGAAGATGAACGAACGAGTTGGGCATACAGTGTTTTCGGGACTGGGCTCACGTTGTGGAGTGGTCAGGCATTAGAGACTGTTTATAAGACGTTCGGAGACAATCAGTACGGTGCCCAAATTGGTGACAACGGAGGCGTGTCGTTCGCGTCGCGGATCACCCACTTGGTGCACTACGACGAACCGTCCAAGGGTCGGTATCTGCTCCATGTCGGCACCGGATTTCTCTACAGCCAGATCGGAGGCGAAGGTGCGACTGGGTTATTCGCCAAGACGTATCAGTCAAAGGCGTTCCCGGAATTTTTCATCGGCGATTTAACAGGTGGTGGTGTCACCGCAGCAGGCACACCCTTGGTTCTCGATACAGGTCGATTTCTTGCCGATGATTTTCAGTTGTACCATTTGGAGCTTGCCTTCAATCGGGGGTCTTTCAATTTCCAAAGTGAGGCGATGCTTGAGCCCGTCAGGCAACGTGGTGGACCAACATTACTCCAGACAGGCGCATACATGCAGTGCGGATATTTTTTGACAGGTGAGCATGCGGATTATCTCAAGCAGGCCGGGGTCTTTGACTACAACGTTAATCCGTTTACCTCCTTTTTCGGTACTGGCCGGAGAGGTCGTGTTCGTGGTTGGGGTGCCTGGGAAGTTGCCTTTCGTTGGTCATACCTCGATCTGACATGTCGTGATCTCAATCCAGCAAATGAACTGACGAATTTGCCGGGGCCACCTCCGTCACCCCAGTTCGGCGTTCTCAATGAATCTACCCTCGCACTCAACTGGTGGTGGAATCGATCGATGCGGGTGCAGCTCAACTGGATTCACAGCATGCCGAATTACGTGGGCGTAGGTGCGGTGCCCTTTGACATCGTGGGGACGAGATTTCAGGCAGAGTTTTAGTTTCACGCGGACGGGGCCATCCATGGCCCCCGTCCGCTTGGGGTTGGCGAACGGAACGCCGGAGGGTTCCGTTGCCAACCACCCGGCCTCCTGCCGGGGCGATTCACGCGGAGGGAGGGAGCACAATGAAGCGAGTGTTGGGAATCGTGTTTCTTTGCGTAGCGAGTGTCAGCGTGGCAGCCGATCCAGCCGAGCGGCTGCCCGACAACCGTGATGGCCACTGTGATCGCTGCGGCAGCTGCCAGCAGATCCGGCGGGTGCCCGTGCCCAAGGCGGTGACGATTGAGAAGACGAAAGTCTGCTGGGATGTGAAGCAGGAAGACGTCATTCTGCCGGGGCCCAGCTGCCTCTGCGGCAAGCATCATGGTCGGGACGACTGTGGCTGCTTTTGGTACCAGCTCTGGAAGCCGACATGCGCCAAAGTCATCTCCAAGACAGTTCCGGTGAAGCGGGAAATGGTCCGCGAAGTCCCCGGCTTTGAGTGGACGGTAGAGGAGCGGTGCTGTCGCTGCCGGTGAGGCCAAACCTTACGCAATTATAAGAAAGAACGGCTGGCAGAGCCGTCTGTCGCGGTTGCCGCCAAGGACGTTGCCCAAGGCCTTTCAGTTGCCGAGATGAGGTCTGCTCGAGCTCATGCTTGGTGAACACAGACCGATGGTGCGGTGAGGTTTCAATGAAGAGGCTGCTTGCCGCTGCTCATGCACCCTTTGGCCGGAAGGCCTGCACCCGGTTTGGGTCGGTCTCCAGTCGCGGTGGCTGTTGGGTGTCTGTGTGAATCAGATCGATGCAGTAGGGAATCGCCGGGAAGATGGCATCGAGGCACTCGCGAATGCTCTTGGGTCGGCCCGGCAGGTTGACCACGAGGGCCCTGCCGCAGACCCCCGCAGTCTGCCTCGAGAGAATTGCCGTGGGCACGTACTGCAGCGAGACCTGTCGCATCAGTTCGCCAAAGCCCGGCAGCAGTTTCGTGCAGACCTGTTCGGTTGCCTCCGGGGTGACGTCCCGTGGGGCTGGGCCGGTGCCGCCGGTGGTGACCACCAGGCAGCAGCCCTCATGAGCCAATGCTTTGATGGTGGTGGCAATCTCGTCGAGATCATCCGGCACGATTCGGCAGTCGGCCTGCCAGGGTACGGTCAGCACTTCATTGAGGTACGCCTCAATCGCCGGACCGCCTTCGTCGGCATACGCTCCCTGGCTGGCCCGATCAGAGACGGTCAGGATACCGATTTTGATGACGGCTGGTTCTGCCAAGTGCCCGTGGCTCACCCGAGGATGCCCCGCTGGTTGAGCAGGTCGATGATCGCGTCGACACAGCGGGCGACCGGCAGTTCGTCGGTCGGGAGAACCAGGTCGGCGGCCTCCGGTGCCTCATACGTCGCTGAGACACCAGGGAAGTTCGCCAGTTCACCGGCATCAGCCTTGGCGTACTGCCCCTTCTCATCCCGTTGACGACAGACCTCGACGGGGGTGGACAGGTGGACCGTCAGGAACCTGTCCGGTCCAACAAGGGTCGCTGCCTTCTGCCGGGTTGCCTCATCAGGTGCGACAAAGGCGGCCAGCACAATCAACCCGGCCTCGTTGGCGAGCCGTGCCACCTCGATGGACCGCCGGAGGTTCTCACTGCGTTCGCTGGCAGAGAAACCGAGGTCACGGCTGATCCCCAGCCGCATCGCCTGACCGTCAAGGACCATCACCGCCCGGCCGTCATCGAACAGCCGACGTTCGAGGGCCCGGGCGATTGTTGTCTTGCCCGACCCGGTCAGGCCGGTGAGCAGAATCGTGACTGGTTGCTGCCCAAACCGGGCCTGCCGCTCGTCGGCGGTGACTTCACTGGTTGAGGCGGTCAGGCCCTCGGCAGCAGGTTCGTCGTCCCAGTGGGCGGCGCCTTCTTCCCGTTCACGATCGAGAATCATCCCAGCGCCAACGGTGCTGTTGGTGAGCCGATCGATGACGATGAAGGCACCAGTCGACCGGTTGCGGCGGTAGGCGTCGTGGGCAATCGGTGCGGCCAGGGTGATGCCGCATCGCCCAATCTCGTTGAGGCCCAGCGTCGGTGCCGGCTCGCGGTGGAGCGTGTTGATGTCGACTCGATACCGCAGTGAAGCCACCCGGCCTGGTGTCACCTTGCTTGTCTGCTTGAAGAGATATTCCTTCCCCGGCACGAGAGCTGTTTCATCCATCCAGACCAGCATCGCCTCAAACTTTTGATCGACCTTTGGCAGGTTGCCAGCGCGGACGATCATGTCGCCCCGGCTGGAGTCGATTTCGTCCTCCAGGGTCAGTGTGACTGACTGTGGGGCGAAGGCTTCGTCCAGTTCCCCGTCGAAGGTGACAATCGACTTGATACGGCTTTTTTTGCGGGAGGGCAGGGTGATGATCTCATCGCCTTTGCGAATGATGCCGGAGGCAATCGTCCCGGCGAACCCCCGGAAGTCGAGGTTCGGCCGGGTGACGTACTGGACCGGAAAACGGAAGTCTTCCATGTTCCGGTCAGAGCCGATGTAAACGGTCTCGAGCAGGGTCATCAGCGGGCGACCCTCGAACCAGGGCATGTTGTCGCTGTTGGTCACTACATTGTCGCCCTTCAGTGCCGAGATCGGCATGAAGTGGACATCGGGCAGATCGAGGCGGCTGGCGAAATCGACGTAGTCACGGCGAATCGTTTCGAACACCTCTTCGCTGTAGTCGACGATGTCCATCTTGTTGATCGCGACCACAACATGCTTGATGCCCAGTAGCGAGACAATGAACGAATGCCGCTTGGTCTGGGGCAGCACACCGTGGCGGGCATCGATGAGAATGATCGCGAGGTCAGCCGTTGAGGCCCCCGTGGCCATGTTGCGGGTGTACTGCTCGTGGCCGGGCGTGTCGGCGATGATGAACTTCCGCTTGTCGGTTGAAAAGTAGCGGTAGGCGACATCGATCGTGATGCCCTGCTGCCGCTCATCTTCGAGGCCATCGGTGAACAGGGCGAGGTCGACCTCTTCGCCGGTGGTTCCATAGCGGGACGTATCTTTTTTGATGGCGGCGAGCTGGTCTTCGTAAATCATTTTCGACTCGTAGAAGAGCCGACCGATCAGCGTGCTCTTACCATCATCGACGCTGCCGCAGGTGATGAATCGCAGCAATTCTTTCTGCTCATGCTGGTTGAGATATTCGTCGATGTCGGTGGCGATGAGGCTGGACTGATGGGACATGATGTGGTTGGGTCGGCGAAAACGTGTGAATAGATAGGCCCGGACGCGTGAAACTGGCTCTCGCCCCGGCCGGAAGCCGGGTGGTCGATGACAGAACCCTTGGCGTTCTGTTCGCCGACCCCAAGCGACCGGGTGCCAGGGATGGCCCCGGTCGCGTAAAACTAGAAATACCCTTCCTTTTTCTTCTTCTCCATGGAGCCGGCCTCGTCAACATCGATCAATCGACCTTGCCGTTCGGAGAAGGTGGTCAGCAGCATTTCCTGGATGATCTCAGGTAAGGTTGTTGCATTGGAATCGACGGCGCCAGAGAGCGGGTAGCATCCGAGGGTGCGGAAACGAACCCGCCGCATTTCGGGCTGCTCTCCCGGGTTCAGTGGCAGCCGATCATCGTCCACCATGATCATCACGCCATCTCGCCAGACGATGGGTCGCTCGGCGGCAAAGTAGAGGGGGACGATCGGAATCTGCTCGAGGTGGATGTACTGCCAGACGTCAAGTTCGGTCCAGTTGGAGAGCGGAAAGACTCGGATGCTTTCGTTCTTTTTGACCTTGGTGTTGTAGAGGTTCCAGAGTTCGGGCCGCTGGTTCTTGGGGTCCCAGCGGTGAAACTCATCTCGGAAGGAAAACACCCGCTCCTTGGCTCGGCTCTTTTCTTCATCACGACGGGCTCCACCGAAGGCAGCGTCGAACCGATACTTGTCGAGTGCCTGCCGCAGGGCCTGCGTCTTCATGACATCGGTGTGGACCTTGCTGCCGTGATCGATCGGGTTGATGCCCTGAGCCCGGCCCTCTTCATTTGTGTGGACGATCAGTTTGAAGCCGAGTTCGTTGGCGATGTAGTTGTCCCGCAGGTCGTACATGTCCTGGAACTTCCAGGTCGTGTCGACGTGCATCAGCGGGAAGGGGGGCTTGGCCGGGGCAAAGGCCTTCTCAGCCAGACGGACCATGACGGCCGAATCTTTGCCGATAGAGTAGAGCATGACCGGGTTGTCAAACTCGGCAGCCACCTCTCGGATGATGTGAATGCTTTCGGCTTCGAGTTGCCGGAGGTGTGTGAGGGAATAGCTGGTCATCGGGGCTCGCAGGCGTGAAAACGGCGGTTTTTCTTACTTTAGGCGAAACCGGGGAAACGGGGCAATTCCAGCCCAGGAAGGCAGTGGTGAAATGGCCTAAAATAAATTGTCGGATATGGCCACATCCCGACCGCTGGGCGGCGCAAGAACACCGCGGGCCGGGCGATGGAATGCAGCAACTCCGGAGTCTTGGTGCAAGATCAGGAAGGGAAAGGCATGAGCCCGAAGAGAATGATCAAAACCGGTCTGATTTTGCTCGTTGTGGTCGGTAGTGTCGTTGGAATGCCGCACGCGGCAGGAGCGGCTGACCGTAATATCGTTGTCTTTATTTCAGACGATGAATCGCCGACGCTCGGCTGCTACGGCGACCCTGTCGCCGTCACGCCGGCAATCGATGCCCTGGCTGCTGACGGCATGGTGTTTGAGAACGCCTTTGCGACCACCGCCAGCTGTTCCGCGAGTCGGTCGGTGATCCTGTCGGGTCTGCACAACCATGCCAATGGCCAGTACGGCCATCAGCATGCGTTTCACAAGTTTGCCAGTTGGTATGACGTTGTCAGCCTGTCGTTGCCGCGGGCTTTGGCGCGGGCGGGCTATCGCACGGCCCGGATCGGCAAGTATCACGTGGCTCCAGAGGAGGTCTATCACTTCGAGACGGTGTTCAACGGTAATCCCCGCAATGCCGTGCAGATGGCCGACGCGTGCCGGGGGCTGATCGAGGCCGACAGCGAGCAGCCGTTCTTTCTTTATTTCGCCACGAGTGACCCACACCGTGGCGGCGGAATCGACAAAACGTCGCCGCTCGACCTCAAGCCCGACCTGTTCGGCAATAAGCCGGGGCGGGGCAGTCACCAGGGGGTGGAAGAGGTTTTCTTCGATCCGGCCGATGTGCCGGTGCCCGCGTTTCTGCCCGACACGCCTGAGACCCGCAGTGAACTAGCCCAGTACTACCAGTCATGTGCTCGCATTGATCAGGGTCTGGCCCGGCTGGTTGCGATTCTCAAGGCGGCAGGTCAGTACGACAAGACACTGATTTTGTTTACCAGTGACCATGGCATGGCTTTTTCCGGCGGCAAGACCACGGTCTACGAGCCGGGCCTCCGGGTGCCCTTCGTCGTCCGTGATCCATATGTGGCCGACCGGGGCAGCCGCACAAAGAGTCTCGTCAGCCATACCGACATCACGCCGTCCCTGCTCGACTTTGCGGGCGAACTCGACCATGACAGACAGCGACCGAAGCACTGGGTTGCTCCGCAGGAGTATTGGAAGGACAAACCCTATGCCAACCGGGAAAACCATGGTCCCCGAAAGGGCCTGTCGGTCTACCATGGCCGTTCCTGGCTGCCGATCCTCGGTGATCCAGCGGTTGAGATTCGCGAGGCCCACTTTGCGTCGCACACCTTCCATGAGATTCAGATGTACTACCCGATGCGGGCGGTGCGGGATCAGCAGTGGAAAATGATCTGGAACATCGCCCATCCGCTGCCGTATCCGTTTGCGTCTGACCTTTGGGTGGCCAGTAGTTGGCAGGCCCAGTTTCGCCTCAGCCTAGATGCTCCCTACGGCCAGAAGACCGTGGCCGAATACATCCAGCGGCCTCGATTTGAGCTTTACAACCTGACGAACGACCCGAACGAAGCCGACAACCTTGCCGGTGATCCCGCGCATGCCGCGACGCTGCTGCGGTATCAGCAAAAACTCAAAGCCCTGCAGCACACGTTTGGTGACCCGTGGATCACGAAGTGGGACTACGAGTAGCCAACAGGGTGACCGCGAGCGGCTACCGCCGCCAGAGCAGCTGCAGCGAGAGGCCGAGACCGGGATCGAACTCGATCACGTCGGTCCGGCCCGAGGTGAAGCTGGTGCCCTGAAAGAGTTCCCGGTCGAAGAGGTACGACGCAAGGAATTCGAGGCTGAAGCCGCTGCCAAGCTGCTGCTCAAGGCCGACGCCCGCTCGCTGGTCGAAGACGTAGAACCGCTCCTTCTCAATGGTGCGGTCGGCGAGGAAGTAGATCTGCGTGTCTGTGCGGTAGCCGCCAAATAGCCAGAGCTGCTCAGCAAGCCGCCGCCTGACCATGGCGTTGACGTTGACCAAGGGAAAGTAGTTGAAGCTGACCTCCCAGTCATCACTTGGTCGCCACTCAAGGCCTGCCGGCAGACCGACCTTGGCTTCGAAGGTGTCGTCTGGCTTCCAGACATAGGCAACCCCCGGCAACGGATAGGGCAGCTGCGAGGTGGGGGAATAGAACAGGCTGAAGCTCCAGTCGTCGCGGTTGTTGCGAGCCGGGACGGTCGCAAACAGGATGGCCATCAGCGTGAGGTCGCGGCCCGCATGGAATGGCTTGTCGCTGGCGGAGCCGAACAGGAACGTGCCGCCGAGGGTGCTGCCCGACGCAAGTGGGTGAATGTGTGTGACGCCCGTCTCGACCAGCCAGAACTGTCCCGGAACCCGCTGGCCTGAGTCAGGCAGGATTGCATCCGTGGCCAGTTCGAGGCGGCCGAACTTGGCGATCGCCAGCCAGAGCGGTTTGCCTTCCTCGGGAATGCCGAGTGGCATGGCGACCCGGGCGAACTGGGCATTCATCTGGAGGTTGGTTGGCTGGCCGACGATGGGGGTGTTGGGTGCCCAGAAGCCGCCCAGACTGACCGGGGCGGCTCGGCCAAAGCTTGACTTTTTCCGAGGGCTCTGTCCGGGCGTGACGGGGTCGAGGTCGGCGATCGGCTCACTGGCGAAGCTGTCTTGCTCGAGGTTGAACTCGACTGGCGGCAGCAACTCAATGCGCTGCTCACCGTCACGGTACGGCGTCCACGGGCTCACGTGACCAGCAGGCACCGATTGAGCGTGAGGAGCTGTCACCGGTGGGACCCAGACCAATTCCTGAGCCCAGATTGGGATCGCTGCGGCGGTAGCCAGCCAGCCAGCGAAGAGAATCCTCAGCAGCAACGGTCGGATGGACACAAGAGCAGACTACCGGAGAACAGGGCAGAAACGCCGGAGACCCTAGCCGGTTGCTTGCAGCCAAGCAATTGCGGGGAGGCAGCATTCACGACTCGCGAGAAGCCTGGGAAGCCTGGTAAGTCGGAGGAGGGGCGTTTGAGAGCACCCGTGTAGACGCGACGTGCTGTAATCCCGAAAGCAGAAAAGGAGACGACCATCGAAGCTGAATTGGGCGATGTGGCGTTCACCGGTCAACGCCCCTGGCAGTGACGCAGGCGGAGGTCACCCTTGCCATGAGCCGTAGCGAAGGCAGCAAGCATGGTTCTGCCATCAGCAAAGAGGACGGTTGATGGATGGCAGAGGCATTGTCCCGGTTCGCGGGCTACTGTCACGAAATGGTTCACCTGCTGATTCAGGTCGACCATCGAGATGGTGTAGCTCCGACTCAGCGGGGGCGTCGGTTCGGCGGCAGTACTCCACGGTGCCGTTAGCCCGGTCAACATGGTGACGACGAGACACGTCAGCACGTGTTTGTAGGCATCTTCAACCGGATCGAAAACCACCAGGGACCGTCTTGGGTGTCTGTGTCATGGGTTCTTTCCGGTCAGGTGGAGATTGCGTTTTGGCGACTGAAGAACGAGTGCGTATACACAATTCAGCAAGTCATCCTCGCCCATATACGGAGCACCCATGTGGGGCTGTGTGAATTTCAGGCCCTCACCAGGCTTCCATGCCAGTGAAAACCACCAGGCGTATTCGGGAAGAATCTCCGCGTATGCGTCTGGTGAAACGAGTTGGAGGCTCAGCAGCCCAAGCCCACCGCCCGGTTCGCCGTAGGCGTGGCTGTTTCTCAGCCACGGGTGCCGCTCACGCATGAATGTTGTCAGTGCGATTTGTATGTCAGGCCGGTCGTTGCGCAAGCAGCAAGCCATAGCAAAGAGGCCCGACCGTGACCAGAACTCCTGCAGATCCTTGTAAGATTTGTTGTAGCCCAAGGCTCCATGGCCGCCGTCTTTGGGGTCCGACCAGGCGAGTTCCATGTAGGGCATCAGCAGTTCCCACAGTTTGCTTTTCATGCCACAGCGTTTCGCGAGTGACTCAAAGACGAGCAGGTGACAGGCTGGTGCCACCAAAGACTTTTGGCCGTACGGCAGGCCGCTTGGTCCGTGACCCAAAGCTGGCACGGCCCAGATGCTCGGGTGCTGGCCCTCGTACGCCCAGTCGCGCATGGCTTCAAGGTGAGGGAGGACGCGTTCGTCGTTGGTGCGGAGATACCACTCGGCATACAAGATGCCCATGTAACTTCCGCCCCAGAAGCCGAGGTTGCCGTGTTTTTCCGGCGTGTCGAACTTGTCGAGGGCCCATTGAATTGCTTTGCGGACGCGTCGCTCGTGCGGTTTCTTCTCGGTGGCCAACAGGGCTAATGCGGCGAATGTCGTCCGTTTGATGTCTCCGGACCACGAGCCGTCTTCGCGTTGATTTTCCTCAAGCCACGTGATCAAGTCGGCGAGCAATGCAGCGGCCTGGGGGTCATCTTCTGGGAAAAGTGTCGTAAAGGCGGCAGTGCGGCGGAGGTGAATTGGGAGGTTCATCACCTTTCCATTGCGCAGCACACCAAGCGTGAGAGTTGTCCGTCCAGCAGCCAGTGCCGCTTCGCTAGCCCGCCCCAGCCTTGCTTCGTGGCTCTGATGAAACCATTTCCAGCCTGGGTTGAGGTCATTGACTGGCAAGGGCCGCTGATCAACCGAGACAATGGCGTCCCCGGCCAAGAGGCCAGCCTGCTCAGCTGGGCCACCTCGCTCCACGCTGATCACGGTCAGCACGGTCTGGTTTTGTTCGGTTAAGGCGGTGAAGCCGAGGAGGCCCGCTCCGAGTTTGTCTGGGCCGAGGCCCCCGTTGGACCGTCCAAAAAGCTTCTTGCTTGGCTGGGTATTGACTCGGCACCACTGTGGGATCCCCACGACCACCTGGCCCGCCGTTCCAGTCAGACGGATTCCAAACGAGGTGCCGGCCAGTTGTGCCATCCGTGCTGGAGGAATCTCAAGCCAGGCCCGCGTCTTCGCCAGCACGGGGTCTTCGGGTTGCTCAAGCGTCAATCCGAGTGGTGTCACCTCCGCAGCGGTGCCGAATCCCCCACCACTCCAATCCTTCTCGATCACAAAGCGAAAGCCCATGACCGGGCGTGGCTTCGTCAGTTGAATGTCGAAGGCCTCCCGCCGGTCGGCAACGCTAGCACGGTCAGTTTCACCACTATCCACCCGCTGCCAGCGAGTGTCTTTCTTCAAAACCTCAAGCTTCCATGCACGGGGCACGCCATTGGTGAAACCGCCTTGGCGAGGCAGCACTCGTACGCCTTTTAAGAGCCGCGGTTCGGAAAAGGCCAGTCCGTTCCAGTGGGGTGGTTCGGCTCGATTCTTCCCGTATCGAGTGTGCCAGTCTGTCGTCCGATCACCGTCAAACGCGCTGGCCGCCGCGGCTCCACCATGTGCCGATGAAGCAATCACAACCCATTTCGCTCGCGGCGCACGTTTGCCTTCGATGACAGCTTGGGTCGTGGCAAACACCTGATCGGTAGCCAGATCAAAGGCTTCAATCTGAATGTCCCCGCGAGCACCATCCGCCGTACCGAAAACATCGATGCTGAGGATGCCTCGCCATTCCCCTTCGGCCGAGACCTCCTTGGTGGTTAGCGCGGGCACCAGCACCTCCCCAATCACGGGTGTATCGGACTGAAGCGGTGCTGCCCGTTCATTTCCGGGCAGGTGCCACGAAGCTTTACTTTGGAGAGCCGGCATCGGTAATTCAGCGGCTGCGGCTTGCCTACACAGAAAGGCAGCGGTCAGTCCAGCGGCAAACACCGACCAAGGGCTGCAATACATAGAGTCCTTCAGATTGTTTTGAGACACGACGCGACTCCCCCGATCTTGTTTGGGGGTGCTGCAAAAGCAAAGCTGCTGTCATTGCGCCAGCGTCTTCTCAGGAGCAGATCCCGCGGCATCTTTATTTTGGTCGCGACGTTTGGAACGTGCCGTTGATAGTCCTATCCTACTAGTCCCTGTACGTGAGGGAGGAGAAACGGATGAAAAGACGCAACATCATCATAGTCATTGGATTGGCGGCAACGGCAGGTTTGTCGTCGGCATCTCTTGCTGCTGCAGCTGAATCGGGAATCAAGCGGCCAAACTTTATCTTTATCCTGACGGATGACCAGGGATGGTCGGAAACGTCGTTCCAGATGGACAGGAATACGCCAGATTCGTTCTGTTCCTATTTCGAAACGCCGAATATGCGGCGGCTTGCGGAGGCCGGCATGCGTTTTACGAGTGGCTACGCTCCCGCCCCGATCTGTACCCCGACACGACGTAGCGTGCTCTGTGGTCAGACTCCATCGCGATTGCGGGGAACAGAGTTTCCAACGAATCCCAAGGAGAGCTTCGATCCTCGTGATCATCCGACGATACCGAAGGCGCTTAAGGCTATTGATGCGTCATATCTGTGTGCACATTTTGGAAAGTGGGGCGAGTTGATACCGGATCCCAGGTTCGCCGGTTACGATGTGAGCGACGGGGAGACAGGAAACAACACCGGCGGCGGCATGTCCAGGGAAGACGGCTCCCGGAAACCAGTTGTCGCTGAACAGCCGGACAAGGACCCGAAGCTCATCTTTAGCATGACAAAGCGAGCGACGGAATTTCTGGAGAGAGCGGTCCGAGAAACGCGTCCATTCTTCATGCAGATCAGTCACTACGCGCCGCATTACCAGGTGAGATCACGTGCGGAGACAATCGAGAAGTACATGAAGAAGGGCGTACCACCTCGGGACTTTCCGCCCGAGTTCGCGGCGATGCTGGATGATCTTGATACTGGTGTCGGTATTCTGCTCGACAAGGTAAAGGACCTCGGTTTAGAGGATAACACCTATATCGTTCTCAGTTCCGACAATGGCGGTGCGCCGCATGAACAGCAGAACGAGCTCTACCAGAACATGCTGCATGCGACAGGGGATACCGTTCCCAAACCGGGCGACAGACTTCCTGTCAACTATCCGCTCCGTGCCGCGAAGCAGTCGTTGTATGAGGGTGGTATACGAGTGCCATTCATCGTCAGGGGACCGGGTGTTGCGGCTGGGAGTGCTTCCGATGTGCCGGTTGTGCAATACGATCTGCTCCCCACGTTTGTCGATTTGGCTGGGGGTGGGGAAGTCGTGTCCAAATCGATTGACGGCGGGAGCATGCGAAAGGTCCTCGAGAATGAGGGCAAGGGGAAAGTCAAGCGGCCGCTACCCGGACTTGTCTTTCATCGCCCGCAACGGGGCTATTCTGCCTATCGTGAGGGAAATCTAAAGCTGGTGGTCGATTGGCGGAAGAATGTACATGAGTTGTATGACCTCTCACAGGATCTATCAGAGCAGAACGATCTTGCGAAACAAATGCCGGAGAAGGCTAAACAAATGCATGCCATTCTTGACAGGTACCTCAAAGATGTGAACGCGGAGCCTTATACAGAACTCAGGCAGAAGCGTGGGAAGAAAACAGCGAAGGAGCACTGATGATTCGTCGTCGCGACTTTGTGGGGACTGTGTGCATGGCGGCAACGCTGGTAGCGGCCGGGAGTCTGCCGGCTTTGGCTGCAGCAGAACCGGAGCCCAAGCCGAATATCGTATTCATCCTTGCCGACGATCTTGGATGGAAGGATCTGGGTTGTTATGGAAGCACATTCTACGAGACGCCTCACATCGACAAGCTTGCCAAATCCGGCATGCGATTTACTGATGCCTACGCCGCTGCACCGCTGTGTTCAGCCACCAGGGCCAGCATTCTTTCGGGTTGGGCGCCGGCGAGACAGCACCTTCATGGCGTGACGCCCGAGAGCAAGGAAGAAGCTGGCAATTGTTATGACTATCGCTCCTGGAAAGACGAAGCTCAGCACAAGTTCACGAAGACTTATCCTCTGACGATCCCCAAACAGCTCGGGCAATTCCCGTTGGAACGGATTACATTTGCCGAACGCCTCAAAGAAAAGGGGTACGCGACCAGCTTTATCGGCAAATGGCATTTGGGACCAGACCGTAACCAGTTTCCAGACAGACAGGGCTTTGACCACACTTTTGCCATCTCAGCGAAGGGCTTTCCACCAAGCTATCACGGCCCCTACAGGAATGGGAAATATGTACTGGAAGGTGTAACCCCTTTATCAGAGCAGGAATATCTAACCGATCGGCTTACAGATAAGGCTTTAGCCTTCATCGAAAAGCACAGCCAGGAACCATTCTGCCTTTACCTGTCCCATTACGCCGTTCACGGCCCCTGGGAATCGAAAGAGGAGTATGCGGAATATTTTGAGGGCAAGAGAAAGCCGGGAGCACCACACGACAATTCGGTGTATGCGGGAATGATCAAAAGCCTTGATGACAGTGTGGGCAGACTGGTGGCCAAAGTTAATGAACTAGGGCTGGATGAGACTACGGTGTTCATCTTCTTCTCCGACAACGGTGGCAAGGTTATGGCACAGGCGCGGGGTGGAGGGGGCAAGTTCAAAGTGACTTCCATGCATCCCCTTAGGGGAGAAAAGGGGTTGTTGTGGGAAGGAGGCATTCGGGTGCCCTGTATCTTTAGTTGGAAAGGCAGCATAAGGGAGGAGCAGATTTCCAGCACTCCTATGATCTCCACGGATTTCTTTCCGACCATCCTTTCCATGGCAGGGATCACGGTCGGGAAGGACAACCCTGTTGACGGGACCGACCTGACGTCGGTGTTGAAGGGCGGTACGATAGGTCGTCGTCAGCTTACCTGGTTCATGCCGCACTATGTGCAGGCAGGAGAGGGTTTAACCTCAAGCGCAGCCATTCGGGCAGGTACCTACAAACTGGTGAAGCTTTTTGAAGGCGGAGGGGCCCTGCATGACTTGAGAGAGGATATCGGTGAAGCAAAAGACCTTTCCCAAAAAGAACCAGCCCTCTTTAAGAAACTGGACGATGCCCTGATGAGTGAACTGAGGCGTCAGAATGCTCATTTTCCCATTGTGAATAAGAACTTCGGACCGAAGGAGAGTGATCGCTCTAAGGCACCCGTTAAGAAAGAGACTTACCGGAAGTCGCCGCCATCGAGGGTTGGAGAAAAGACCTTGGGAAATAGTCAGTTCCTGGCCGGGTAAAAAAGAATCTGCAGCGAATTTTGATGCGGATGGAACATTGACTGGCACCGATCCGGGCTGGCTCTTGGTTGCCTGCTCTTGCATCCCGAAGTAGGGTCAGGGCATTACTCGAGCCGTGAGGATCTCGCCATGGACCCAAAGCCGAACGTTGTGTCGTTACTCCAGTCAGCCCGGTGGCTTGCCAGTGTCATTGTGATGTTGGTGATCCTGGCTGCTGTGGCAGCAGCGGCCGACAGCGGCGAGTCGAAGCCACCACCGACTGAATGGCTCAAAAACAGGACCCTGGTCCTGCGGGTCTCTAAGGAGTTCATCCGTCAGCACACGCCGGCGGTGGTCGATCAGCAGACGCCAGTCGACCGCTGGCTGTTCGGTGCCCATGTTACCGGGACGGCGGTGACCAATGGCCGTCCCGTGATGGCCAAACAGGCTGATGAGACCAAGCCGATGCTGGTGCTGCACTTTGAAGGGACGACCCGCACCACGACCGTCGCGGCGAAGGGAGCGGTGCGAGTTTTGAACCGGGGGCTGGCTGAATTCGATGTGCGGCGGGAGATCAGTTTTGATGGCATGAATTTCCAGAAGGGTGATCGCACGATTGACTGCAGTTATCACTCTCACGTGACCGGCATTGCGACACCACCTGGCCTGCGTGGCTGGATGATGCAGGTCCTTGCTCGCCAAAAAATTGAGCGGCAGCGGCCAGCCGCCGAGAGCCAGGCGCGGGCCGATCTCCAGCAAACCATCCTCGAGGCGTTTGGAAAGCAGACTGACAAACTCGTCGCCGACCTGAATGCCAATCTGCCTTGGAAAGAGACGGTGGCATTATTGACACAGGCAGGTCCCGGCCGCAGCCGGCGGTTCACAGCGAACGCTCACTGGATTGAAGCCCGCTCGATGCATGTTGAGCAGCAGGGACGAAGCCTGCCGAAAGAATCCAGCGAACTTCGTGCCCCGATTGAACTCTGGGTGCTCGGGGAGCCACGAGCAGCGGTGACCGATGAACTCATCGGTCTCTGGACGGCCTCCCACCGTGCCTTCGACCGCTTTCGCGAGGCCGTGCTGCCAACGGCCACGCCAGAGCTTGCCGGAATTGCACCGGAAATGGTGGGCGACTGGTGGGTGATTCGCGTTGGCAGTGACGTCGCCGAACGGTTTCTCAAACGCGGCACCGCCCCCGGGGCAGGTGCGTTGAACGTCGGTTCGAGCGAAGACGCCGGCTGAGCAGGCAAGTAGAGAGGCCCGCTGAAATCCTACGCAGGTGGTCTCAGCCGGAGTTCCTCAGACGGTCGGCCTGCCGGCGGATTTCGCGGAGATCGTCGGCATCCTTGCGGCTGAGGTTTTTCAGCTGCATCGTCATCCGGGGGTTCTTCTTCAGCAGTGTCTCGTGCCGAGCGAGGAAGTCCCAGTAGAGCGTGGTGAAGGGGCAGGCGTCGGGGCCTTGGGCCACCTTGGGCTTGTAGCGGCAGCCCTTGCAGGCGTTGCTCATCCGGTCGAGATAAGCGCCGGTGGCACAGTAGGGCTTTGACGCCATCACGCCCCCGTCGGCGAACTGGCTCATGCCGATTGTGTTGGGCAGTTCCACCCACTCGACCGCATCGACATAGACCGCGAGGTACCAGCGATGGACCTCCTCGGGCGTGACCCCGAAGAGCATGGCATACAGGCCAGTCACCATCAGCCGTTGGATGTGGTGGGCGTAGCCATGGTTCAGCGTCTGACCGAGGGCATCCCGCAGACAGTTCATCTCGGTCTCCGCCGTCCAGAAAAATTCTGGCAGGGGCCGGTCAGCCCCGAGGGCATTCCGCTGGGCATACTCCGGCATCAGATGCCAGTAGATGCCGCGGACATACTCTCGCCAGCCCAGGATCTGCCGGATGAAGCCCTCGACAGCCGGCAGCGGGGCGTCTCCCGCGCGGTAGGCATCTTCTGCCGCAGCGACGACGTCACGTGGGTCGAGCAGTTTGAGGTTCATCGCGGCCGCCAGCCGAGAATGGTAGAGCCAGGGCTCGCCGGTCCAGATCGCATCCTGATAGGTGCCAAAGTTGTTGAGCCGATGGCCGACAAAGTCGCGGAGGGCGGCTTGGGCATCCTGTGGCGTCACCGGCCAGTCGAAGTCGGCCAGGCGGCCCGGGTGTGTGGCAAAGCGAGCCTCAACCAGGGCGATCACTGCTTCAGTGACCGTATCCGGAGGAAAGCGTTGCGGGGGCGGCAGGTCTCCGGGGCCCGTCTTTCCAAAGCTTCCCCGGTTGTCGGCGTCGTAGTTCCACTGACCACCGGCGGGGTCGCCCTCGTCCATCAAGATGGCAAACCGCTCCCGCAGCGGCCGATAAAAATATTCCAGTCGGAGTTGCTTCCGGCCGGCGGCATGGTCGGCAAACTCTGCGACGGTCGTGAAGAAGTGTCGGTCAGTGCGAATCTCCAGCGGCAGGTTCAGATCAGCGGCCACAGCTTCGAGGGCCTGCCGCACCCGCCACTCACCCGGCTCGGCACAGATGAGCCGCTCAGGCCCCTGTCCGGCCTTCCCAAGGCGGGTGAGGCTGGCCCGCAGGGCCGCGGCCAGCGAGTCTGGTTCACCAGCGGTGGGGGCTGCGGTGAGTTCTCGGTAGTCAACCGGAATGCCCTCGGCGAGCAGGTCGTCACGAAAGTGCCGCATCGCCGCCAGAAAGGTGACGATCCGGGCCTTGTGAGACCATACCTGGGTCGATTCCTCAGCGACCTCGGCCATCCAGACCAGATCGGCCTGCGGGTCGAACCCATCCAGAGCGGCGGTGTTTCGGTTGAGTTGGTCGCCGAGAACAAGCACAAGGTGGCGGGGCATGGCAAGGCTGGCTGGTGGAAGAGGGGCTCGGGGTCGCGGGCTTTTTGGACAGTTAAGGCCGGGGGAAACCGGTTTTTTGGGCTACCGGTTAGTCGCTGGCTGAATCTGCGGTTCATAAGGATATGTGGCATTGTACTGGCCGCCTGCCTTGGTGCCGGTCGTTCTGCGAGAAAGGATCTAAGCCGTGATCGCGATTGCTTCGCCTCGACGTCTCCCCAAAACTGCCAGTGCCCGCCGCCAGACGGTCGGAACACGCCCTGCGATCGTTTCTGGTCGGGGGCTGACGCCCGCAGAGAAACGCCGGAAGACCATCCTTGCTCGGAAGCGGGCCTCCTTATTTGAGCGGGCTATCGAGTACATCGGCGGGGATGTCTTTCTTGAGCCCGACGCTGAGCGGCTGGCGAGTACCCCGCCAGCTGATGCTGGGGTTCCGCTTGAGCGGGCGGCAGCAGAGGCACGGGCGTCGGCAGGTCGGTCGTTGTCGCCGTATCTGGCGAGTCTCTACCAGACCCGGTTGCTAACCAAGGATGAGGAGCAATTCTATTTCCGGCGAATGAACTGGTTGAAGTTCCAAGCCGTCACCCGCCGCGATCGGCTCGACCCCAAGCGGGCCACGATGAAGCAACTCAAGCAGGTTGAAGGTCTGCTGGCTGAAGCGGAGACCGTCAAGGCGATTCTGATCACGTCCAATCTGCGATTGGTTGTTTCGATCGCCAAGAAGTTCAACGAGCCGAGCCTTTCATTTGACGAATTGATCAGCGAAGGAAACGTTGCATTGATGCGGTCGGTGGAAAAGTTCAACTTTGCCCTCGGCAATCGCTTCAGCACCTATGCCACCTATGCCATCCAGCGGCACTTCTTCCGAATTTCTCAAAAGTGCCGCCAGCAGCGGAACCGGTTTGCATCCGACGATGAACCGGTCAGGGATCGGGCGGAGGAGCCCCGCGACCCCGATTCATGCACGCCCGAGCAGGTTGGCTATCTCAAGCATGTGTTCACAACGTTCCTTGAGGAACTGGAACCCCGCGAGCAGCAGATTGTTGTGGCTCGCTTCGGATTCGATGGAGGGAAGCCCAAGACCTTCCGCGAACTCGGCGTGGAGATGGGAGTCTGCAAGGAGCGGATCAGGCAAATCCAGACCCGAGCCATTGGCAAGCTCCGCAGCATGGCCGAGCAGGCTCACCTTGAGCAGACGATCGGAGACTGGCTCTGAGCCAGTGGTCGGCGGGTGACCAGCAGACGAGCAACATGAGGTGACCGTGCAAAAGGTGCTCATCATTGGTGGGGCTGGCGGAATCGGTTCGGCGGTTGCCCATCAGATCGTTGCCGGTGGCGGCCAGGTTTTTTTGGCCGGGCGGACGGCCGGTCCGCTGGAACAGCTCGCGACAACCCTCGGCTGTCCCTGGGGAACCGTTGAGGCGACCGACGCCGATGCCGTCGATGCCTGCGGGGACCGGGCAGCCGAAGAACTGGGTGGGCTCAGTGGCATGACCAACTGCGTCGGCTCGATCCTGCTGAAGCCAGCCCATCTCACAACGCCGGACGACTGGCAGGCGACCCTGGCAGCCAATCTGACCACCGCCTTTACTTGTGTTCGCACTGCCGGGCGGCTGTTGAAGGCAACGGGCGGTTCGGTGGTGCTGCTCTCAAGCGCAGCAGCCCGCCTTGGCCTGGCCAACCACGAGGCAGTGGCGGCGGCGAAGGCAGGCGTGATCGGGCTGGCCCGTTCGGCCGCGGCGACCTATGCCCGGGCGAAGATCCGCTTCAATGTGGTTGCCCCCGGTCTCGTGCGAACGCCCCTTGCGGCTGGGATTCTGGCCAACGAACTTGCCGAGAAGGCCTCGGTGGCAATGCATCCGGCTGGCCGACTGGGTGAGCCGGAGGATGTTGCCCGCGGCATCTGCTGGCTGCTCGATCCGCAGAACACCTGGGTGACCGGTCAGTTGATTGGCATCGATGGTGGCCTGGCCGATCTCAAGACACGCAGTTGACGGGCTCGGGCCTGCCTCGCATGGACGAGCGGCCTGAAGGATCAGTGCCGGTCGCCATGCCTTGCGTATACTCATCACTCTGATTGCCCCTACCCACCAGGACTCGCTCCCATGACTGCACCCGCGCCTGATTCCCTTCCTGTCGCCGATCCCCAGGCGGCCCTCGATGAAATCCACCATGTTGCCATCGCGGTCAAGAATGTGGCTGAGGCGGTCGAGTGGTATCGCCGGCATTTCCGTTGTGAGATCGGCTATCAGGATGAGACCTGGGCATTGCTTGAGTTCGGCAACACCCGACTGGCACTGGTGATTCCTGATCAGCATCCACCCCACATCGGGTTCATCCATCCTCAGGCAGAGGCGTTTGGGACGCTGAAGCCCCATCGGGATGGCACCCGGAGTTGCTATGTCGCTGATCCCGCCGGGAATGCCGTTGAGGTACTCGCTCCGATCGGAACCTGATGCCATCCCCCGCTTCTGCTGGCCGTTGGCCGCTGATCGTGCAACTCGTCGCTACCGGCTGCATGACCGGCCTGATCTGGTTTGTGCAGGTGGTCCACTATCCGCTGATGGAGGGCTGGCCCCACGACACCTTTGGCGCTTGGGAGCAGGCCCATCGAGCCCGTACCGGTCCCGTGGTGATTCCGCCGATGCTCACCGAGGGCATGGTGGCGGCCTGGCTGCTCGTCCGACGGCCCCGCGGGCTTGGCATCGGGATGCCCCTCGCAGGGGCGGTGCTGCTGGCCGGCATCTGGGCCAGCACGTTTTTGCTGCAGGTGCCCTGCCATCTGCGGCTTTCTGCCGGCTGGGATACGGCAACGCATCGGTTCCTGGTCGATTCCAACTGGATTCGAACCATCGCCTGGACGCTTCGGCTGGTCCTGGCCGTGGCCATGCTGTGGCGGGCTGACAGGGCGGCTGAATCGGCCTCGGCCGATCTTGCGTCCCCTCCGCCGGGTCCCTAATCTCCCCCCGACAGCCGTCAGCGGAGGCGGCCTGGTCGTCTGCGCAGGGAGGTTGTCTGATGTCGATTCCGCTCGCCACGCTGGCCGAACTCGTTGGCGGTCAACTTGTCTTGCCCGACAAGGCGCTGGCCCCTGAGGGAGTGACCGCTGCAGCTACCCTCGAGACAGCCACCGAGACCGCGGTGACACTGGTCGATGCCGTCGAGCGGCTGCCAAGCCTGGAAAAAAGCCGGGCCGCCGCAGCGATTGTGCCGGTGGGTGTCGGTCCTCAGGATCGACCGACCATTGAGGTTGCCGACGTCCATGCCGCGTTTGCCCGGATCGTCAGGCATTTTCGCCCGGTCCGTTCTCTGCAGCGTCACGGCGTGAGCCCGCAGGCGGTGATCGACCCTTCGGCGCGGCTTGCCGGTGATGTGGAGGTGCATCCTTTGGCGGTTGTTGGCCCCGATTGCGACCTGGGGGAAGGGGTCACCCTGCATGCTGGCGTGCGGCTGGCAGCAGGCTGTCGGATCGGAGCGGGAACGACCATTTTTCCGGGGGCGGTTCTCTACGAAGACACCGTGGTTGGCCGCGACTGCATCATTCACGCCAATGCCGTCCTGGGTGCCTATGGCTTTGGTTACAAGCCAGCCGCTGATGGGCTGGAACTGTCTGCCCAGCTTGGCTGGGTGGAGCTTGGCGATCGGGTTGAGGTCGGTGCCGGCACTACCATCGATCGGGGCACCTACGGGCCAACGACAATTGGCAGTGGCACCAAGATCGACAACCTGGTGATGATTGCCCACAACTGTCGCATCGGCAGCCATAACATGATCTGTTCCCAGGTCGGCGTTGCCGGCAGCACCAGTACGGGTGAGTGGGTGATCATGGCTGGCCAGTGCGGCCTACGGGATCACATTCACATCGGTGACGGTGCCGTGCTCGGTGCCCGGTCGGGTGTCTCCAACGACGTCGCTGCCAAGAAAACCGTGCTCGGCGAACCAGCGATCGACCTGAAGGATCGCAAGCTCCAACTTGCTGCGATGTCGAAGCTGCCCGAAATGCGGAAGCAACTTAAACAGTTCGGGAAGCGGCTTGATGCGTTGGAGGAAGGGCAGCAGCCGGACTCTGACGACGCGTCGTCGCGGGCGGCCTAAACCACGCGTGGCTGGAGTGGCCTTGGAACAGTGACCGACACCACGATGACAGCAGCGACAGCTGACCATGCCCAGGGCTCCGCACCGGACCTCGACGGTGAACTGATTGGCATCCTGGCGGGCTGGGGGCGGTTCCCGATCGCGACGGCCGAGGCGATCCGGCGGCGGGGTGGGCGGGTTGCGATCCTGACGATTCGTCACCATGCCGAAGAGTCACTCGCTTCCCTTGCGGACGTGTATGGCGAAGTTGGCGTTGCCGAGATTGGCAAGGCGATCGACTTCTTTCGTCAGCACGGCGTGCTCCGGGCGACCATGGCCGGCAAGATCCACAAGAAAAAGCTCTTTCGTCGGTTGGGCTGGGTCCGGCATCTGCCTGACTGGAAGGGACTGCGAACCTTCTGGCCACATGTCGTCAGCCGCAAGAAAGACAACCGGGACGACTCTCTGCTGGCGGCGATTGCCACAGCCTTTGATCGGTCGGGCGTGCGGATCTGTCCGGCCACCGACTTTGCGCCGGAACTGCTGGCCACCGAAGGGGTCCTTGCGGGTAAGTCCCTCTCGAAACGCCGCATGGCGGACGTTGCCTTTGGTTGGCGGCTGGCGAAGGAACTAGGCCGGCTCGACATCGGTCAGACTGTGGTGGTGAAGAACCGGGCTCCGCTGGCACTGGAGGCAATCGAAGGCACTGATGAGTGCATCCGTCGGGCTGGGCAGCTCTGCCGATCTGGTGGAATGACGGTGGTGAAGGTAGCCAAGCCTCAGCAGGACGAGCGGTTCGACATGCCAACGATCGGCATTGGCACGCTGCAGTCGATTCGGGCTGCCGGTGCGCGGGTGCTGGCTATTGAGGCAGGAAAGACGATTCTGGTCGATCGCGATCAATTGATCGGCTATGCGGCCCGCTGTGGCATCACGATTGTCAGCTGCTTTGATGTGGCCGGGGTTCCCCTGCTGGAAAAGCCCCGGTACGACGCGGCCTGAGCCACGAGCAGTCGCACGCCGATGCTACCGTTGGTGACGATCACTTTTTCTTGCAGAGCCATCCTGCGGACGCCTACGCTGGAGGGCACGTACCAAGCGATGTGAGGCGAGTGTCGTCTGCCGCGCAGTGAACAGTTTCAACAGGTGGCGGTATGCAGCATGCATTAGCGATTGTTTTCTGGTTGGTGGGTTTGCTGTGGGGAGGGTGGCTTCCCGCGGCTGACGAGCCTTCCGTTCCGCGGGTCCTGAGTACCGCGTCGTTTGATGACCAGCGACGAGGGGGTGTCCCAACGCTCCTGGCAGACTTTTACCAAGACCCCACGTTTCCCTTCATAATCGATCCTAATGAACGGGTGGGAACCGTTGAACTTGGCGGCATGTCGGCAGCGGCCGCGCAACGACGGCTGGATGCTGCCTTTCAGGAGCATCGGGATGCAGTGACGGTGGTTCGTCTGACCGGCCCGATTGAGATCACCTCACAGCCGCTCTCGCTTCCCGACAAGACCTGCCTGATCTTCGAAGCCGGCGGCCAACTTGTGGCGGCCTCATCCTGCACGGCTGCAGCCCTATTGCTCGTCCGAGACAGCCAGTTTGTCAGCATCAAGGGTCGCGCGGACCCGCGGGGCCGAAGCGAGCCGACCGATGCCTTCATGTTCAACGGTCGTGATTGCATTGAGACCGCCATCCTGATTGAACGAAGTGGCCGGGTGCATCTGGATCAGCTCTCACTGGCTGGCTGTCGAGGAGATGGTATCCGGGTGCGGGGACAAGGCGTGGAAAAGTATCACAGCCCCGTTTCCTTGACTCGTTCACGGATCACTGCGTGTCAGGGGAATGGAGTCGTGGTGGGTGAGACGCCAGCCTTCATTGTGCTCGACACGATTATTGACGCAGTTGAGCAGACCGGCATTGCTATCGACGCGCCTTCCTCGATTGTTGCCAATGTCTGCTGCAGGTCCTGCCAGACAGGCGTAGCTGTCACCGCGTCCAATGTGGTGCTGACCCGCAATCAACTGACAGACAATGACGTCGGCATTCGGCTGGCAGCCCCAAGTCGGTACAGCTTGGTCTACGAGAACCGAATTGAGCGGAATGCAACCGGTGTCGTTCTTCGTGGAGCAGACGCAACGGTTGGCTGGAATACCTTTGCAAACACGAACAACGTTGATGGACATGACAGTGGCAAAGGCAACGCGCTGTACTCAAATACTGGCCTGACGATCGGTGCTGGAGTGGGACGCGGCGTCACCATGTTTGATCCGCCAACAGCGGCAAACCGGCATCGTTCCCAGCACCTTTGGAAGGGCGATGAGGAGTCGTCAGCGACCCGACCACGGATTGATCTGACAGTCGAGGCCGGTGCCGAGGGGATGTCGGTCGGTCAAGTCAACGACCGACTGAAGGCGGCTCGGGCAACCTATCCACAAGCAGTCTTGGTCGTGCAATTGGTCGGCGACTTCTTCCTGCGAGGCAATGATTCGTTGCAGATCCCCGGATTTGCCTGTGTCGTTCTCGATGGGCAGATCATTCGGGATGAGGTGGCCGGCGACAGTGAGAAGCTCGAACTCATTGAACTCAAAGGTGAGGGGTGCGTCTCGTTTTCCGGTGGCCGGATCATGACCGCAGGCAAAGTCTTTTCAGCGGTGAGTGCCGCGGACGCGAAGAATGTGCTCCTGATTGAGGGGGTTGCCTGCGACCTGCGGCCGGGCAGTGGTGGCCGTGGTGCGTCACCGGTGAACGCAGTCAGTTCGAAGAAACACCGGGGGCCTTTCGTGATCCGTGACTGCGAGGTCAGTACCGCGGGCCATCGGGGGATTTGGGCCCATGTGTCCAAACGGGTGTACGCGCTCGGGAACACCTGTCGGGCTGGGAACTTTACGATCGACTTCGACGCCTATTGTTTCAACAGTGCAGCGCTCTTTAATCACGTCACGGGCAACGAACGTCATTCGGGCGTATTCTTTGAGGAGTGCGTGAAAGAAAATATTGCCTTTGCGAATCAGATTGAAGAAAGCAAGGTGCACGGCATTTCCATGTGGACCGAGGCCGTAAAAGGGATCACTGAAAAGAACGTCGTTGCCTGCAACAGAGTTCGGGCGGCGAAGGGAATGGAGCCAAACGGCAGTGGCATGGCTGTGGGTGGCCGCTCAGCAGAAAAGACGACAGCGAACAACTATTTCTTCAACAATTGCCTAGAGGCTGTTCAGGGGCGAGGAGCTATTTTTCTGAGGCAGCATTCCAGTGAAAACTACTTCGCCGAGAGCGTACTGCAGCAGAGCGAACCCCCCGTTTTCAATCTGAGCACGAAGCCAGAGTCCAAGCGTTTCCAGCCCCAGGCGGGCTTTCACAGTTTGGGAGTGGAGCAGTGAGCACCGGCGTGGATGAGGGGTGAGGGTGTCGGCGTGGTCTGTGATGCAACGGTGTCTTTCAGGAGAGGTTCACGATGAGCAGAATGACGATGCCTCTGCGAGCGGCCCTGACCGCCTGGTTCGGTCTTTCGGTCGGGGCCGCGGCCGCTGCGGAGCCGACGGCCGAGCGGCCAGTACGGCCGCTGGTGATTGACCTGAAGATCGATCGCAGTGCCGAGATTCCACCGCCACAAACGCACTACATGGGCCGTGCGATCGCCCAGACGATGCACTACACCGGGGCGCCGTGGCTCGTCCGTGAGAGCCGTCAGCGGGAGGAAGACTGCCGGATGCTGCTGGAGGCCCTTGCTCTCAAGCCGGGGCAGACAGTCTGTGACTTGGGCTGTGGCAACGGGTTTTACACTCTGGAGTTAGCCCGCCAGGTTGGCCCCGAGGGGACGGTGTATGCCGTCGACATTCAGCCCGAGATGCTGCGGCTGCTGGTTGCCCGCGCTCGGCAGGCCAAGCTCTTCAACATTCGACCGGTGCTCGGCACGGTAATTGATCCCAGGCTGCCGGTCGGCGAGGTCGATCTGGTCTTCTGCGTCGATGTCTATCACGAGTTTTCCCATCCAGAGCAGATGCTCACCCGGATCCGGAAAAGCCTCCGACCGACAGGCCAGATTGTGCTGGCTGAGTTTCGCGGTGAGGACCTAGCGGTGCCGATCAAGCCGTTGCACAAAATGACGAAGGCCCAGGTCAGGCGGGAACTCGAGCCGAACGGGTTTACCCTCCAGCGTGACTTTGACCAGTTGCCCTGGCAGCACCTGATGTTTTTTGGGCTGACTGACGAGTGAGTGGTCATCCAGTGTGACTAGTGACCTGCAGGCAGGTTGGTGCCAGGTCGTGCTACGGGAGCGCACAACTGTCGTCATCGCAACGGCCGGCCAGCAGCAGCCGGCGTTTGGCCACAAAAGCGTAGGCCGCCTGCCAGAGCGGAAGGGAGCCAGGGATGTGGAGGAGCAGGGCGAGCGGCCACAACAGCGGAAGCCGCCGGGACAGGTAGCGAACCGCTACGGCGCCGCCGCGGGCCGAGCCCCGGCGATCCACGACGAACATCTGCTGCTGGAGTTGTCCCGGAGGAATCTCGGGGAAATCTGCTGCCACCCGGGGGTCATGCAGGGAAAGGAAATGCAGTCGCCTGCCAAGGTCGAGCCGACGCAGCAGGGCCACCTGGCCTTGGCAGAACCGACACTGTCCGTCGAATAAAACGGTGTCGTGCGTCGGACGGGTGGAAGTGGTGATCATGGCAGGTCAGCCAGAGGAGCGGGCTGACGATCAGGGAGCCTCGGGTTCCTTCCCCGCGATCATTCTTTGATCAGCCCGCGGGGCAAGGTGCAGAGGTTGAGGACCGTGATGGCGCCGACAGAAATCAGCAGCCAGGGTGCCCATTCGGGTGCTGCCATGGTACGTCCACCACCGCCGGCCAGTGGGACGACCACAGCGGAGTCGATAAAGAGCAGTTCAATGCCGACGACTACGGCAAAAATTCCAACCGCCAGAAAAAGACTCTTCAACATGGTGCTTCCTGACATCCTCACAGGGGGCTGATGGGGCTCTGGACTGAACCGCTTCTCCGGCTTCCTTGGGAGAGATCGGCAGGGGCCGGCCACTGGCTCAAGCAGGCCTGCCGACCGGGCGAAACAAAGCGATTGTGTCGGTCGTATCACGACTGGCCGGCGGCATCGGCGGCGGCGTCAGCATCGGGGCTTGCCGAAGGCTCGGCGTTGGGCTTCGGTCCGCCGTTTCGTCGTTCGGTGCCGGTTCCCGGCACGAGTTGGGGTTTGCCGCTGGTGGTTTCGACAATGTCCCGCAGGTCGGTGCCATCCATCACTTCCGCCTCAATCAGCCGAGTGGTGATCGCCTCGAGGGATGCCCGTCGCGTTTCCAGAATCTGCCGCACCTGGTCGATCGACAAGTCGATGATCCGCTTGACCTCCTCGTCAATCTCCCGGGCTGTTTCCTCACTGTGGCCACGGCCAGCACCGAGGTCGGCACCACCCCCAGTGAGGAAGGGAGACCGCTGGCTCTCGCGGTAGTTGACCCGACCGAGCCGGCTCATGCCGTAGTCCATCACCATCGAGCGGGCAATTTCGCTGGCCCGTTCAAGATCGTTCTGTGCTCCAGTTGAGACATCAGCGTAGACAAGTTCTTCTGCGATTGTGCCTGCCAGCAGCACCTGAATGCGGCTCTCGAGTTCACTTTGGGTGAGCAGGTAGCGGTCGTCCTCGGGGCGTTGCATGGTGTAGCCAAGGGCCGCGAGCCCCCGGGGAATGATCGAGACCTTGTGGATCGGGTCGGTGTTGGGCAGCGAGTAGGCCACCAACGCATGGGCTGCTTCGTGGTAGGCGACCCGTTTCTTTTCATCCTCGTGGATAACCCGCTTCTTCTTCTCAAGCCCGGCAGTGACCCGTTCAACCGCTTCGTTGAACTCGTCCATGCCGACCGACTGCTTGTTGTTCCGAGCAGCAAGCAGGGCAGCCTCGTTGACGAGGTTCGCCAGATCGGCTCCGCAGAAGCCTGAGGTGATCCGAGCCACTTGCTCAATGTTGACCCGGGGGTCGAGTTTGACGTTGAGCACATGCACCCGCAGGATCGCTTCGCGGCCACGGACGTCAGGGCGATCAACCAGGACATGGCGATCAAAGCGGCCGGGTCGCAGCAGGGCCGGGTCGAGTGTTTCCGGGCGATTCGTGGCGGCCATCACGATGACGCCGGAGTTGCTTCCAAACCCATCCATCTCAACGAGCAAGGCATTGAGTGTCTGTTCTCGCTCATCATGGCCACCGACAACACCTGAGCCCCGGGTTTTGCCGAGGGCATCGAGTTCATCGATGAAAATGATGCAAGGGCTCTTCTGGGCGGCCTGCTGAAACATGTCCCGCACCCGGGCGGCACCGACGCCGACGAACATTTCGACGAAGTCACTGCCGGAGAGGCCGAAGAAGGGCACGCCTGCTTCGCCAGCGATTGCCTTGGCCAGCAGGGTCTTGCCGGTGCCAGGGGGGCCGACCAGGAGCACCCCCTTGGGAATATGGCCACCGAGCACCTGATACTTTTCCGGACTGCGGAGAAACTCGACCACTTCCCGCAGTTCCTCAACGGCTTCATCGATGCCGGCGACGTCGTCAAAGGTGATGCCGAGGTCTTCCTGGGCGTACATCTTGCCGCGGCTGCGGCCGAAGGCCATCGGGCTGCCAGCTCCACCGATCCGGCGAATCATCAGGAAGAAGGCAAGGCCGAACAGCCCGGTCAGTACCAGCATCGGCATCCAGTTCCGCCAGGGGCTCGGTGGATCTTCATAGCGGTAGGCGACATTGTTTTCATCGAGCAGTTTCGACAGATGGCCTTCCGAGTTTTCGCTCGGCAGTTTGGCGGTGCGAAACCGGAGCTTGTCACCCGTTTGGCCGCCCCCGGCGATCAGCCGGCCGTCGTCGATTGGCCGCAGACCTCCCTTGCCGTCCCCGCCCGGCAGCGGCACGTTGCGGAGCGTGCCGGTCACCTCGAAGGCACCGATGACGACCTCATCGATCGAACAGAACCGGGAGACCCGCGGTGTGCCCTTGGCTGTCCGACCGGTCACCACTTCGACAAACTTTGGTGGAGCGGCCTGGTCCTGTTGCTCGCCGGCGGCCCGAATCAGCCGTTCCAGATCGGTGTAACTTAGGGCCACTTCCTGCCCGCTTCCGAACAGGCTGGCGGCGAAGAGTCCTGCGACCGCCACGGCAATCAGCGACCAGATCAGGTTCGATCCGCCGAAGGCTTGCTTGCGGTCGTTGCCGCGTTTTCCTGGGTCTCGGTCTTTGGGCTGGTGCGTCATGGAGGGGTCGCTACGGGGTGAGTTCCAAAAGGTTCCTATCTTCCCATCGTAGGCAGCGGAGAGGGCTGCGACAAACGGCTCAGATAGCGTCCGATCGCCGTGCCGCGTAAACTATTCGGGAAGTTCTGCAGGCAGGTAGCCCGCTGGGTCCCCTCCCACCCCGATCGACGTCTTCATGATGGCATCCGACCGTACCGCGGCACCGGCCTCCTCGGGGTCGGCACCTGTCGCCTCGTCGGCCGGAGTGGGCGGGTCTGTTGGGCAGACTCGTCCCCAGCAGGTGGCCGTGCTCGGATCGACCGGCAGCATTGGCTGTAGCACGCTGGAGGTGATCGCAGCCTCGGCGGGCCGCTTCGCCGCCTGGCTGCTCTGCGGTCACCGGAGCGTTGGACCGCTGCTGGAACAGGCTCGGATCCATCGGCCCCGCTGGCTGGTGGTGACAGATGCAGCTGCTGCAGCGACGATCGGGGCCGGGGCGTTGCCAGCGGGCACAAAATTGGCGGTCGGTCCGGACCGATTGGCTGACCTAGTGACCGCTCCCGAGGTTGATCGAGTGGTGTCGGCAATCGTTGGGGCAGCTGGGCTGCAGAGCACCTGGGCCGCCGTGGCGGCCGGGAAGACCGTCGCCCTGGCCAACAAAGAAACCCTGGTGATGGCCGGACCGCTGGTGATGCAACGGGCTGCCCAGACCGGCGGCAGTATCCTGCCGGTCGATAGCGAACATTCGGCGATCCATCAGGCCCTGCGGAGTGGCCAGCGGCAGGAAGTGCAGCGGGTGGTCCTCACGGCCAGTGGTGGTCCCTTCCGAACGTGGAGCCAGGATCGCCTGGCAACGGTGACCCCGGCCGAGGCGCTCAATCATCCGACTTGGTCGATGGGCCCAAAGATCACCATCGACTCGGCCACGATGATGAACAAGGCCTTAGAGTTGATTGAGGCCCGCTGGCTCTTTGACCTCCCGGCAGAGCAACTTGACGTAGTGGTCCACCCGCAGTCGATCGTGCATTCCTTGGTGGAGTATGTCGACGGCTCGGTGATTGCCCAGCTCGGCCCACCCGACATGAAGCTGCCGATTCAGTATGCCCTTGCGTATCCAGAGCGGTACGCCGGCCCGGCGCGGCGGTTCGACTTTGGGGCGACGCATCAGTTGGAGTTTGAGCCACCAGATCTTGAGCGGTTTCCGGCGGTTCGGCTGGGCCACGAGGCTGCCGCCCGCGGGGGCACGTCAGGGGCGGTGCTGAATGCAGCCAACGAGGAAGTTGTTCAGGCGTTTCTTGCTGGCCGCCTGCCGTTTCCTCAGATTGCGAGGCTCTGTGAGCGGGCGGTGACGGAGCATCCGTTCGAGCCGGAGCCAACCTTGGAAGATATTCTCAGGCTTGACGCCTGGGCCAGAAAGGAAGTCAGAACGTGGATGTGTTGATGCGAGCGACGGCACCCTTGGCAGCCGCAGACCTGCTGGGCCTCTGGATTCTTGAGCCGGCCAGTTGGCTGGTGATCCTGCAGGTAGCGATCGGGCTGGGATTCGTGATTTTTGTGCACGAACTCGGTCACTTCCTGGTGGCGAAAGCCTGTGGGGTGAAGTGCGAGAAGTTTTACATCGGCTTTGACATTGGGGGGCTGAAGTTGGCCCATTTCACGTGGGGAGAGACCGAGTACGGCATCGGCATTCTGCCGCTGGGTGGCTACGTGAAGATGCTCGGTCAGGATGACAATCCGGCTGCGGCTGCCCGCGAAGCCCAGCGGGCCCGCGAGGTAATTGAGTCGGGTGATCTGCCCCCGGAGCCGACGGCTGACCCGCACCCGGCCTGGGATCCCCGCAGCTATCCGGCCCAGAGTGTGCCGGAGCGGATGGCGATCATTTCCGCCGGTGTGATCATGAACGTCATCTTTGCGGTGCTGCTGGCCGCCTGGGCGTTCAGCCTAGGGGTGGAGGAACTCACCTGTGAAGTCTCGAGTGTTCGTCCCGGAGGGGCCGCCTGGCGGGCGGGCCTGCGGACAGGCGATGAGATTGTCGCCATTGGTGACAAGACGGACCCGGTCTTTACCGATTTGCAGAAGGGGGTGACTCTTGGCGACCCCGCTCGGGGCATCGACTTTACGGTCATGCGGCCGGCCGATCAGCAGGAGCAACTGCTGACGCTGCATCCCGATACCGATCTGGGCATTCCCACCGTTGGCGTGACCAGCCCCTTTTCCCTGACGCTGCCTGCAGATTTGGAACTGGGTCTGCCTGGTGCGGCCGGGCAGGCGACACCGGCCTTTGCACCGAACGACACCATCACGGCGGTCGCCGGCACCCCGGTGGCCCGGTATGCCGATCTGATCGCGGCGTTGTCAGAGCAGGCGGATGCAGCAGTTGAGCTGACGGTGCAGCGGGCGGCTGGGGGCGAGGCGACGGTCACGCTGCCGGCGCAGCCACGGCTGGAAACCGGACTGATCATGGCGGCTGGGGCAATCACCAGCGTGCAGGCTGATTCGCCGGCGGCGCAGGCAGGGCTACAACCGGGGGACCGAATCGTGACGGTCGCTGGCGAACCGCTGGGCAATCCGCTCACGCTCGATAGCCGACTTCGGGCCCGCACCGGTCAACCCGTGCTGCTCGGTGTGCGGCGTGGGGCAGCCTCTGGTGAGGCCACAGCGGAAGCTGCGACGGCAACAATTGAAGTAACGCCGCGGCCGGTGAGCTGGATTGAGGAGTCCCGCTGGCCGCAGAGCCCGGTGGCAGTCTCGAGCCTCGGGCTGGCCTTCACGGTGGGCTCGCAGGTGGTGGCGATCGCCCCCGACTCACCCGCAGCGCTCGCGGGTATCCAAGTGGGTGAGGCTTTGACCCGAGCGCGATTTCTCAAGGTGGGTGAGTCGCTCGCCGGGGATGAACCGAGCCGCGAGGACGACCCCGGCGTGGAACTCTCCGAAGCCGCTCCCAACTGGCCGTTCGTGATGGCAATGCTGCAGCAGTCACCGGCAAACACCAGGCTGCACCTCACCGTGGCATCGGCCGACGGTCTTTCCCGCGATGTCGAACTGCTGCCGGTTGCTGCCACGGACTCGTTTGTGGTTGACCGAGGCCTGATCTTCCAGCCTGTCTACCGGCTTGTTCAGGCGGGCTCGGTGGGTGCGGCACTTGCCCAGGGGCTCGCCAAGACCGGTGAAGATCTGTCAGTCGTCTATCGCTTTCTCCAAAAGATCACCAGCAACCAGATCAGCCCACGGCTGCTCGGTGGGCCGATCGAAATTGCCAAGCAGGCAGGCAAGTCAGCTGAAGAGGGGCTGGGGCGGTTGCTGCTGTTTTTGACGATGCTCAGTGCCAACCTGGCGGTGATCAACTTTCTGCCGATTCCCGTGCTTGACGGTGGCCACATGGTGTTCCTGCTCTACGAACTGATCCGGGGCAAGCCGCCGAGTGAGCACGTTGTCGGCATTCTGTCCTATGTGGGGCTGGTGCTGTTGCTGTCCCTCATGCTGTTTGTCTTCGGGCTCGATCTGGGGCTGATTGCCCGGCGGTAACCGCCGGGGCGACGGGGGCTGATCCCCAACGCCGGCGGCCGGCCTATGATCTTTCTAAGGTCATTACACCGGAGCCGCCTATGCCGACTGCAACCTGTGAACCCTGCACGACCGACCTGTTTCGGGGCGTTCGGGCCGTTGTCTTTGATGTGGTGGGCACGCTGATTGAGCCGAGCCCCTCAGTGGCCCGGGCCTATGCCGAGGCAGGGCGGCGGCATGGCGTGGAACTGGCTGAACCTGACATTCGGCAGCGGTTTGCGACAGCCTGGGGCCGCCAGGAGGCTATTGATGCGGCGAGCCAGCCCGCCTTTGCCACCAGTCGGCGGCGGGAATACGACCGCTGGCGGCTGATTGTGGAGGAGGTGTTTGATGAGAAGCCTGAGGCGGAGGCCATCTTTCAGGATCTTTGGGATCACTTTGGGCAGCCCGCATCCTGGCAGCCGGTTGTCGCTGGGGTGATGCTGCTCGAGCAGGCGCGGGCAGCCGGCTGTGAGGTGGCAGTCGCCAGCAATTTCGATGAGCGGCTTGTGCCCTTGGCTCGCGTCCTCGAACCGTTGGCTGGCATTGACCATGTCTTCGCGTCAAGCGAGCTGGGCTGGCGGAAACCAGCGGCGGAATTTTTTCGGACGGTCGAGTCGCGGCTGGGTCGATCGCCGCGTGAACTCCTGCTGGTGGGCGATGATCCTCGGCTCGATCTCGCCGCCGCTCGCGCCGTCGGCTGGCGTGCCGTCGGAGTCGGTTGATTGGAACCTCGCCGGAAGAGCTACTTCCGCTCGTCGCCGGTGTCGAGGACGGCCATGAAGGCTTTCTGGGGAATGTCGACAGAACCGATGCTCTTCATTCGCTTCTTCCCCTCCTTTTGCTTGGCCCAGAGTTTCTTCTTCCGGGAGATGTCGCCGCCGTAACACTTGGCGGTGACGTTCTTCCGGAGCGCTGAGATCGTCTCGCGGGCGATGATCTTCGTGCCGATCGCAGCCTGCAGGGCCACCTCAAACATGTGGCGGTCGATCTCACTGCGCAGCTTCTTGACGATGGCCCGGCCCCGCCGGTCGGCGTCGCGACGGTCACAGATGATCGACAGGGCGTCGACCTTCTTGCCGCCGACGAGAATGTCGAGCCGGACCAGATCGGCCGGGAAGTAGCCCCGCAGTTCATAGTCGAGCGTGCCATAGCCGCGGGTCACGCTCTTCAGTCTGTCGTGCAGATCGTAGATCACTTCACCCAGTGGCAGGTCAAAGGAGAGCATCGCCCGGGTCGGGGAAAGATATTCTGTTTTCAGGAACACTCCCCGCCGATCGCTACAGAGTTGCATCACCGGGCCGATGAACTCGGCTGGCACGAGGAAGTTGCACCGCACGATCGGCTGCCGGAACTCTTCAATCTGACCGGTGTCGGGCACGTCCTGGGGATTGGTGATTTCCAGCGTCTCACCATTCTTGAGCAGAATCTGATAGGTGACGTTGGGGGCCGTCTGCACCAGATCAAGGTCAGCCTCCTGCTCAAGTCGTTGCTGGATGATCTCCATGTGCAACAGACCGAGGAAGCCACAGCGAAAGCCGAAGCCGAGGGCATCACTGCTTTCGGGTTGAAACTCAAACGACGGATCATTGATTGCCAGCCGCTCCAGAGACTCCCGCAGTTCTTCGAAGTTTTCCCCTTCCGATGGATAGAGGCCGCAGTAGACCATCCGCTGTGGCGCCTTGTAGCCGTCCAGTGGGGCGGCAGCGTCGGCTCCCGGGATCGAAATGGTGTCCCCGATGTGGACCTGCTCCACATCCTTGATGTTGCAGACGAGATAGCCGACCTGGCCAGCAGCCAGGCTGTCGCAGGATCGCCGTTGCGGTACGAACTGGCCCAGTTCGAGCACCTCGTGGCTGACGCCCGTTTTGAGGAACCGGATCTTTTGCCCTTTGCGAATCGTGCCATCGATCACCCGGACATAGGTGATCACGCCGCGGTAGCTGTCGTAGTGACTGTCAAAAATCATCGCCTGGAGAACCCCCTCGGGATCACCCTTCGGGGGTGGAATCCGTTCGACGATGGCAGCCAGCAACGCATCAATGCCGAGGCCAGTCTTCGCGCTGACCCGGAGCACCTCGTCAGGGTCGATCGCGAGGCTCTGCTCCATTTCTTGCAGGACTTCATCGACGCGGGCATGGACGAGGTCAACCTTGTTGATGACCGGCACGATCTCCAGATCTTCGTTAATGGCGGCGTAGGCATTGGCGACCGTCTGGGCCTCCACACCCTGGAAGGCATCGACCAGCAGCAGGGCGCCTTCGCAGCAGGCGAGGCTGCGGGAGACCTCGTAGTGGAAGTCGACATGCCCCGGCGTGTCAATCAGATTGAGCTCATACCGTTCACCCTGATGCTCATATTCCATGCGGACTGCGCGGGCCTTGATCGTGATACCCCGCTGCCGCTCCAACTCCATGTCGTCGAGCATCTGCGTTTTCAACTGCCGTTTGTCGACGGTGCCAGTGTTTTCTAGCAGGCGGTCCGCGAGCGTGCTCTTGCCGTGGTCGATGTGGGCGATGATGGAAAAGTTGCGGATATGCTTACAGTCGAACGACATGAGGGCGGCTTTCGGGTGGGAAGTGAGTGGTTTGGTGGAGGCCTTAGCTGGCGGCACCGGTGCGGTGCTTCCAGGCCAGCCGGCCCAGACCGGCAGCACCGATGGAACCGGCATCACCACCGAGCGTGGCAAAACCAATCACCGTGTCACGGGCCAGCGTCGGAAAGGTCCGGCGCCGGACAGCCGCATCAATCTGGGCAAGGAAGCCACGGCCGACCGGGCTGTCGTCACGGCCAAAGGTCATCGCTCCGCCGAGCAGAACCACGGCAGGGTCGATCGTGTGCATCAGGGTGACAATGCCGATGGCCAGCCAGTCGGCCAGTTCCATGATCAGTTCATGGGCCAGCGGGTCACCGGCGGCGGCTTCACGGCCGATCAGGATCGGTGTCAAGGGTTCCCCGGCTGCGACAGCATCTGCGAGGCTGCCGGTGCCACCAATGGCGAGGCGTTCGGCGGCCCGTTTTTTCAAAGCGGTGGCGCTGCAATAGGCCTCAAGGTGTCCCGGCTGCCCACAGGGGCAGTGGCGGGCCTGTGGGGAGGGATCGACAATCATGTGGCCACACTCCGCCCCATGGCTGTGGGCCCCCGTGATGGTGAGATCATCAATGATGATGCCAGCACCGATGCCGGTGCCGAGGGTCAGGAGGACGAGGCTGCTGGCCGCGCTGCCGGAACCGACCCAGAATTCGCCGAAGGCTGCTGCCGTGGCATCGTTGGCATAGGCAACCGGATGGCCGCAGTGGCTGGCCACGCGATCCCGCACTGGGAAGTGGTCCCAGCCGGGGAAGTTGCCGGGCCGCAGCATCATGCCGCTGGCGAGGTCTTGCGGGCCAGGTGTGCCGAGGCCGACAGCGGTGATGTCCGCGGCGGTCAGGCCGACGGCAGCAGCAAGGCGGGCGACCGATTGCCCCATGCGGGCAGCGGCATCTTCGGGGCCCCGGGCGACCTCGGTTGGCTCGGTGTGAAAGGCGATCATGCGACCGGCGTCATCGAGGAGGGCCGCCTTGATGTTGGTTCCCCCCAGGTCGATACCGACAAACAGGGGGCTCGAGAGATCGGCCTCCGGTAGCAGCACGCGGGGTGACTCAGGAGTTGGCATCGCTGGTGGCGTCTTCAAGGATTAAAGGGGGCGGGGCAGTCGGTTCGGTGGGACGCGCCGCGGGAGCCGGACTCGTTGGCGGGGGGCTCACCGTCCGGCCTGCTTCGTCAATCTTTCGGTCCGCTGCGGCCTTGGCCTCATCGGCAGCCTGCCGCGCGGTGCGGGCTTCCACGGGGGCCTGATCAACTGGTGGTGCTGCCTCGGGCGGTTGCTCAGCGACGTTGTCGAGGATTTCAATCGACTCAATTTCAATCACCTCGCGGGGTGGACCCGGTTCCGAGGAGCAGCCGCCAGCCGCGACGGCCAGCAGAACCAGCCAGGCGCCGGCTGGCGTCTGGAGCAGCGATCGTGTTCGTGACATGGCGAGGGTTCCTTGGGTGGAATAAGTGAGCCGTGGTCAGGGCTGGTGGCTGGCGGACCGGTCGATTCCCGGACAGACAGAGACGGTCACAGGGCCGGCTCGATCAGTTGGGCGGTGGCCAGCCACTGGAGTTCTCCGGGTAGCCCAAGGCCGTCGTCGAGTCGGATCGAGGCCATCGCCCCTTTCTGCATCCGAATGGCTGCCGAGCCATCACCAATCGAGAGCGCGATGAGGCGACCAACGCAGGGGGCATGACCAACCCAGGCGACCCGGGCGGCATCCTCTTCTACAGTCCAGTCAACGATGCCCGGCCAATCAGAGGCTGGGGCGAGGGCGTCATGCATCTCGAGCCGGGGTGTCTCGAATACCTCGGCCATGATTTCGGCAGTCTGCCGGGTGCGAACGAGTGGGCTGGTGACAATCAGGTCGAGCTCAACGCCGACATCCCGCATGTGTTTCATGAACCGCTCGAACCGCTTTCGGCCCTTCTTGGTCAGGGGACGGGCATGGTCATCGAGATCCGAGCCGGCATCTTCCGCCCAGGCATGCCGGACGACGTACAGCTGTGTGGTCAGTGTTACCATGAATGAAATTGTGGATTCGCAGCGAGTTGGGGGCAAGGTCAGGCCCGTCTCCAGAGGGCTGCATCGGCGATCCCGAGCTGCTGCCGCTGGCGGGCTGTCTCTTGCCACCAGCGGCGGGCATCGACCGGATAGCCAGCCGTTGGCTGAACGCCTGGCCGCTGGGCAGCCCAGAACTGGTTGAATGCCCCCATGGCCAACTCCCGAATGTACTTGGCGGTCATGCTCGCGACGGCGACGGGCAGGTCTGCCTCTCCACCAACCGTGAAACGGATCGTTGTCGTCGCCTGCTGGTCGTGGAGCCGGTACCTCGAGCAGGTGGCTGTCTCGCTCAGGGGTTCGACCCGGGCCGCAGCAAAGCAGTGGGAGATCACCCCTGCGTACCGCTTGCGTCCGCCGTGCCGATCGCACCAGATGGTGGCTGGTCGAGTGGGCTGCCGCTGCCGGAGATCATGGGCCAGACCAAGGGAGACCTGGGAAAGGATGTCGGATTTATTGAGGCCGGCATCGAGCTGGGCATTGAAGGCTGCGGGCCAGACCCAGCGGCAAGCCAGGCCAACTAGTCGAAGCTGCTGCTGGCGGCACCGCCGCCGCACGGTGTCAGCCTGCTGCTGGCTGGTCTCAGCCTGAGTTGCCTGGGGCAGTGGCACCGCTGCAAGGCCCCGCCAGCAGGCTTGGCTGGCATCGGTCGGCAGCGACAGGCCGAGTACGTCGAGAAGGAAGCCTGCAGTTGCCGGCAGCGCTGCTTCCATGGATAGCACCGCCGCCAACACACCCCGCTCGAGCGGCTCAAGGGCGGATCCGCCCGCTTTGCGGCTGAACACTTTTTTGGAATCACCCCACGGGGGGCCGCGGCCATCACGCCAATCAGCAGCAATGGCAGTGGCCAGGTCGGCAAAACGCTCACCGCGATCATCGTCGCAGTGTGCTCTAGAAGACGTGGGCGTCTCGTCAACCTCCCAGACCGATCCACCAATGACCAATGGCCCAAGGTTCGGGCCATACCCGGCTTCATCGATGCCAATCACCAGCGTCATTGGGGCGGTTCCACAGTCGTGCTACCAGCGGGGAACTGCCGGCAATACTCATAGATGGCGATGGCCGTCGACGTGGCGGCATTGAGACTGTGCGGAAGCCCGGCCAGGGGAATCTCCGCCACTCGATCGAGGCGGGCGAGTACATCGGGCTCAATCCCGAGCCGCTCGTTGCCGATCACCAGCACGGTGCGGGGGGTAAACGAGAAGGAGAACAAGTTTTCTGATCGCGTCGCCTGTTCCAGCCCCACCAGTTCCCAGCCCTCCCGTTTCAGGCGGTCGAGCACCGGTGGCAGGCTGCGGTGCACCTCAATCGCAACGGCTGTCGCGCCATCACGGGCAATCCGTTCATCCAGTCTGCCGGAACCGCACGCAATGATCCGCTGGATGCCAAAACAGCCACAGGTTCGTACGATATTGGAAAGATTGACCCGGCTGCGGAAGGCTGGGCAGGCGACGAGCAGTTCCCGCGGTCCCGACAGCTGGTGCGGTGGCCGATGGCGGATGTGCTCAAACGATGACTTAGAACACGACATGACGCGTAGCATGACATCTGGTGGCAACGGGCTGAAGCGGGCCATCATCCTGCTCGGGCTGGGGCTGATTGCCGGCTGTGGTTCGGCCGGGCCCACCCGGCAGTCGGAGCCAGCAGCGCAGCCCACTCCCCCGGTGACCGTGGCGGTGGTCGACTATGACTCCCTGCACGAACGGATTGCTGGCCACCGGGGAACGGTGGTGGTCCTCGACTGCTGGAGCACATCGTGCCCACCGTGCGTCAAGGAGTTTCCTGGGCTGGTCGCCCTGCAGAATGACTACGGTGACCAGGTTGCCTGTCTGTCCCTCTCGTTTGACTACGAGGGGTTCGGTCAGCTTGATGAGATCCTGCCGCCGGTGCAGGCTTTTCTAGAACAGGTGGGGGCCCATGCGGTTGAGAACCTGATCAGCCGGGATGATGCCGATACGCTCTACGCAAAGTTTGGGCTCGACAGTGTGCCGGCGGCATTCGTCTGGGATCGTGCTGGAAAGCAGGTGGCTCGGTTTGACGACACCCTGGCGCGGGAGCAGCTGGGGCGACCCTTCACCTATGCCGACGTGCGGCAGGCCGTTGAGCAGGCCCTTGCCCCGCAGCCGACCCCAGACCCTGAGAAGGAGCAAGGATGACGCAGCCGACGGATTCGCTGACTACCAGCAGCCAGACTGCCCCAGAGGCAGCCGACCACGGCCCACGGCGGAATGACATTGTTCGCAATCCGCTGGGGTTCGGCCGTGAGACGGTCGAGTCGATCATCATTGCCCTCACGATGGCGTTGCTCTTTCGAGCCTTCCAGGCGGAGGCCTTCGTGATTCCGACCGGCTCCATGGCACCCACCTTGATGGGCCGGCACAAGGATCTTGACTGCAGTGAGTGTGGATTCAACTTTCAGGCTGGGGCCAGCCGTGAGGAAGACGATCAGTCGCAGACCTTCCGCACCGAACTATCCCGGCTGACCAGCAAAGTGACTGACCTCCGCCGGCTGGCTGATGACACGGCCGCCGGGCCCCAGCAGCGGGAGGTGGCCCGACAGCAGTTGGCTGATCTGGAGGCGCCCGACGGCAAGCTGGCAATGCTCAAGCTGCGACTGGCTGGCAAGATGGTGGCCTCGGCCACATGCCCGAATTGCGGCAACCTGATGAAACTGATTGATGGCCAGGGGCCTGGTGTTCAGTACGACGCCCGCTATCCGTCTTACAGCGGTGATCGGATTCTGGTCGACAAGTTCGCCTACGATTTCACCGATCCCCAGCGGTGGGATGTGGTGGTCTTCAAGTATCCCGAAGATGCCGACACCAACTACATCAAACGCCTGGTTGGGCTGCCGGGTGAGACGGTCAGCATCGCCGGTGGTGATATCTGGACCAGCCGCGAGGGGGCAGCACCTACCATTGCCCGTAAGCCGCCCGCTGTCATGCGGGCCATGCTGCAGACGGTGCATGACAGTGATCACCCAGCAGCGGTGCTGCAGCGGGAAGGCTGGCCTGCCGCCTGGATCGATTGGACGGACCCGGCTGCTGACGCGACACGCTGGCAAGCAGGTGACCAGCGTCGGCGGTTCACTACCACATGTCCGGCCGGTGCCTCAGCCAGCCTGCGATTCCGGCATATCAGCCCGTCTGCAACAGACTGGAAAGAGGCCCGACTCGGTCTCGGGCTTCGGCAGGGGGTGCGGCCGACAGCAGTCGATGACTTTCAGGCCTACAACGCCATTCATTCAACCGGGCATTGGGTGGGTGACCTTGCCGTCTCCTGCCGACTGGAAAGCCGTGCTGCCAGCGGCCGCGTGACGATCGATCTGGTTGATGGTGGCAAGCGGCATCGCTGTGAGTTTGATCTGGCGACCGGTCGGGCCGACCTGACGGCGGCCGATGGGACGACAAGTCAGGCGAAGACGTCCGTGCGGGGCTGTGGTGCCTGGCAGGTTCTCGTTGCCAATGTCGATGATGAACTGCGGCTGTTTGTGGATGGCGCCTATCGGCCGGCAGCGACGCCGGTGGTCTGGGAGACCCCGCTCGCCGTGGCTGCGGCAGCAACGCCCCGGCTCACACCGGTCACACCGGGCGATGACCAGTCATCTGATCTCGCCCCGGTTGGGATCACGGTGACCGGGACTGACAGTTCGGCCGAGGTGCAGGTTTCAGCCCTCAAGGTGCTCCGGGATGGCTACTACATCGGAGCCGTCGGTGTGGGCTTGCGGGGGGAGATTCGGGACGAGCCAATCCTCAGTTTTCCGCTTGAGTCCGATCAGTTCTTTGTGCTTGGGGATAATTCAGCTGCCAGCAAAGATGGGCGGCTCTGGATTGACGTGCACTATGTCGATCGACGGCTCCTGGTGGGCCGGGCCATGGTGATTTTCTGGCCTCACATGGTGCCTGCTGCTTGGCATCTGACCGTAAAACTACCTGTTTTCGGTGAGTTGCAATTGCCCTCATGGCCAAACTTCGCGAGGATGCGGTCAATCCGCTGACTTCTCCAACATGTCGGTGGCTAGATTGCCCAGGGAAGGAATATGTCGCTGCTGAAAGCCGAAGGACTGGTGAAGATCTATGGCCGCCGCCGGGTGGTTGATGGGGTCTCATTCGAGGTGCAGCAGGGCGAGATTGTGGGGCTGCTTGGCCCCAACGGTGCTGGAAAGACAACCAGTTTTCGGATGACCTGTGGGCTGGTGATTCCCGATGGCGGCCAGGTACTGCTCGATGATCAGGAGATCACCACCTGGCCGATGTTCAAGCGGTCGCGGGATGGCGGCATGGGGTATCTCGCCCAAGAGCAGAGTGTGTTCCGCAAGCTGACTGTGGAGCAGAACCTGCTGGCGATCATGGAACTGATCGGCATGCCGCCGAAGGAGCGGAAGCGGCGGTGTGAGGAATTGATGGAACAGTTCGACATCACCCGCATCCGCAAGTCCAAGTCGCACTACATTTCGGGCGGTGAGAAGCGGAGGCTGGAGATTGCCCGCTGCCTGGTGACCGAACCTCGGATTATTCTGTTGGATGAACCATTCACGGGGATCGATCCGGTGACGATCCACTCCATCCAGAAGATCATCATGGGTCTGCGAGACTCTGGCATTTCCATTTTGATCACCGATCACCGCGAGCGGGAAACGCTGGCGATCACGGACCGCAGTTACGTTGTTCGGGCGGGTAAGATTCTCTGCCACGGCACCGCCGAGGAAGTCCTCAACAACCCCGATGCGAAGAAGTACTACTTTGGGGAGACTCCACCGGGCAGTCCGTTCGATACGACCGAAGCGGCGTGAGCGGTCGCCTGGCAACTACTGTCGTGCGTTGGTCAATCAGTTTTGGTCTACCGAAAGGTTGAACCTGAAATAATTGGTTTTGTCAGGTTCCACGGTTGCCGTAAGCAGCGTTGTTTCGGGGTCACCATACATTTCCGGCAAGGCGTTCTCTGTGACTTCCTCGGGCATTTCCCTCTCTCCCGAGGTAAGCGCCTCGTAGTTCTCCTCATACTCTTTGGCGGTCATGCCACCGGTGGTGGTCAGTTTGTGAATCATGACCTTGTAGTCCCCCTCTAAGGCACCGTCGTTGGGCCGAAGTGTTGAGAGGATGAACCGGCCAGAGCCATTCGTTCGCGCGGTCGCGGCCCGACCGCCTGGCTTTGTCGGGCTGAAGACAACCGTGGCGTTCCTCACGGCGTCACCCTCAAAAGTCACGATGCCTCGGGCATCAATGGTTGGAAGAGAACGTGCGGATGTTCCACAGCCAACAGTGGCCATCGACAGGCTCGCGGCAAGAATTGCTTTCCGGCAAAGCAAAGACATTCTCATTTGTGTGGTCCCATCGGCGGAATCACCTATTAGTTGATAACAATAAAAGCAAAGGAAGCACTAGAGGCTAGCTGCTTCACCACCCGCCCGGGTGCCAAGGGCCCCCCAAACACCAAAGGGGCTTGCGCCAGAGCCAACGTATGCCGATGCCGAATTCCCAGCATCAATTGTCTCATCAATAGACGAGACTGAACCGTCCCCGAAAAGCACATTGACGATCCCCGGATGGGCGCTGCTTGCGCTGCTCAGGTTGTAGTGCTTGTCATGAATGTTGCCACTTGCCGACTCTTTGCAGCTTGGGCTGTTCGGTGGCAGGATCGTATGGAAGGCTGAGTACGCCACGCGACCATCACACCATCGCGAATCTTCAATTACTCCACCTGCCAGGGTGCCGCCCGATTCTGTTGCAGCGCAGACGCTTGGACGGGTTCGTTGGGCGGTTGTGGCGACTGCCCAGCCACCCCACTGTGTCTTGCTTGCATCAGTCATCGAAACTTTTTCTGACATGGCGATGGTCTTGCTCAGCCCATCGAGAATATCCTTAATTTTGGTGCCTGGCCTGACAACGTTGTTATCGCCATCCCAGGCTCCTGAGACAAACATGCCCCGATTGCGTCCCGTGAGTCGTTCGTGAGCGTCTCGATGCATCGTTCGATCGCCGACACAGAAGCGATAGTTCAGTCTCGTTACCTGCCCCTGGTTGAAAGTGGCTGGCGGTTCCGAAGAAGCACACTCCAGCGCTGAAATCTTGGTGTTCCAGTAACTTTTGTTTTGCCACGGACGCCCACCCTTGTCGGCATCAATCTGGTCCCAGAGGGCCTGTTCCTCAAAATGTGGGAGCAAGAGGACAAAGCCGTTGCGGCGGCCGTAGTGTCCCCGTCCGTATTCCTCAAAAGGAGGAAAGTGCTTGTTGACATCGTTGTAGTTGTGCACCGCAAGCCCCAATTGTTTGAGATTATTGACGCACGACGTCCGGCGGGCAGCCTCCCGCGCCTGCTGAACGGCTGGCAAAAGCAGACCGACCAAAACGCCGATGATGGCGATCACTACTAAGAGTTCGATCAGAGTGAAGCCAGCGGCGCACGAATTTTTGACCTTTGGTGACATGTAAAAATCCCCAGAAGCATGCGACTGATAAAAGAAGACGGCGAAGAAAACCACCCCTGTAACTCTTTACGACGACATGGCGAAAAGTGCCAGGAAACGGTTGATAGTCTTCGGATGCTGGAAAACAGACGTTTTTTGGCATCAACTTCCAGAAATCAGTTGGAAAGGAGGAGACGTGGGACGGGGGACATTACAGACGTGAAGCTTGATGCTCGCGAATATCAGTTGATCAAATTAGTTTCCTCACCATTCAGAAAATAATCTTCTAGAAACTGCTTGCGGTTTCCTTCGCAGCGGGCGTACTCGACCATCGCCAGCAGTTTTTCTTGATCGCGGCGGAGCTTTGCCGCCAGGGCTTCGTCGTCCGCCAAGGCCGGCGGGAGTTCGCCCAGCAGCTGCAGGGTGTGGCGGGCCCCACTGCGGGCGAGCGTTCCGTGCCGCTCGAGCATCAGCAGGGCACTCTCGAGCCGGTGGTCGTGCCGGGCCTGGCGACCGAGCAGTTGCTGATTGAGCCACTCGATTCCAAAGGCGTTGATTCGCTCGAGGTCATGGGCAAGGGCATGGTGGACCTGTCGGTAGAAGTCAGCATCGGGATTGGCCCAGCGGATGAACTCCATCAGCATTGGCAGGTCGTGCTGGTCGTAGAGCAGCGTGCAGCAGGCGGGAAGGCCGTCGCGGCCGGCTCGGCCGATCTCCTGGTAATAGCTCTCCAGGGATCCGGGGACTTCGGCATGGGTCACCGTGCGGATGTCCGGCTTGTCGATGCCCATGCCAAAGGCATTGGTGGCTAGCACGAGGGGCTCGGCACCACTGAGAAAGGCCTCTTGTATTCGCTTGCGATCCCGCGGGTTCAAATTGCCGTGGTAGCAGCCGTGGGAGAGACCCTCGGCGTCCAGCAGGCTGCTGAACCGTTCGAGAGTTTTGATCAGCGTGAAGTAGATGATGTGGCTGCCGGATGAGGTGCTTCCGGGTGCAAATGGCTCGAGGATCTTCAACAGGTGTCGCAGTTTTTCGTCCTCGTCCCAGACCGCTTCGACGAAAAGAGCGAGATTCGGACGATCGATCCCTTCGTGGAACAGCTGCACCTCGGCAGGCTCAAGGCCCAACTGCTGGATGATGTCCTGCTGGACTGCGCGAGTGGCGGTGGCGGTCAGGGCGAGGGTCGGTGGACAGCCAAGCAGTTGGCGGATGGCACCAACCCGGGTGTAGTCAGGTCGAAAATCATGGCCCCACTGGCTGACACAGTGGGCCTCGTCAATGGCCAAGAGTGAGACCGGCCGCTGGGCGATCACAGTCCGGAAGTCATCCTTCTGAAAGCGTTCCGGTGTCACGTAGAGGACTTTGTACTGCCCGGCAGCGAGGGCGGCGTAACGGTCCTGCCGCTGCCGCTTGGTCAAAGAGGAGTTGATGAAGCTGGCGTCGACGCCGCGACGGATGAGGGCATCGACCTGATCCTTCATCAGGGCGATCAGGGGGCTGAGTACGACGGTGAGGCCGTCAAAGTGAAGGGCAGGTAACTGATAACAGAGGCTTTTGCCACCACCGGTCGGCATCAGCACGAGGCTGTGGTGTCCCGCGAGCGTGCGTTCGATGATGGCCTGCTGGTTTCCCTGAAAGGCCGCATGGCCAAAGACATTCTGCAGGGTGGTGTGAATCAGTGGTGGCGTGGTCATTCAGCTGCTGGGAGGCGACCGGCTGCGGCTTTGGCAAACTGCTCGGCGTCATCGAGCACGAACATGTGACCATGGTCGGCGGTGACAATGACCACCGTGTCTTCCCAGCCCCCGTGGTCTTCAATCCAGCGAAACAAGGCGTCCACGGCGGCGTCTCCGCTGGAGACGGCACCGATGGCGGTGTCGATGTTGTTGGCATGGGAGGCCCAGTCGACATCGCCCGCTTCGATGAGCAGCCAGAAGGGGCCGCGGCTGGAAAGCACGTCGAGGGCGGTTGTGGTCATCTCGGCGAGGGTCGGATTTTCAGTGAGATCAGCATCGGTATACGGTCTGATGGGCGCGTACTTCTTGCGGAGTGCCGCAGTTCTTTCTGTTCCAATCTCACCACCGAGCGGGTTGTAGTCGCCGCAGGCGGTTTGGAAGGGCAGGTGGCCATCAGCGGTGCCGAAGAAGCCGAACAGGCCTCGGTCAGTCTTGATGGCGGCGGTGGCGGCTGCGGTCAGAACCTCGCTTCCTCGGCGTCCTGCGGTTCGGGTCACCACCTGGTAGCGACCGCCCTGGGCTGCGTCGATCGCCTGCAGCGTTGAGTCGGCCAAATACTTGTTGCCCGGCTCGAAGTTGCGGCCCTGCTGGTCGTCGGCCTTTGCCGACACACCGTGGCCCGTGCCGATGAGCACATCGACGCCCGGCGCGGGCGGCGTTCGCCGGGAAATCGAGGGCTGGCCGAGCAAATCGCGGGAGAGGTCTTGGTAGTCATCGCGGCTGACGTTGCAGGCATAGGCACAGGCCGGGGTGGCGTGGGAGATTGGCACGCTGGTGACGACGCCAACGGCATAGCCGGCTTTCTGGAGCGTGATGCCGATCGGTTCGAGCGGCTGGCCCTGCGGATCGACGTTGATGGCCTTGTTGTACGTCTTTCGGCCACTGCACAGTGCGGTGGCTGAGGCAGCTGAGTCAACCACGGCATGCGGGCAGCTCCGATCCTTGCCGATCAGATAGCGGCTGTCGGCGAGGCGGTCCCACGGGGTGCTGCCGCCGCGGCGAACGTCATAGCCCCCCGGGGTGGTGCCGCCGGGGGTAGGAACCATCTGGGCATCGACGTCAAACGTGGTGCCCTTGTTGGCTGGGCTGGTCACGCACCAGCCAAAGTCGGTCGGTGCCCCACGATATCGCTGGAAGGCAAAGACATCACCGCGGCCCGTGGTGTAGGGGACGCGACCGGTTGCCGCGATCGCCGCCGTGCGGGTGGTGTGCCAGTCGAGTCCGTCGAAGACGACCAACACAACTCGCTGGGCGCCGTCGGCGACAGCCTGCAGTTGCAGCCTGTGGATATCGGTCTGATCGAAGTAGTCAGCCTCGGGGTTGAGGGTGTTCTCAGGCAGCTGACCGTAGAGAGTTTCTAGTTTCGCTGCATCACGGTAGGGGCTACCTGCTCCCTGAAGCCCACTGAGATCGGTCCCGAAGGTGTAGACAGGGATCAGCCGATTGGAGTGGTTCGACCAGCTCACGTACGTCCCTGGCTGGTCGCCCCAGTGGCCCCAGTCGGCCCGGCCAGACCGTTCAGCTTCCATCTGCAGGTGTCGAATCGGGTCGTCAGCGGCGTGGGTTGCGGTCACCAGACCGATGCCCGCGGTGAGACAGGCAAAGAGGAGCATTCGCATCATGAGTTAGTGGGTCTGCCAGTGGTAAGAGTGTTGTTGACGGAAGCCTTCAATTTGGATCGTTCCGTCATCGTGAATGTCAACAACTGAGTAAGCATTATTGTTCGCACCGCTGCCTTCCACCATGGCGGCATGCGTGCAGTAGTGGATGCCGCCGATTTCCCGATGGTCGTTGTGATGGCTATGACCCTGGAACACGGCGAGCACCCGCCCGGACTGCTCAAGTCGCTGACGGACCGCGGCATGATTCCGAACACTGTGGTTGCCGCTGATGTCCAACCGTTGGTGGGCGAAGACAAGCACCGGCTCATCGCCAGTGGCAAGTTCTGCCGCGAGCCAGTCCAGCTCTTCGGGTGGGATGTTGGTGTCGGTCCATTGAAAGTTCTTCCGGCCGTAGGGAACGCCGTCGTGCCGAAAGCAGGCATCAAGGACGATCAGATGGATGCCGGCACGCCGGAAGGAATAGAACGAGCGTTTCTGTCCGACCTGATCAAGAAACTCGTCCTTCCGCAGCGTCTGCACGCAGTGATTGCCCAGCACATAGTGACGGTCCTCACAGATCGAGGAGAAAGCCTGATTGATCTGCCGCAAATAGGCTTGTTCGGCCTCGATGGAGTCGGCGGCGTCGATCAGGTCACCAAGCTCGACCATGAATGTCAGCGAGTCATCCCGGAAACAGCCCTCCGCCTCGGCGAGCTTGTCGAGGGTCTCCCGGTAATAGCGGGTGCCGGCGGCCGGTTTGTCGGCGTAGTGGAGATCGGTGACCAGTCCAAACCGCAGCCGGCTTGCCGGCGTGGCCGCGGCAAGGCTCTGAGCAACCGGCGATGTGGCAGCCAACACCAGCGTGCCGTCACGGAGGAATTTCCGGCGAGTGGTTTGTTCCGGCGAAGGTATGTTCATGGTCGCGTTGATGTGTTGTTCAGTCCATTCGATTGTGCATATGTGAACAGGATAGCCTCATGCGATTCTACTGCCTCATCAGCCTTGTTGGCATCGCCGTGATGGTGACTGCCGCCGCCGCAGAACCGGGACGCCGTTATGACTTGGTCGCCCGGGCAAGTGCAATCGACAAAGCTGCTGGTGAACATCCGGAGATCGGCTTTTCGTTTATCGATCCCAAGACGGACAAGCCGGCTGACCTCGAGCATGCGGTGGTTGATACTAGCGTGCCAAGCCAGGGGCGGCTGGTGATTTGGCTGATGGCCCACAACGCTGCGTTGTTTGATCGGATTGCAGGGTATGGCCTGCATGGAATCCAGGTGCACTATGCGAATCGGTGGTATGGCACACTCGCACCGGAAATTCGCGACTCGGGCGATGTGCTGGGAAAAATGAGGCTGGAGGCTGCAACCGGAGAAGACTTCAGTCCGCTCGTTTCGATTCCGAAGCCTGACAGCATGCGGGAGCGGGCCCGGCAGTTTCTGCTCTGGCTTGACCGCGAGAACCCGGCGGGCAACTGGGCGCAGTTTCTCACCGATGACCGCAGCGACCTCCGCTGGGGCAAGGTGACGCTGGCCGGCATCTCGCATGGGTCGACGACCGCTGCCCGGTTTGCGATGCACCAGGCAGTTGATCGCGTCGTGATGTTCTCTGGGCCCCGTGACAATACGGAGACCTGGCAAGGTGGACCGTCGGCCACGGCTTTCAATCGTTTCTTCGGCTTCACCCATGTGCTCGATACCGGCTGGACGCGGGACCATTACTGCCGCTCGTGGCAGCTGCTGCGACTGAACGAATACGGCCCGCTCGTGAACGTCGAGCAGACGCCACCGCCCTACGGCAACAGCCGCCGGCTGATGAGTGACTGCGACATGGGTGGCGACAGCCGGCGGGCCCATTCAGGCGTGATTCCCGGTGGCAACGCCTGCAAGGATGCTGAGGGGAACTATTTGCATGAACCGGTCTGGCGGTATCTGTTCATGCATCCGGCTGATCAGGTCGGCATGGCTGTTTCGCCCGACACGGACTGCGAGATGACACCCCATTAACGAAGCAATCAGCCGCCGAAACTGACCTTGGGTGGTTTCATGCTGCGAAGGGTCAGCACGGAGCCGACGGACATCAGCGCGAGCCCGAGCCAACGGGGTGGCTCGACAACCTTTCGGCTCCACGTGGGGGCCACACCAGGTTCCGTGGGTACCGGTGCCACCGCAATAAGTCGGCTGGAAAAGTCACTCAGCGTGAACGACTCAACCATCCGGAATTGGATGCCAACGAAAAAGACCAGCAGGCCGAGGAAGAGAATAGTCTGACGTCTCACGGGTTTGCCTCTCCACGCAGCCGGGAAGCGACCGCATACATTGAAGATCGTTCAGCGTCTGCTTGGTGGATCAGCCCGAGGGGCAGATTGCCGGTTGTAACGCCTGACGGGGATGCAGCAGAAAAGATCGGGCTAAGCCGGCTGGCAGAGGGGCCGGTACCGGGGCGACGGCTTAGCCAGCGGCAATGGCGACAGCTGCGGCCTGTCCCATGGAGCCGAAGTTGAGCGAGATGGCAGTCGCCGGCCGGCCGCTGAGAGGTTCGCCGTGGATGACGGTGATCGGGCAGTCGGGATCAGGCGTTTGATAGTTTCGGGTCGGCGGAATGGTGCCAGCTTCGACAGCCAGCACGCTGGCGGCGAGTTCCAGCAGGCCGCCTCCTGCTCCGGCATGTCCGAAGTTGCTTTTAGGTGCGGTCACTGGTGTGCCACCGACCTCAGCGGCAATCGCCCGGGCTTCAGCCTGATCCATGGCCACGGTACTGAGGCCATGGGCATTGATGTGACCGAGTTTTTTTGGATCGAGGCCCGTCTGCCGCAGGACTTCACGCAGCACCAGCTGTACGCCACGGCCGGTTGGTGATTCCTGGCTGGTTTTGGGCTCGCAACGGGCTGCGGTGGCGAGCAGCCGGCTGCGAATGCGGGCGGCACGACGGTCGGCGTGGGCCCTCGATTCAAGCACCAGAACACCAGCCCCCTCCGCATTGACAAGGCCGTCCCGGTCCCGGTCGAAGGGCCGACAGGCAGCCTGACAGTCATCGTTCCGTTTTGAGAGTTTCGAGTTGCCACGGGCAACCAGTGCCGTAGGGTGCAGCCGGCTGCCTGTTCCTCCAACCAACATGACGTCGGCCCAGCCCCGCTGAATGACGCTAGCCGCTTCGGCGACGGCAAGCAGGCCGGACACATCTCCTAGCACAATCGTGTTGTTGGGGCCGCGGGCATCCTGGGCGATGGCGATATGCGACGCGGTCATGTTGGGCAGGTGCTTCAACAGCCAGAGTGGATGCAACTCTTCATGGATCGCCTCAGCCCACTGCTCATAAGAGAACGAACCGTCCGCCGTTCGCGCGCGACGGTAGGTGGTTTCAAGGTCATCAAGATCGGCGTAGATCATGTCGTTGCCGAAAACCACGCCAAACCGTTCGGGATCGAGCTGGTCGCTGCTGATCTCAGCATCGGCCATGGCAAGGTCAGCCGCGGCGAACCCAATTTGGATTTCGCGGCTCATCACCTTCAGGCTCTTGCGGGGCCGAACGTAGAGTTTCGGCTCAAAGGACGGAATCTGGCCGCCGAACCGAACGCTCAAGCCGCTGGAGTCAAACAGGTCGATCGGTCTGATGCCGCTTTCACCGGCCAGCAGCGCATGCCAAAAGGTGTCTGCCCCGATGCCGATCGGGCTGACGACGCCGACGCCAGTGATCACGACTTCTGGTGGGGGGTTCATGGCTTGCACAACCATAGGTTATCGGATGCCGACAAAACGAAACTCAAGCCCAGCCCATCCTGGGGGACTGCGACGAGTGCCTTCCTGGGGAATCGGCACGACCGGAACTCTGGCTCGTTTCGTCAAGGCGTACGGGGATGGGCCCGCCGCCACTCGGCTGGTCGAAGCGGCTGGGGGGTGGCCCAGAGGCCGCGGTGGGCCTGCTGCGCTGCTCGTTCGGCAGCAATGAAATCGGCCGGTGCGGATGACTGGTCAAAGACCCAGGCATCGCCCTCAGCAACAAGTTCTCGGTTGAGGTTGCGAGAGCCTATCCAGAGGACACCCAGCAGCCGGTTGTACTGGTCACGACCGTGGGCGGTCACTCGCACCGGCACGCCGGTGACCTTGCGGGCAAGTGCCGCTCGGGCTGCTTTGCCGTGTTTCTGACGGTATTCCGGGGCATCAATCCCGAGGAGGCGAATCCGCTCGGTGCGACCATCTGGTGCGACGGCGGTGACCGTGTCGCCATCATGCACGGTGCTGATGTTCCAGTTGGTAGCGGGTGGCGTGTTGAGATTGTGCTGCGGCTGGCAGGCGCGGGTGCTGAACACCATTACCAGCAGACCGGCCGCTATGATTGCTTGCCGGAGTGGTGCCCGCAGTCGTCGTGCCATCGTCTGCTGCTGCGCTCGGGAGTGTGCTGAAGAATCGAGTCGTCGGAACTGAGTGTAGCCGACGTCGCTTCAGCCTGCGGCCGTTGGTGGTCTGGCATCTTTCCGGCAGTCAGTGGCTTGGCAGGGTGGTTAACCTGGCCGTCGTCCTGACCCTCCTCGGCCAGAGGAAGACAAGCCAAGCTGTTCCCGGCGAGCGGACAGGGCGCGGCGGTACTCGGTACGCTTCGCCCGCTCAGCAGGTGAACTGGCATCCAGCCGTTCCTTCCGGCGTTCGTTTCGGGCCTCCTCGGTCCGCGGCCCGCGGGAACCCCACTGCGGGCCTTGGCCTGAGGGGCCTCTCGCTTGTCCAGTCCCGCCAGCGGCAGGTGGTCGTCCATTCGATGAGCCGCCGGAGGCACCACCGGCTTGACTTGCTTGGCTCCGCGCAGCCCGTTCGGCAGCCCACTGTTTTCGCCGGGCTTCGCTCTCCTTGATCCGACGATCAAGTTCCGCCATTCGCTGTGCAGGTGGAAGGGCAAAGTACGAGCCTAACTCTGCCCGCTCCCGAGCGGCGAATAGCCGCCCCATCTCGTGCCGGACCTGCGTCCGCTGGGAATCGGGAAGATCACGCACTTTCTGAAAAAAGTCGCCCATATCTGGGCCACGTTCACTGTAGGGAATCTCATTCCGGGCCACTCGGTTCAATCGGGTGACTTCCTGATCGATTAGGGTGCGGAGTTCGGCGACGGCTGCCGACGGCGAAAACGCCCCGGTTGTCCAGAGGAGTAGCCAGATGCCGACGCCGAGCAGGGCCGCCGAACCGAGTAGTTTTTTGGTCGCGGAGAGGCGGGAAGCTGGTTTCCCGTGGCGTCTGACAGCATCACGAATCGATTGGCGACGTGCGGCGGAACCGCTCATGGCGTTTTGGTCCTGTTACAGGGACAAATTCGGTATGGTATGCGAGGCGAGGCCACCATGTTTCAACGGCCTAGTGCCAGGGCAGTTGTGGTGAAAAGTCACCGGGAGAAAGAACCCCTAGCCAGAACGCCTTCGGGGCGCATGAGTGCCCCCGGGGCAGGCCGGTTCTCGGCTCAGACAAACCACTCTTCCCAGGGGATCTACTTCCCCAACAGTCCGCCGATCACCAGGCCAACCGCAGCCCCCGCGATGGATAACGGCATTGGTTGCAGGGCACCAAGCAGCACGGCTCCGACCGCAGCGCCAAGCAGGCAGAAGCAGCAAATCCAAAAAAACTTGAGAATTTTGAGCATTTTTCTTGTCCTCAGTTCGTTTCTGAGGCAGGGTGTAGGAGTAGTTTATCGAAGCGATCAGCCGTTTGTTAATTCTATGGTTGTGGCGAGGACCCGTCACACCAAGAGATTTTTAACATCATCGTTCCAAAGCTTTGAAAGAAAAACCGATGTGGCGAACAATAAACACGCTGGTTCCCTGTGAGAGGCTCGAACCTAAACTCCCCCTGACCGGTGACGCCGGAGTCAGTCGACCGGAACTTACCGCTCCTGAGGTGGTGTTTATTAACAATGCCGCCATTGGCCCAGCCCCGATCACCTTCGAACGGGCTGACTTTTTTAGTGACGGGGTTGAGAGCTTTCTGGTCGGTCATGTTGCCAGTGGTGCGGTTGAGAAGTATGACGTGGCCACCGAATCGTGGCGGGACATTTCTCCGTTGCCAACCACGTCACATCCGCATCAGTTGCTGCAGGCATTGTCCGCTCGACTCATTCAGGATGGCGATCAAATCCGCTGGGTACCGGGCTCGAACAGTAACATGCGCGAGGCCTTCATGGTGGTTGGGTGGAACGGGGGGCGAGCACTTCCCGATCCACCGAATGACGTGCCCGGCCGGCAGCTCGCCAACCTCGTTGTGGAGTTGGCTGAAACTGAAGGAGTGTTCGATTTAGAGTGGCTGGCCGCGTTGCCCTCACCACCAAAAGTAGAGCCGACGCACTTTTATCCGGTCACGGAAATCAACGGGGCGGTGCCAGATGGTGAACTGAAGCCCCTCCAGAATGTGGAGTCGTTGGTGCCGCCGGGACTAATCGATTCATTTGGCCGCGAGGTGATCATTCATCGGGGAATCCGCGAGGCAGGAACCCGCGTCGGCATCCATATCCACGAGTACGGCGGCTATACGCTGGTGCTCTCAGGAACCATCACCGATTTTGTTGAGGGTAAACCAAACAGCACCTACACCGCCGGTCAGTGGTACTACATGCCGGCAAACACACCGATGGCCGCGGCCAATCTTGGTACGGAAGATGCGGAGTTAATCGACATCTTCTTGGTGCCGCCAGGCAAGCCGGAGATCACCATCATTGAGCCAGGCTGGGATTTCAATGATGCCGACGGCGTCTCTGACGGGCCGTAGATTGGGCATGCCGCCAACGCTGGTGCCGCACGTACTTTGTGGGTGACTGCAAAGCTTTGGTACTGGATACTGGCAAGGAACAGGGGTGTCATCGCAGGTCACACGACACCATGCGCAACGTCTTCGAACAGCTTGATTCCATGAACGGATGGCTCCGTGTTCTCATTGTTCTGGCATGTGGCACATTTCCACCCTGCTCGCAGCATGCGCCTGCGGCTCCCTCTCCGAACATCGTGCTGATTTACGCCGATGATCTGGGGTACGGAGATGTCACCTGCTACAACGCTGCTGCGAAAGTGCCCACACCAAACATTGACCGGCTGGCATCGAGGGGCATGCGATTTACAGACGCTCACAGCCCATCGACAGTATGTACGCCATCGCGGTATGGGGTGATGACCGGTCGCATGCCTTTTCGGCTCGACTACCGAGGTGTCTTTACTGGGGTCGGAGGGCCGTGCCTGATCACACCCGATCGACTGACCTTGCCGGAGATGCTTCGGCAAAAGGGCTACGCCACGGCAATGTCGGGCAAGTGGCACATCGGCATGACGTTTCTGGACCACGATGGCGAACCGGTTTATCAGGCCAGCAAGAAGCGAGGCGTTGAATTGGTCAGGCATGCGGACCTCTCTCGCCGGATTGAGGCCGGACCACTAGCCCACGGCTTTGATCGGTTTTTTGGGACGGCGTGCTGCCCGACGACGGATTGGCTCTATGCCTGGATTGACGGTGACCGCATACCTGTTCAACCAACGGTCATACGAGACCGAGCGACGTTACCAAACCATGCGTACTCGCGAGACTGTCGTCCGGGTTTGCTTGCACCGGACTTTGATCTTGAGGAGGTCGATCTAATCTTCCTCGAGAAGAGCAAAGAGTTTCTCAAGCAGCACGTCACGGACCACCCAGAGCAGCCGTTCTTTTTGTTTCACTCCACGCAGGCGGTCCATCTGCCGTCACTCGCCAGCAAGCGTTTTCAAGGACGGACCGATGTGGGCCCGCACGGCGATTTTCTGTTCGAGATGGATCACATCGTCGGTGAACTTGTCGGCACGCTGGAGCAGATAGGAGCGGCCGACAATACGCTTGTGATTTTGTCGAGCGACAATGGGCCCGAAGTCCTCACCACCATCACCATGCGGGCCGATCATGGCCACGACGGTGCTCACCCTTGGCGAGGCCTCAAGCGGGATCAGTGGGAAGGTGGCCACCGCGTTCCCTTCATTGCCTGCTGGCCAGGCCACATTCCAGCCGGATCCACAGTCGATGAGACGATCTGCCAAACGGACATCATGCATACGTGCGCGGCAATCGTTGGATTCAACCTGCCCACGGATGCTGCCGAAGATAGTTTCAACCTCTTGCCAGTGTTCCTTGGTGAAGCGACGAGCCAGCCGATCCGGCCCTACACACTGCATCAGACCGCAAATCTGGCTCTGGCCATCCGGCGTGGCCCCTGGAAGTATCTCGACCATCAGGGTTCTGGTGGCAACAACTACGCTCGGTCCGGATTGAATCAGTACGCGTTGCCGGAGACCGCCGCCACCGCGGCCGGCCAGCTTTACAATCTGGATGACGACCCTGGGGAAACGACCAACCTTTATTTTCAGCACCCCGACAAAGTCCAAGAACTCAAGGCACTGCTGGAGCAGAGCAAAATGAGCGGCCGTAGCCGCCCTTGAACAGCCGCTGTGGCTGGCTGAAGTTTCATCAGCTGACGGCCCCCTGCGAGGCTCTTATGTGGACTTTTTTGAAGGGCCCAGGTCAACCAAGCCGCACAGTCTCCCGAACACTATTTCACTGCTTTCGGGAATGTTCCGTTGCTCAGTGAAGGGGGGCGGTCTTCTTTGGCACTGCCCCAGCGGCTTTCTTTTGGTCCCATGAGGAGTTCAAGGACGCCGCCAGAGATCATTTCTTTATGTTTGATCCATGGACGGCTAAGCGGCTTGCCATTCAGGCTTGCCGACTGGACATAGAAGTTTTGCGGCGCATTGTTTCTCGCGACGACCCGAAAGCTGGTTGATTGTGTGCAGAGATGGTACTCCTTATTTAGTTTGATCTCGACTTCATCAAAGATCGGACTGCCGATGTGCCAGACGGTTTCACCAGGAGCGACAGGGTTGAAGCCCATCGCATTGAGGACATACCAGGCAGAAAGCTGGCCGAAATCGTCGTTGTGGGCCAAGCCGTTGTGATCGATTCCGTAAGCACCGTCGAGTACCGTGCGAGTCCAGTACTGAGTCCGCCACGGTTTGCCTGCAAAGTTGAAGTAGGAAATGATCTGATGCACTGGCTCGTTGGAATGGTTGTAGTACTTGTTGCCGGGTGAAAAATCGGCTGGAGCCCCAGCAAAAAACGCATCAAGTTCAGACGTGAACCGCTCTTCGCCCATGAGATCAATGAGCCCCTGAACATCGTGGGGCACGAACCAACTCCACTGGTAGGTGTTGCCCTCTTTGACACCCTCGGCCGAAAACTTGTCAGTCCAGGGCTTGCTCCAGTTGCCTTTGGCGTCTTTGGGGCGCATCCAGCCGACCTCAGCGTCGTAGTGGTGCTTGTAATTTTCTGCTGCTCGTTTGCGGTAGAAGGTGGCATCGCCCTCTTTGCCGAGCGCCTCAGCAAAACGGCTTATGCACCAATCTCCGTAGGTATTTTCAAGTGTGAGTGTGACACCAATGGTGTGGTCGTACACGTAACCACACTCATTCATCTTTTCGTATTCTTTACGAACAGAATCAGGCCCCCGGGCAGTCTGCAGGGCAATTGCGTAGGCGCGATCGATGTCAAAATTTTGGATGCCTTTCATGTAGGCATCGACAGTCACTGAAAGACCAGGGTCCCCAAGCCCAGCGCCGGTGTAATCGCCCATCATCTGCCAGAGCGGATAGGTTTTTCCGGTCAGGTTGCAGATGTCGAGGAATGTGTTGACTTGATCGTTGACGATGTCGGGGCGAATGATGGTTAGAAGTGGGAACTCATGTTTGTAAACATCCCAGCCGCTGAATCCCATCCGCGTTGTGTAGTTTTTGCCACCGTGAACTTTTTTGTCGGCTCCCCAGTATTTGCCGTCAACATCCGTGAAATCGAGCGGATACATCATCGTTCGGTAGAGAGCGCTGTAGAAGATCATCTTCTGATCTTCGGTTCCACCTCTGGTGGTGAGCATGCCGTCGATTTCGTCTTTCCAGGTTTGGCGAGCGGCAGTTTTGACTGCGTCAAAGTCCCAGTGGTCGAGCTCTTGTTCAAGATTGGCTTGTGCGCCTTCCATGCTGACGTAGGAAACGCCGATCTTGAGTGTGATTTGCTCGCCAGATGTGGTGGTGAAGTCGGCATGGAAGCCGAGGTCGTCGTTCTCGACATCTGGCCTTTCACCGAGGTCGTCGCCCCGATTCCAGAGTCCGTATGAATCCCACTTTTTGTCAAACTGGGCGTAGTAGTAGAGGTTGTATTTTGTCCCCTTGGCAAAGCCAGCACCTTCGCCCCAGCAACGGATTTTTCCTTTTATTGTACCGTTGGCCACGACGATATTATGCTGCCGCCCTGAATAACCGCCGATCTTACGAGCGAGATCAATCTGGATGTGGCTGGAATGAGACGCTGGGAATGTGAACCGCATCATGCCGACGCGTTGAGTTGCAGTTAGCTCGGCCTTGATCCCATATTGTTTCAGTAAGACGCTGTAGTAGCCTGGCTTCGCAATAACATCGTCATGGCTAAACGGTGATTTCCAACCCGGTCCTTCGTGCTTGTGTTGGTCAAGTGTGTTCGAGCCACTGTGAAACAGGAGTTTTCCCGTGGTTGGCATCACCTGGAAATTCCCGAGTGATCCATGGTAGCCAACACCCGGCATGCGGTTGACGCTAAACCCTTCAATGGTTTTGTCGTACCAGTTGTAGCCGCTGGTCTTCCCCTTCCCTGTGACAGTGTCCGGACTCAGCTGGACAAGTCCAAAAGGAATATGAGGACCAGGAATCGTTCGGCCGCAACGCTTCTGCGCGCTATTCCCAATCACTGGATTGATGTAGTCGACGGGATTGGTGGGTTCAGCAGCAATGACGCCCAGAGTCGTCGCAACCGTAATGCAAAAGATGCTTGTTCTTCGGAAGGCTTGAAGACAATCGTTCAAAATCAACTCCTTGCGGCGCGTATGAGTGCTTATCCAGACTCTCTAAATATAAAGATTCGAAGCTGAATTGGACTTTTAATCACGAATAGCCGTTGTTTTTGCAGGTGCCTCCAGTCCGGTGTGGCCGCTGCTGTGGTGCTGCAGGTGCCACGCTCAATCAGCCCCTCTTCATTGGGAAATGGGTTGAATGAAGAGCAGCGGAGACGGTTTGCGAATTGATATTCCCCAGCGTTTACGCACTCTTTCGAGAGGGATGAAGCCGACAACTCAATTTTAAGGCGTTGGAATCCTGCCCCATTTGCCAGGAAAAGAATCCCCCCAATTGCTTTTTGGCGGAGTGATTTCGGACTCAGATCGCCTTACTCGTCCTCGTCTCGTCTCTCGAGCATCTGATCTTCGTAGACCGTCTTGGGGTCTTTTTCTTTCTCCTGTTCCTCGCGGAGCCGCTCAGTCGCTTCATCGAGGTATCCATTGCCACGGCGATTCATTTGTGCTTCTCGATGGTTGGTGGATATTTCTGCGGGCAGTCGTTCACACGCTTTTGCGTCACTACGTGAGTGCGCCATTTTGGATTACTTTTTTTCAGGGACTCTTTTTCGGACTCCTCAACAAGCATCAGTTCCATTCGGCCAGCCTCAACAAGTCGCACTACGTCTCGGCCGAAACGACAAAAGCCCCAGAAAGGCGTTGCTTTCCGAGGCTTCTGAAGTGGGTCTAGTGGGCGATAAAGGACTCGAACCTTTGACCCCCAGCTTGTCGAGCTGGTGCTCTAACCAACTGAGCTAATCGCCCGGCTCGATCCTCAATTCTGCCCGCCAGGCGGCGGCAGTCAAGTCGCCCGGTGATTCACCTCAAAAATGGTGTGGTACAATGAAGTTTCGGTAGTGCCGTGACGGCCTCGGCACCGCCACGGATGCCCGTTTGGACTCGCCTCGAGTGAATCACCTCCTGTCCGCCCTCCAGCGCTTCGAACTGCGGTCTACCGGAAAGTGGTTCCTGCTCTCTGCAATTATTGGCGTCGTTGCAGGCGTTGGGGCGATCGGCTTCCATGTGATCGGGCAGGCCGTGCAATTCACGGCACTGCATCAGGTGGCCGGCTTTCATGCCGGGGAAGCTGCCGCTGAAGGGGCCCTGTTCGAGCAGCTTCCTGCCCAGTCCGATGGAGAAGCTGCCGCCGTGGAAGCGGCCGATCATGATGGATTTCAACCGTGGCTGCTGGTGGCGGTGATGGCCGGAGGCGGGCTGGCGTCAGGCCTGTTGGTCTACACTTTCGCGCCCGAGGCGGAAGGTCACGGCACCGATGCGGCCATTGATGCCTTCCACAATAAGCGGGGTGAGATCCGCGGACGGATTCCCGTTATCAAAACCATCGCCTCGGCCATCACGCTCGGCACCGGTGGCTCAGCCGGCCGTGAAGGACCAATCGCGCAGATTGGCGCGGGCTTCGGTTCGTTCCTTGGTGGCTTGCTCAACCTGCCCGCTCGCGATCGCCGCATTATGCTGGCAGCCGGCATGGGAGCCGGAGTGGGGGCCATCTTCCGGGCCCCACTGGCAGGGGCCGTTTTTGCCGGTGAAATTCTTTATCGCGATGCCGACATCGAGAGTGATGCCATCGTGCCGGCCGCCATCTCGTCAGCCGTGGCCTATTCGGTCTTTTGCCTCTGGCTGCCGCCATCCTTGCGATTCGTGCCGCTGTTCGGGGCTGACATTCAATATGGAATCGACTCACCCCTGGAACTCTTGCCCTACGGAGCCATGGCCATCTTCCTGGCGCTCGCCGGGGTGCTCTACATCAAGACCTTCTATGGGGTTCACGCCCTCTTCAAAAAGATGCCGATTGCACCCCATGTTAGGCCGATGATCGGTGCAGCCCTCACCGGGCTGGTCGGCATCGGCTTGTGGATGGCATTCGATCATGATCGGGATGCCTTGGCGGTGCTTGGCAGTGGCTACGGCTTGCTCCAAAAGCTGTTCGGTCCCGACTCGTCTGTCGGCCCCCTGTTACTGATCACGGTGGCCTTGGTCAAGATTCTGACCACCTCGCTGACGATCTCATCAGGTGGTTCTGGCGGTGTCTTCGGCCCGTCGATGGTCATTGGCGGCTGCCTCGGTGGGGCGATTGGGATGGTCTTTCATGAACTCTGGCCGGGGTTGGTCAGCCACCCGCAGGCCTTTGCCATCGTCGGCATGGCCGGTTTCTTTTCCGGTTGTGCTCGGGCCCCGCTCTCGACCGTGCTGATGGTCAGTGAGATGACCGGTGGCTACAGCCTGCTGCTGCCCACCCTCTGGGTCTCGACGTTGACATTCCTGCTGGGCCGCCGCTGGACGCTCTATATCAAGCAGGTGCCCACCCGGCTCGACTCACCGGCCCACCGCGGTGATTTCTTTGTCGATGTTCTTGAGGGCATCAAGGTCGACAATGTCTTCAAGCGGGCGCCGAGTCTGAAACTGATTCATGAGGGGACCACTCTTGATGACATCGTGCACATGCTCGCCGAGTCAACCCAGCGTTATTTTCCTGTGGTTGATGCCAGCGGCAAACTAGTCGGTATCTTCTCTGAGGAGAATGTCCGGAGTTATCTCTACGACGACACCATCTGGCAGATTGCCAATGCCCGTGACGTGATGAATGGCAACGTCGTGACGGTGACACCGGAGGATGACCTCAACACGGCACTCGGCAAGTTCACCGCGACCAATGTCGATGAGCTGCCGGTGGTGGCAGTCGATGACTATCAGCATCTCATCGGCATCATCACGCGAAAAGATGTGATCGCAGCCTACAACCTGCGACGGCTGGAACACGAGAAAATGCGCCGGGCGGCAGGGATTGAGCGTGGGCCGGGCGGACAGGTCTGAGCCAGCCTTGCCCCCTTGTCAGGGGCGGCGATACTGTCACCAGTTGAAAAACCAGCCAGCCGGCTGGTTCACGAACACTAGGAACCAGTTCGGACTTCAGGATTTTTGTTCATGCCCACGATTCAGTTCCTCGACCCCGCCGACCCTACCGCTGCCCCGCAGTCGCGTTCTTTCACCACCGGGAGTCGGCTGGCTGATGTCGCTGAAGCGGTCAGGGCCGATACCAACGGCAGTTGCCAGCCAATCGCCGCGCTGCTTGCCGGCAAGCTGGTCGGCCTCGACAGCCTGGTGCCCGAAGAGGGTGAGCCCACTGTCGAACTGCTGCAGGCCGGTGATCCACGGGCCCTGCCGGTCATGCGGCATTCGGCTGCCCATGTGATGGCGCGGGCGGTGCTGCGTCTGTTTGAAGATGTCGAACTGGCCTTCGGCCCGACGGTTGGCGACGGCTTCTATTACGACATGCGGGCGAAGCGGCCAATCACCGAAGAAGATCTGCCGGTAATTGAGGCCGAGATGCGAAAGATCATCGCCGAGGATGAGGCCTTCGAGCGGGTCGAGGTTGAACGCGACAGGGCGGTGGAGATCGTCCGTGATCTCAATCAGCCTCTTAAGGTCGAGCACATCGAAACGGGCCTGGCCGAGCATCCCACGCTGTCGTTTTATCGGCAGGGTGAGTTTGTCGACCTCTGCCGCGGCCCCCACATCCCCAGCCCTGGCTGCATCGGTGGCTTCAAATTGACCAGCCTAGCCGGCGCCTACTGGAAGGGAGATGCCAACAACGCCCAACTGCAGCGACTCTATGGCACCGCCTGGTTTACTCAGGAAGATCTCGATCGGCACCTGGAGGCACTGGAAGAGGCTCGCAAGCGAGACCACCGGGTGCTTGGCAAACAACTCGACCTGTTCACCATCAGCCCCCTGGTCGGTTCAGGCCTGGTGCTTTGGATGCCCAAGGGGGCAACTCTTCGCAGTGTGCTGGAGGGCTTTGTTCGGGAAGAACTCACTGCCCGGGGGTATGAGCCGGTCTACACACCCCATATTGGCAAGGTCGATCTGTACAAGATCTCGGGGCACTATCCCTACTATGCCGACAGCCAGTTCAAGCCGATCGAGATGCACGAGGACGAGCAGTATCTCCTCAAGCCGATGAACTGTCCGCATCACACGATGATCTACAAGGCCCGGCCTCGCAGTTACCGCGAGCTGCCGCTACGGCTGGCTGAGTTTGGTACGGTTTACCGCTATGAACAGTCCGGGGAACTGGGTGGTATGACCCGCGTTCGGGGCTTCACCCAGGACGACGCCCACATCTTTTGCACGCCTGAACAGGTTGAACAAGAGGTGGCTGGCTGCATCGACTTCACACTCAAGGTACTCGAGAGCCTCGCCTTTGATTCCTATCGAGTTCGGCTCGGCTTTCGGGACAAAGCAAGCGACAAGTATGTTGGCCCGCCTGAGCGCTGGGACGAGGCCGAGGCTGCGATTGAGAAGGTGGCCCGCGAGATGAACCTGCCTGGCTGTGAGCCAGAGCCAGGCGAGGCGGCGTTCTATGGGCCGAAGATTGACTTTGTCATCAACGACTCACTCGGCCGCGAGTGGCAGCTTGGCACCGTGCAGCTCGACTACAACCTGCCGAGTGCCGAACGTTTCGACCTGGAATACATCGGTGCCGATAACGCCCGGCACAAGCCGGTGATGATTCACCGGGCGCCGCTGGGCAGCATGGAGCGATTCATTGGCGTGCTGATCGAGCACTTCGCTGGAGCCTTTCCACTGTGGCTGGCACCTGAGCAAGTGCGAGTGATTCCCGTGAGTGCCAAGAGTGAGGCCTACGCCCGCACAGTGGAGGCGGCCTTCCAAGCGGCCGGACTGCGGACCGGCCTTGACCTCGATGCAGAGAAACTCGGTGCCAAGATTCGCAACGCCCAACTTGAACTTGTTCCGATGATGGTCGTCTGTGGTCCGCGGGATGAAGCTGCCGGCACGGTCAGCCTGCGGGACCGTCTCGATGGAGACTTAGGCGCGATGAGTTTGGAAGAGGCCGTCGCGCGGCTCAAGGATGAGAATGCCCGGCGGGCGGTGCGGCACAAGCCCAAGCCGTTGGGGCTCGGCGGCACAAAGCAAGCGGCCGCCGCGGACGACTATTGAGAGAAGATGCCTGAGGTCGCAGCATCTGCTTCCCGGCGGTCATGTTCAGCAGCAGGTCAGCCATGCCCCGATTCGTCCTGCTTGAGCATACGGGTCACCCGGATGATCTAGCCCGCCGGCACTTCGACCTGCTTCTCGAAGAGGTCGACACCTGCCGCACCTGGCGATTAGCGGAGATTCCGTGGGTCGACGGGCCGCCGGTGGCAGTCACGCCGCTGCCCGCCCACCGACTGGTGTGGCTCGAACGACTGGAGGGTGAGGTTTCGGGTGGGCGGGGCTTCGCCCGTCGGGTCGATGTAGGAACGTACGAGGTGCTCTCAGGCCAGCCTGACAGCGAACTGGTTGAGGTGCGGCTGCATGGACAAACCGTTCGTGGTCTCCTGACAATTGCCGCAGTGTCTGCAAGGCTGCAATCGGGGCCGAGTGGGCGGTGACTGGATCGTCAGACCAAAAGGAGTTGGCGATAAATCAGCAGCAGGTCAGCAGCGAAGCCTGGGTCAATAAGAAGTCAGCGAGCAGCCGATTTCGCTCAGATCGCCATGGCCTTTACAGGGTGTCCTGCTGACTGGTGCCTTGGCCTGATGGAAGTGGGTGCGATTGCCAGAGTCCGTGTGGTGATCGCCCCCAGCAACCGGTGGTGGCGGCGGCTGCGTTGGAGCGCTGCCGCCTGCCAGCGTTGTTTCCCGCGTGAGAAGGGCAGCCAGTCATATCCAGAGGTTTCGTGGTACAGTGCGGGGGGAGAGCCCCGACGTTTCCGTCCCTGTTTCTGTACCCAGAGTGCGTTTGGCATGAATCCACGTGAAGTCATCGCGATGTGTCGCGAGAAGGAAGTCAAAGCGGTTGATCTTCGCTTTGTTGACTTTCTGGGAACCTGGCAGCATTTCACGATTCCAGTGGCAAAGCTCAAAGAGGAAGTCTTTGAGGACGGCCTGGGGTTCGACGGCTCCAGCATTCGTGGCTGGCAGGCGATCAACGAAAGCGACATGCTGCTGGTGCCAGTGCCCGACACCGCCTTTGTTGATCCGTTCACCAGCGTGCCGACGCTCGCAGTCATTTGCATGGTGCAGGATCCCATCACGCGAGAAGACTATTCCCGGGACCCACGGTACGTCGCCCGCAAGGCGGCCAGTTATCTTGAGGGGACCGGTATTGCCGACACCTGCTACATCGGCCCTGAGGCCGAGTTCTTTGTGTTTGATGCGGCCCGGTTTGATCAGACGGCCAACCAAGGGTTCTATGCAGTCGATTCGGTTGAGGCAGAGTGGAACCGGGGCCGTGGGGGTGAGGGCCACCTTGGCTATCAGATGCGGCATCGTCAGGGATACAGCCCGGTGCCTCCAACTGATCAGACGCTCGACATTCGAACCGAGATGATGCTGACGATGATTCAGTGCGGCATCGATGTTGAGGCCCAGCATCATGAAGTGGCTTCAGCCGGGCAGTGTGAAATCGACATGCGGTATCAAGATCTGGTCCGGATGGCCGATCAGATGTGCCTCTACAAGTACATCGTCAGGAATGTTGCCCGCCGTCACGGTCGCACGGCAACCTTCATGCCGAAGCCGATTTACGGGGATAGCGGCTCGGGGATGCATGTGAACCTTTCCCTTTGGAAAGATGGCCAGCCCCTCTTCGGTGGCTCGGGCTATGCGGGACTTTCAGATCTTGCTCTGCACGCCCTGGGTGGCATCCTGCGACATGCCCCGGCGCTTCTCGCTCTGACCAACCCCACCACCAACAGTTACAAGCGGCTGGTGCCGGGCTTTGAGGCGCCGATCAATCTCGCGTACTCGCAGCGGAACCGCTCGGCTGCCTGTCGGATTCCGATGTATTCCAACAATCCGGCAACCAAGCGGATTGAGTTTCGCTGTCCTGACCCGACCGGGAACCCGTACTTTTCGTTCGCTGCCATTGTGATGGCGGCCATCGACGGTATTCAGAACCACATTGACCCAGGCGAACCGCTCGACCGGGACATCTATGATATGCCACCGGAAGAGCTGGCGAACGTCACCAAGACACCGGCAGCACTGGGAGAGGCGATCGATGCGTTGGAGCGAGATCACGACTTTCTGCTGCGGGGCGATGTCTTCACGGAAGATGTGATTCGCACCTGGATTCGCCACAAGCGGGACAACGAGATCACCCCTCTCCGCTCCCGCCCCCATCCGTGGGAGTTTTGCTGCTATTTTGACGCATGAGCGGCCATCCCTGGCCCGCTCATGCTTGGGCAGGCAGAGGCGAAGCCGAGGTTCGCTCTGCCTGTGGGCCTTGACGCGAGCGTGGCTGGACTGCTTGGGCAAGCAGGGGAAGATGAGTTGTCACTGCCTCCTGCCGTCGGAATTCCGTCCTGACCGTACCACTTGCGCCGATCGAAAGGTTTGTATCGGGATTTGAGCGAAATTGTTCATGCACAAAGACGCTTCTTCTCAATGGTGCAGGGGGGTAGAGGAGGATTCGTGATGCGGTACACATGTCATTGCTTAGTGTCTTTCTTTGTTCTGCTGGGAGTAGGGAGCACCTTGCCAGCTGAGGAAACCCCAGGGTGGCGACCGAAGGATGGAGTGCAGCCCCCTGCCGTCCTAACAAAGCCTGTCGTTGATTTGCAGGATTCATTTGACTGGCGGGACGACCTCTACGGCCCACTGATTGATCATGAAGTAGAGCAGGTTGCGACTGCTCCACAGAACCACTCGGAGAAGTGGTGCAGTTGCCCGACATGTGAGCGTTGCGGAAAAGTGAAGCCGGCACAAGCCAGCTACACAAACACGCCAGAGAGCAAAGCCAGTGAAGGCAAGCGAATACAATTCACTCAGAGTGAACAGCTACTTCTCCAGCGATTACGATTCGCGGTTCAAGCACTGACTGAATTGCGATGACAATTCGAGTGCACGTACTGGTGCGATCTTCTACCAGACCGTCTTGCCGCCGTTGACCGCGATGGTCTGGCCGGTGACAAAGGCGGCCTCGTCGCTGGCAAAGTAGGCCGCCGCCCAGCCGACGTCTTCGGGTGTGCCCCAGCGACCCATCGGGACGCTCGCCAGGTAGTCATCCTTGTCTTCCTGCGGATCGTTCTCATGCCGCTCCACCGGAACCCACCCGGGGGCGATCATGTTGACAGTGATGCCAGCTGGAGCCAATTCGTTGGCCATGCTTCGCGACCAGCCGACCTGACCACCCTTGGCGGCAACATAGGCTGAAAATGGCTGCACACCCAGCAGAAATACCTCACTGGTGATGTTGATCAGCCGCCCGTGTCCCCGGGCCTTCATGCCCGGCAGCAGCCGCCGGGCCAGCAGGTAGGGACTTTTTATGAAGAAGTCGAGCATCTGCTGGTAGAAGGCCCAGTCGTACTCCTCGATGGGCTTAAGCGGCTGGGCCGGCGTGGCGTTGACCACGGCGATGTCGACTGGGCCCAGTGAGCCCTCAATCGCGGTGATCATGCGGTTGATTTCGGCTTCGTTGGTGACGTCGGCCTGAAAAAGTTCTGCGGTGATGCCGGCATCATGCAGTTCGGCAAGGGTTGCATCGGCCCGGGATGTGTTGTTCGCATAGTTCAGGGCGACTTTTGCGCCGGCCTTTCCAAGGCAGGCGGCGGTGGCCTTGCCGAGGCCGGTTGAGGAACCGGTGACGAGGGCGACGCGGTTGGCGAGCGAAAAAGGTGGCATGAGGAAATTCCCAGGCAGGGGACACGTGAAACAGATCAGCCAAGCGTCGGAGCGCAGGCGCTGGTGAGTTGGTGAATGATACCGGCTACCGCCCCCTGGCGTTTGCTCGATCGTGTTGCATGGATTGCACAGTCAGCCAGCGAGGCGGTAAGAGTTCGCTGCTTCACCCGGTCGAGTACCCGCTCAAACCGCTCCGGATTGCCGACGAGCAGCCGGCCGTGCACGAAGAGGGCGGTCGGGTTGAAGATGTTGATCACCGCAGCAATGGCGATGGCGAGGTGCTCGGTGACGGTGCGAATTTCATGCTGAAAGTCAGCGGCCCGCTCGGCCAGCAACTGCTCTGCCTCAGCGACAGAGAGAGGCCGTTCGGCCGCTTGAGAAAGGAGCCGCACGAGGGCGGCATCAGTGGCGAGCGTTTCCAGGCAGCCGCGGTTGCCACAGCCACACCGTGGCCCATCGGGTGCGACCGTGATGTGGCCAAGTTCACCCGCCATGCCACTGTGGCCGGCAAGCAGCCGGCCGGCGCTCATTACTCCCAGGCCCAGGCCTGCCTCGACATCGAGAAGGGAAAAGTCATCAAGCCCTCGGGCAGCCCCATGGAGACGTTCGCCCAGACAGAGCGCGTCAGTCTCTTGCATGAGCAGGCATTTACAGCCGATCCGCTCAGCGAGATCGACAGCAGGGTTCCGCTTGTCGAGCAAATGCAGGTTGGGAGAGAAGACGATTTCACCGAGCCGGTCATTGATCAGCCCCGGCACGCTGATGCCGATACCCTGAATCTGACGATTCGTCTGGTCAACGAGGTTGCGACAGGAATGCTCGGTTGCATCGAGCAGCGCGGCATAGGTTCCTGGCGTGGCAAACCGCTGGGTCAGCGGCTCGCTGACCCGGCCATCAAGGCCGGTAGCTGTGACCGAACAGCTGCTCACGTCGATCACCACGCCGAGGACGACAGCTGACTCGGTCGCTGGCCGGACCAGTTTGCCGGGGCGGCCCAGGGCGTGGGCGATCGGCTCAATTTCCTCGGCGAGGCCGCGGGCAAGCAGCGACTCAACTGCTTTGGACACGGTGGGCGCAGTCAGGCCTGTCAGACGGGTCAGGTCCGCCCGCGAGGCGGGGCCATGCCGCTGGAGCGTTTCGAACAACCGTCGCTCATTAATGCGACGGAGCAGTCCCGTTTCAACCCGCTCATGACGCTGGCTTATCAGGGTGTTGTCTTCCATTACCCGGGGTATTCTAAGCGTTCGTTGCTATTTTGTAAGCCACGCTTAGAATAAGCATGGTTGGAGAAGGAGGCAAACCATTGCGGACATTCTCATCGCCACGTGTCGCCGGCCTCATCGGCCCGTCTGCAGGCCTGCTGGTCCTGGCTGCCAGTCTTCCATTCGCCGCTGCGGCGACGGTCGAATTCTCACGCGACATCCAGCCACTACTGGCGAAACGCTGCTTCGCCTGCCACGGCCCTGACACGCAGGAGGCAGGGCTTCGGTTTGATGCTGCCGCATTTGCTGTCCGTCAACTCGACAGTGGTGCGCAGGCAATCGTCCCTGGCGATTCAGCCGCAAGTGAAATCCTTAGCCGCATCAGCTCAACCGACCCCGATCTGCAGATGCCGCCGGAGGGTGAGCGGCTTTCAGACGCAGAGGTGACAGCAATCCGGCAGTGGATTGAGGCGGGAGCTGCGTGGGAGGAGCACTGGGCTTTTCGGCCGGTCAGCCGACCGCAGGTGCCGGCTGTGACCGGGGCGGCGACACCGATCGATGCCTTTATTCAACAGGGTTTGAAGGACCGTGGCCTGCCGGTGCCCGTGGAAGCGGATCGTCGGACGCTTCTGCGACGGGTCAGCTATGACCTGACCGGGCTGCCGCCGACAGAGCAGGAACTGGCGGACTTTCTCGGGGACACCTCACCCGCCGCCTGGGAGCGGGTGATCGATCGCCTCCTCGCGTCACCTCACTATGGCGAACGGTGGGCTCGGCACTGGCTCGACCTGGTTCGGTACGCCGAGACCAACAGCTTTGAGCGGGACGGCACCAAGCCCCACGTCTGGCGATACCGCGATTATGTCATTCGAGCCTTCAACAACGACAAGCCCTTTGACCAGTTCGTGGTCGAACAGCTTGCTGGCGATGAGCTGCCGACCTCGACAGCAGACAGCCTGATTGCCACAGGCTACTACCGCCTGGGTATTTGGGATGATGAACCGGCCGACAAGTTGCAGCATCGCTATGACCAACTTGATGACATCGTGGCTACGACAGCCCAGACGTTTCTGGGGCTGACCATCAACTGCGCCCGTTGCCATGATCACAAGATCGATCCACTGCCGCAGCGTGACTACTACAGCCTGCTCGCCTTCTTTCAGAATACGACGCCGATGGGGGGGCGGACGATGAACCCGGCTTTCATCGAGCGAGCGTTACCGACGGGGGCGGCTACGCTCGCTGACGCCCAGCATCAGTTTGACGAGCAGAGGCGACTCCTCAGTGAAGCCGAGGCAGAAGTCCGTGCCATTCAGCAACGCATCAAAGAACATGGGGATCAGGCCCTCGATGACTTGGCCAAGCAAGACCTGGCAGCCTGGAAAGCGAAAGTCAACCAGTTGCGTCGTCAGACCAATTCGCTCCCGAAGGCGCTCGTGATCAGTGAGCATGGCAGCACGTCGCCTGAGACGCATGTCTTCTATCGCGGGAACCCTCATGCAACGACTTCGCCCGCCACGCTGGTCGAGCCAGCCTTTCCTGGAGTGCTGAACGCTCCAACACCCCACATTGTGCCGCCGCCGCACGGCCGCTCGACCGGCCGCCGGCTGGCTCTCGCCCGCTGGATCGCGTCAGCAGAAAATCCCCTGACGGCCCGGGTGCTTGTGAACCGCATCTGGCAGCATCACTTTGGCCGGGGCCTGGTTCGCAGTCCGAGCAACTTTGGCTTTGCCGGAGACCCGCCCACCCATCCGCAGCTGCTTGACTGGCTCGCGGCGGAACTGGTCGCCGGCGGCTGGCGGCTGAAATCGCTCCATAGGACGATTCTGTTATCGGCTGCCTACCGGGCCAGTTCGGCAGCGCAGCCCGAAGCCGTCGCAGCCGATCCGCTCAATGACGCGTTCTGGCGGTTCGACATGCGGCGGCTGTCGGCGGAGGAACTTCGGGATTCCATCCATGTGGCCAGCGGTGCCTTCAATCCAAAGATGTTTGGCCCGGGCATCTACCCGACGATTCCCAAGGCCGTCCTCGCCACCCAGTCGCAGCCGGGGAAAGGCTGGGGGAAGACACCACCGGCCGAACAAGCCCGCCGCAGCATCTACATCCATGTCAAGCGTTCACTGCTGACGCCCCTTTTGGCTGACTTCGATCTGGCCGATACCGACACCAGTTGCCCGGTGCGGTTTGTTACCACGCAGCCGACACAGGCCCTCGGCATGATGAACGGCGACTTTATTCAGCAGCAGGCTCGGGTGTTTGCCGAGCGAGTGCGGAGTGAGGCCGGTGGTCCCGATGCCGCTGATACGCGGGCCTGTGTTGAGCGAGCGATTGAACGTGCATTGGTGCGGCAGGCCGCGGCTGACGAAGTGAACCAAGGTCTCTCCCTGATCGACACGCTGGAAAATACCGAGGGGATCAGCCCTGGGCGGGCCCTGGAACTCTACTGCCTGATGCTGCTCAACCTCAACGAGTTTGCCTATCTCGATTAGTGCCGCCAGCCGAACGGATCACAACCATGAACAATGCAGTCCATCAGCCTCAGGGCACCTTCTGCCGTCGGACTCGACGCGAATTTTTCTGGGAGGCGGGAGCCTCGTTTACAGGGCTGGCGCTCTCCGGCCTGCTTGAGGGCGGCTTCTTTGGTAGGCAGACCCGTGCGGCTGATGGGGTGACGGCCTTTGCCAATCCATTGGCGGCGAAGCCGCCAATGTTCGCCCCAAAGGCAAAAAGCGTGATCTTCCTGTTCATGTATGGCGGCCCGAGCCATGTCGATACCTTCGACTACAAGCCAGCCCTCTATCCGCTCGACGGCAAGATCATCAAGGTGAAGACCAAGGGCCGCGGCGGTGAACGCAGCGAGAGTCGGGCGGTCGGCCCCAAGTGGCAGTTCAAGCAATATGGCCAGTGCGGCAAGTGGGTCAGTGACCTGTTTCCCCACATCGGTCAGCATGTTGATGACATTGCCTTCATCCACTCGATGACTGCGGACTCGCCGATTCATGGTTCCGCGATGCTGCAGATGAACTCAGGGAAGATCCAGTCGGGGGCTCCCTGCCTTGGCTCGTGGGTCAATTACGGTCTTGGCAGTGTCAATGAAAACCTGCCCGGCTTTGTCGTCATGCTCGATAAAAAGGGCGGGCCGATCTCAGGGGCCAAGAATTGGTCGAGTGGCTATATGCCAGCGAGTTACCAGGCCACGCTGCTCCGCAGTCAGGGCGATCCGATTCTGAATTTGGCCCCACCCGATGACATGCCGCTGGCAGCCCAGCGGGTGTTGCTGAACTCGCTGCAGGAGGCCAACACGGCCCATCTGTTGTCGCGGGGCGAAAACTCGGAATTGGCTGCTCGGATTGCCTCCTATGAGTTGGCGTGGCGGATGCAGGAGCACGCCCCAGAGGCGGTTGATCTTTCCCAGGAAACGGTTGAAACGAAAGCACTCTATGGGCTCGATCAGGATCGCACGGCCCATTTCGGCCGCCAGTGCCTGCTGGCTCGGCGGCTGGTCGAGCGAGGCGTGCGATTCATTCAGGTCTATTCCGGTGGGGCCCACAACGATGACAACTGGGATGCCCATGGTGATCTCGTCAAAAACCATGAGTTCCATGCTGGCAACACCGATAAGCCGATTGCCGGCCTACTGGCCGATCTCAAACGGTCTGGCTTGCTCGATGAGACGCTGGTGATCTGGGGAGGTGAGTTTGGCCGTCAGCCAACGGCCGAGTACGCCGAGGGCACCGGCCGCGATCACAATTCCTTCGGCTTCACCATGTGGATGGCTGGCGGTGGCGTGAAGGGCGGGGTGAGTATCGGCGAGACCGATGAACTTGGCTCAGCTGCGATCTCTCCCGGTCCAGGCCACGGCAATGGTGACAAGGCCGGCTACCATGTCAAGAGCCTGCATGCCACGGTGCTGCACCTGCTGGGGCTGGACCCAAACCGACTGAGTTACTTTTTCGGTGGGCTCGATCAGAAGTTAGTTGGGGTGGAGCCCGTTGAACCGATCAGGGAATTGCTCACATGACAGCTGATGCACTCGGTGTGGCAGCTGAAAAGCGGCGTCGTTGGTTGCTCCCTAGTACCATGGGGATACTGACCTGCCTGCACGCGGCCAAGCCGCATTGGTCTTGGCTGTTGGTGTGGGTGGGCATCGTTACCAGTGTCGCTCAGGGAGGACTGCTCGCCGCTGCTGACCAGCCGAATGTGCTCCTGATTCTGGTGGATGACCTCAAGCCCGCACTGGGATGTTACGGCGACAAGTTCGCAAAAACGCCACATATTGATCGACTTGCAGCGATGGGAATGCGATTCGACATGGCTTACTGTAATCAGGCTGTTTGTGCACCGTCACGGTTCACATTGATGCTTGGAGCCCATTCGACCTCGACGGGACTCTACGGTCTGGGGAGTCAACTTCGACAGATCCTCCCTTCTGCAGTGACGATGCCGCAATTTTTTTCAAGGCATGGCTATCGTACGGAATCACTCGGAAAGGTCTTTCACATTGGGCACGGAAATGAAGGTGACCCCCAGTCATTTGACGTCCCCCATTTTCATGACAAGGTTATCGAATACCTCGACCCTCGCAGCACCGACGGGGGGCAGCTCACCCGAGAAGTTGCCTTCTTTACGAACCAGCGGCTCGAAGAGATTCGTACGTTGCCCCGAGGTGCCGCCGTCGAGTCACCTGATGTTGCGGATGACCAATATGCGGATGGTCGCGTTGCAAATGAGGCAATTCGTCGGCTGCGAGTGGCGAAGCAGCGTCGTGAAGCCAAGGGCACGCCATTTTTCATCACGGTTGGTTTTGTGCGGCCACACCTCCCCTTCAGTGCCCCTAAGCAGTTTTGGGATCTCTACCGACGGGAGGATGTGCCCCTACCAACAGTCGAAGATTTGCCTGCAGGCGCACCGCCGATCGCCGGTAAGCGAGGGGGGGAGATCACCAATTACAAGCCGGTGCCAACGGATCCTCACGAAAAATTTTCAGACCAGCTGAAGCGAACACTGATTCACGGCTATTACGCCAGTACGAGTTTTGTTGATGCCCAGATCGGCCGGCTGCTCGACGCGCTTGAGGAGACAGATCTTGCGAAAAACACGATTGTGGTGCTCTGGGGTGATCACGGATTTCATCTTGGTGACCTCGGCATCTGGACGAAACATACAAATTACGAGCAGGCAACACGGATTCCGATTCTTGTTGTTGCCCCTGGTGTGACTTCTCCTGGTTCAGCGACTCTCCAGTTGGCAGAAAGCGTTGACATCTTCCCGACCCTTGCAGAGCTTGCCGGACTGCCGGCGCCGGCGGTGCCACAGCCACTCGATGGCTTGAGCCTCGTTCCGGTGCTGAAAGCCCCGACGACCCGTCTCCGTGACCATGCCTATCACGTCTACCCCAAACGTAAACTTGGCCGCGCTGTTCGGACGCAGCGGTATCGGCTAGTCGAATGGCGTCCCATTGGCCGTCCGGCCCAGACTGCTGACTATGAACTATACGACTATCGGGATGATCTGCTGGAGCGAGAGAATGTGGCAGCTTCTAGGCCACAGGTTGTTTCCAAGCTGAAGGCTATTCTGGAATCATACCCACAGCCTCTGAAACGCTAGGCCACCAAGAGCCAGCTAAGGCGAGGCTCAGTTGATTCAACGGGAAAGAACATGCAGCGACAATACGTTGAAAAGATCATGCAGGTTTCCATAGTCGTTGGCATGGTCTTTGGTTGTTTGAATCCTGCAGAGGCGTCGGCCGGCCAGCCTAATATTGTTATGATCTTTATCGACGACCTTGGCTGGGGAGATTTTTCTTGCTTTGGGAATGATCAGGTGGAAACACCTGCGATTGACCGACTTGCCAGTGAAGGCATTCGGTTTACGCAGTTCTATGTGAATTCGCCAATCTGCTCACCGTCGCGGGTGGCGTTGACAACAGGGCACTATCCCCAGCGTTGGAAGATCGGCTCATACCTCGACAACCGGAAAGAGAATGAAAAACGGGGAATGGCCCAGTGGCTCGATCCGGCCGCTCCGACGCTTGCCAGGTTCCTGAAACAGGCCGGCTATCACACCGGACACTTCGGCAAGTGGCACATGGGTGGGCAGCGGGACGTCGACGACGCGCCACCGATCACGGATTACGGTTTTGATGCAGCGCTGACCAACTTTGAAGGAATGGGGCCAAAGCTGCTGCCGCTGACAGAGACGCCAGATGGAAAGCAGGGACGGATTTGGCAGCATGCCGAGCGGCTCGGTGGCCCAGTGACCTGGATGCAGCGGTCTCGGATTACTACCGGGTTCACAGAAGCAGCAGTCGGCTTTATTCGGGATGCCGTGGCCGCAGATGCACCGTTCTATGTAAATCTTTGGCCGGATGATGTTCACTCGCCTTACTGGCCACCAATTGAACAGTGGCAGGACGATCGGGTAGGGAAGTTTCGGTCTGTCCTTGAGGCTATGGACCGGCAGCTTGCGCCACTGTTTGACTTGATCAGGGCAACTCCTGCTCTGCGGGACAACACGTTGGTCCTTGTCTGTTCCGACAATGGACCCGAGCCGGGCGTTGGTTCGGCGGGACCGTTTCGAGGTGCCAAGACCGCGCTCTATGAAGGTGGCATCCGCTCACCGTTAATTGTTTGGGGGCCAGGTTTGGTGCATTCTGGGACTGCCAGTAAGACAGACGATGAATCAGTATTCGCCGCCTTCGATCTGGTTCCATCTCTCTTGGCAATAGCCGGAGTGTCAGTGCCTGGGGGGATTGCCCTTGATGGCGTCGATGTTTCCCCTTGTCTACTCGGCGTCCAATCGGTGAGCCATCCCGGTAGCCTCTGTTGGCGACGTCCCCCTGATCGAAAACTCTTACCGCCTCTTTGGAAGACCTTGCTTCCAGATCTGGCTATTCGGCAGGAAAAATGGAAACTGTTGTGCGACTATGACGGTCGGAATCGCCAATTATTCGATCTCTCCAACGACCCGGGTGAAACCTGGAATCTGGCGGAAACCTATCCGGAACGGGCAGCAGCGCTCGCGGCGGAGGTTACGGCCTGGCACCAGAGCCTGCCAGTTGACGATGGGGCCGCACTTGGCCAACAGGTGATGGAGGCAGCCAAGGTTGGGCCAGGCAACGTGATCGGCCGCCGACTGATTGCCGCCGACAGTTCAAAGCGAACACTCGCTGTGATGGCTCCAAGTGGTGAAATCGAATGGAAGCTTCCCTGCGGACCAATTCACGATCTTCATCTGCTACCGAACGGTCACCTGCTCTATCAGGATGGCTGGACCCGAATCATTGAGATCGATGCCGATTGCAGGCCGGTCTGGGAATACAACGCAAAGACCAATGGCAATGGCGATCGTCCGGTTGAGGTCCACGCGTTCCAACGGTTGCCAAATGGTGACACGATGATCGTCGAATCAGGTCCGGCCCGGATCATTGAAGTTGACTACGAGGGTACCATCACGCAGAGGATCGACTTGCAGGTTGATAATCCCTCAGTCCACTCTGATACCCGCAATGCCTGCAAGACGAGGGCGGGAACATACCTGGTGGCCCATGAAAAAGACGGGATGGTTCGGGAGTATGACGTTACGGGGAAATTGATTTGGGACTTTCCTGTGCCACTCTTTGGCAAAGCCCGGAAGGGTGGCCACGGTCCGGAAGCGTTTGGGAATCAGGTCTACTCAGCAGTGCGGCTGGAGAACGGCAATACCCTGATTGGTACGGGCAACGGTCACAGTGTGCTCGAAGTGACACCGGCAAAGGAAATCATCTGGGAGCTTGATGAGCACGACCTAGCCGGAATCACATTGGCCTGGGTGACCCAGGTCCGCCGGCTGGCCAACGGGAACACACTATTGGTCAACTGCCATGCGGGTCCCAAAAATCCTCAAATCATTGAGGTCACACCAGAAAAACAAGTGGTCTGGACCTTCAAAAATTTTGAAGTTTTTGGAAACTCGTTGCCGGTGGCGGTGCTTCTCGCAGAATAGCCCCCGGCTTTGTAAAGCGTTACCGCAGGCCGTTTGTAACATTTCTTCCTGCTGTGGAAACTCTGAATACTCGTGGGATTCTGTACTTCCCAAGTAATGCCGCGGTTTTCATATGCCAGGCTCTAGGGCGATAGGGCCATACGTAGCCCCACATCATCGGTCTTGTTGTGCGGGTCAGAAGCCGCAGCGTCAGGTCCTCCATCGTCGGTGCCGTTCGGGCCAACCGAATAGATGGTCAGCGCATCAGCGGTTCGGGTGATCCTGAGCAGTTCACCGGCGGTAAAAAGATCTCGTGGGACGGCTGGCAGGGAGCGAGGAACAAGTTCACTCAGGCTGTCTGGCAGCCGGCCTTCTTCCAGCCGCATGCGGGTGGCGGCAACAGCAACCTGTGCAGCCCGGTGTCGCATCTGGCTGGCCACCTCAGCCCGCATGGCGGCTGACAAAGCCGGGAGAATCAGGCTCGAAAGAATTCCAGCCCGGGTTTCCGTGAGCTTATTTTCAAGAGAATCGGTGGCGGCCTTCCGTTCGAGGTAGGAAAGCGGCTCGGCCATCAACTGCTGCTGAAGCCGCATTGTGCGGCGATAGCAGGCAAGATCAGCGGGTAAGAGGAAGATGCGATAGAGCATCATCGCGGGGCTGGCAACCAACGATGAGGAGGGCGTGGTCCAGGGAATGCCAGCGCTGGTCTGAGCTCCTCCGGCCGCCAGGACTTCCAGGCCAAGGCTGGCATCGGCAAACGAAGCAAAGGTCCGCAGTCCTAAGGCCTCTTCGCCAAAGAAATGCCGCTTCAGCGTCGGCGTGAGGATAAGTGTGTCGTGGAGCAATGAGTCATCGAGCAAAGCCAACTCGTTTGAGGTTAGCGTGGGCAGCAGGTCCGTGAGTGTGGTGAGAGTCATTGAGTCGATAGCGAGGCCGACCAGCCCTGAAATGAGCAAGGGCTCGTTGGCGGCATGCTGACCGAGGCGTGCCATGAGACAGACATCCTGAAGGGCCTCGGCGGCCTGGCCCTCCGCTGCGGCGTGACGGGCTGCCAGTTGCAGCAGGCGGGCGGCCTGCCGAAAGTCATTGAGTTCTGGAAGCACCATATCGACTGACGGTCGGGTCCAGTCGCGAGCAAAGCGGCAGACATCCATTGAGGCCGCATTACGTAGGATCGCGAGTGTGGTGCGGTGACGACGCAGCAGATCGACCACTGCCGGACTGGACGGGTCGACAGTCGCCGCCTCGGAAAGGGGCGACGCAGGCTGGCCACCCTCGGTCTCATCCTTGAGAAGCACGAAGGCCGCCTCGTATCGTCTGGCGGCATTGTCGGTGTCAGCAACCAGCGGTGGCAGATTGGCCTGCATCAGGCTGCTGGCTTCCAGCCGGAGCAGGCGGGCTTCGTCCAGTGCCGTGCCATCAAGGAGGAGCAGCACGGCGGCCGCACTGGCTTTGGACAGCACGAATAGGGCAGCCAAATGTGCCGTGGGCCAGGTGGCCGCGGGGACGGTGGCCCAGCCTCCACCGCGGGGCTGGGTACCAGCACGCTGAATCCAGGCACCACCAATGACCGCCGAGAGGAAAAGCGTAAGCACGGGTCCAAACCAGTTCACTTCCAGGTGGGCGACAAAGGCCAGCATGGTCGTTGCAGCCAGCCATGGGAGAAGCGAGATCAGTGGGGCAAGTAATCCCAATCCGAGAAGGAGTCGGCGGCGCCAGCCGCGTTTGCAGCGGACCCCGGCGGCGGTGGAGGCAGCGGTCCAGAAGAGGCAGGCAGCCATGGCAGCAAGAAAAAAGATCGCCGAGTGCATTGGTTCCACTCCGAGGATTCAGGAGTTGTGTTCCCACGGGCTCCAAGTGTAGCGGCGAACGCCGTTCCCAGCGGGCAGGTCCGTATCGCCACCCGCGGGAAAATCGCCTATTCTAGAAAGAATTACATCTCGCCTGTCTCATGCCGCTCGATTGGATCAGCGGCGGAACTTTTGGTCTTCAGGAATGCCATGGCTGACGAAACCACCCCCAAACCGAGTGCCGTTGAGGTCTTCAAAACGGAAAGCAATTACCTTGCCGGTGAAATCGAACAGGAACTTGCTGACGGTACCGATGGCTTTGGGAAAGGCAGCGTCCAACTGCTGAAGAACCACGGCACCTATCAGCAGGCCGACCGCGACAAGAAAAAAGCGACTCCTGGCGGGAAGAGCGAGAAGCAGATTTCCTTTATGGTTCGCACCGCGATACCCGGTGGCAAACTGACTGCCGAGCAAATGCTGGCCGAAATCGATCTTGGAGACGATCTGGCCAACGGTAGCGTACGGCTGACCACCCGGCAGGGCATCCAGCACCACGGGATTATCAAGGGTGACCTCAAGGCGACGATTCAGAAGATCAATGCGATCCAGTTGACCACCCTTGCGGCCTGTGGCGATGTCGAGCGGAACGTGATGTGCTGCCCTGCGCCGATTCGTAACAACCCCGTTCGTGATGAAATGATGGCGATGGCCGAAAAATTGGCCAAAGCCCTCGCCCCCCGGACCACCGCCTATCACGAGATCTGGCTGACAGACGACGAGACCGGCGAAAAGACCCTCGCTGCCGGTGGGGTCAAGGGTCACGAGGTTGAGCCGATCTATGGCCCGACCTACCTGCCACGAAAGTTCAAGACCGCCTTTGCCCTGCCGGAGGACAACTGCACAGACGTCTATGCCAACGACCTCGGCCTGCTGGCCATTCATGAAAACGGCACGATCATCGGCTACAACGTGCTGGCCGGTGGCGGCATGGGTGTGACCCCGAGTGCCGCCAAGACCTTTCCAGCGCTTGCCAAGCGCCTCGGCTTTGTGCCCCCGAATGATGTCATCGACATCGCAGTGGCTATCGTGAAGGTCCAGCGAGACTTCGGGAACCGGTCTGACCGCAAGGTGGCCCGGCTGAAGTACACGATCAACAACATGGGGCTGGAGGCGTTCCGGGCGAAGGTGGAGGAATACTTCGGCAAACCGCTGGCTCCGTGCCATGCAGCGGATGTGCATGGGTTTGATGATCACATCGGCTGGTTTGAGCAGGGTGACGGCAACTACTTCTACGGGCTGAACGTTGAAAACGGTCGCATCATCGACCGGGATGGCTTCCAGTTAAAGACGGCTCTGCGGAAGATCCTTACAGAACTGAAGCCCGGGGTGCGAATCACTGCCCACCAAAGCATCCTCTTCACTGATCTTGAGGCCTCCGCCCGGGAGCGGATTGCCACCATCCTGCACGAGCATGGCGTGAAGACCTCTGAAGAGATCTCAATCCTACGGCGCTGGAGCATGGCCTGCGTTGCCCTGCCGACCTGCGGGTTGGCCGTGGCTGAGAGCGAACGGGTGCTCCCTGGGCTGATTGATCAGCTTGAGCCCGAGGTGGCCAAACTAGGGCTCGACCAGGACGCCTTCACCCTCCGGATGACCGGCTGCCCCAATGCCTGTGCCCGTCCCTACAACGCTGACATCGGCATCGTTGGCCGCACCGCCGGAAAGTACACGATGTTCCTTGGTGGGCGGTTGCTGGGCAACCGGCTCAACGAGAAGTACAAGGACGTCGTCCCCTTTGATGAGCTCACCCGTGAAATCACCGCCGTGCTTGCCTGCTACAAGGCCGAGCGGATGACCGGTGAAACACTTGGTGACTTCTGCCATCGCAAGGGGCTTGATGGGGTACGCACCTGGGCTGATGAGTGGCTGGCCAGCAGCCAGGCCTGAGGAGAGGCAGCAGGGTAACTCAGCCGCCACTGCACAGATCGAGTTGGCTGCTGGCAAGAGCCGCAGCTGAGACACGTTCCGTCAGCCCGTTCAGGCTGGCAGATCGTCCCAGCTGGGCAGCCAGAGTGGCAGCCGGGGGAAGAGTTGCTCGGCAAGTTTCTGGGCCATCTGGGTGGACGCCTCAAGCCGGCCCGCAACCGCAGCCTCCATGGGATCACACTGGCTCAGGAGCAGTCGGGCCAGTTCCGCGTCGGCCAGTTTCAGGTAACTGCGGCCCACCCGACCGGAATGCACCTGGGCTGCCCGGGGCGAGTCGGCTTTCCCACCTGTCACGGTGACCGAACCCCGGAACTGCTCACTTTCGAAGCCCAGTTCAATGGGATCGCGAATACCAGCCTCGACCACCCGACGGGCGATTACGGGTGCCTGGGCGGTAAGCATTTCGCGTGGATCAAAGACCTTGGCAACCACCATGCGATCCTGCGGGGCAAGGCGTGAAGCCGCGACGGCAGGCTGATCCGCGGTTGCCGGTCCGAGCACCGCCTGGTGGAGCGGGTCGCTAGGGCTCGACTCATAGACCAGTTCCTGGCGGTCGTTTTCGATGGCCTCGGCACACACGCGCGCCAGAATCTCGCGTTCGAGTCCGCGGTAGTCCGGATCAGCCATGACTTCCAGCACCCGGTTACCCGACTGAATGCAGTAGCCGACGATCTTCGCCGTTGTCTCGTGCAGGTCGTATCGGTCGTTGCCCTGCAACGCGACGATGATCGAGTCAAACGCCCCTCGGCTGATCAGCCAGCGGGCGTACACCTCACTGCGATCAAGGGCCCCGACGAACCGCCCCGCATTCTGTTCGTAGATGCGAAGGATCGCCGGCAGTTCAACATGCCGCCACTGCCGCATCGTCACGGCTGGGCCGTCGCGACCGGGCAGGTCGAGGAGCCGGGCCAGAATGTCGGTGGGGCGTCCGGGGGACACACAGTCGCGGCCCAGCACACTCCAGCCGAGTTCATGGAACGAGGATGCGATGCGGGTGCGGGAGAAGGCAACGACGACGCCCTGTTGCCGCATCCGCTCTTCGGCTGCGGCGACCAGTCGCTGCCCATGGCCGGCACCGCGGCACTCGGGCAGGATCGCCACCCGATCCAGTAGGGCGGCCTTTACCGGTGTCTCGCCAACCATGATGGTGCGGGGTGAAATCTCGATGTGGCCGACAATCCGGCCGGCCAGCCGAGCGACCAGCCGATTGGCAGAGTCGTGCTCAGGATGATCGACCGCCGCGTGAAATTCTGCTCGGGTCGGTGGCGTCGGCAGGCCGGAGAGCAACTGCAGGATTTCCGTCTGGTCACCGGCGCGGGCGGGGGTGACAAGACATTCTTCCTGCATCCAGGCTGGCGGTGTCAGGTCAACCGGCGGATGTGCTGGCATGTGATGCACAGCCTGCCGATCGCGTGCCGGACGGCGACTGAAGATCGTGCCCGATGGTCTGATCTCAACCGTGCTGACAGCTGCGGACCGCTTTCGGCGGGCGACCGTCGCGGTTTTCTTTTTGGGGCTCTTTTTTGGTGTGGCAACGGCGGTGGCCCGGCTGTCACTGCTCGGTCGGACCGCAGGGCGGGTTCCCCGGGTGGAGCGTTCCGTCACCGCAACGCGAGTCCGCGGCCGCTTGCTCGAAGACGGTCGGCTGGTGCGACACGGGGAACGACGCGCGGAGGATCGGCTCAGCCGAGCGGGTCGTGAGGACTGCGGACGGGAAGGCGTACGAAACGTTCGGGCCGGCAGCATAGTGTCTCCTGTCCCTAGGAGGAAAAAACTCATTCCGTTGGCCGTCACGATATGCCGAAACTCAATCGATTTCCAGTAGCAGGAACTCACGAAGTTTATTTTCCGGGAAAAAACACCAAGGAATGTCCCGGTTGGCAAGAATTTTTTCTGCACGAATGGCAGCGGCAAGTGGACCAACCTGGTCAAGAAGCTGCTGTCGAATCGATTGGGTGTGGTAGGCAAGCCGGGCATTGCTGGCCCGAATTTCCCGACAGCGGCGTTTGGCGAGGGTAGGCGTGGGGTGGGTATCGATCCACCGCCGTTTCTCGGTCACCAAGTCACGAATCGCTTCAGACCGCTCGTCCAAGGGCAACAGATGCCGTTCAGGATGAAATTCGAGGTCACGAAGCGTCTGTTGCACCTCGGCAAGTGCACCGGTGGGCCGGTAGGTGGCTAACTCGGGAAAGCGATCCTCCAGCGGAAGCCGCAGGGTGCCAGAGACAACGGCATGGCGTGGTGGGTCGCAGCCGGTGAGTGCCCGCACAATGTCGTCGGTGATCTCGTCGTAGGCAGCACCGCCGATTCCATGCACAAAAACATCCGCGACGAGCAGGCGGGCAATCAGCGTGGTCACAATGGCTCGTGGCCGCAGTCGCAGGGCATGCTCTTCCATGCGGGAGAGGGCGTCAAGCCATTTCGACGGGGAAGTGTCGAGGGAGATCGGCAGTTCAACCCGCAGGGTCTCCATGTCGGAAAGGATCAGCACGCCTGGTGTCGAAGTGTTCGCAAAGACCCGCCGTCGTCGCAGATCGTCTTCTGACCAGATCCACCAGGGCACTTCGAGCCAAGGGCCCTCCTCATCCCCTGACTTCGCAATCAGGTCGGGCATCGGACGGGTGTGGCCCCGTTGCCGGTGACGGCGGCGATAGCGATGCAAGGCCGTGTTGTACGCGTCGTGCAGTTCGTGGCTGCGGGCGAGGAGCCATGCGGTGAAGACCATCACCGTTGGCAGTCGCATCAGTTCGCTGGCTGGCAGTTCGATCGTCTCGAGCCCCCAGCGTTCTTCCAGTTGATGACGAGCCTGAGCGAGCGCTAGACCAAGGCGGTGGCTTTCGGCTGCCCGTTCCACCGCCAGTGCCCACCAGCGTCGCAGGATGGCGTCGGGCACCAGCGGTGCGAGCACATCGGTGGCCCGACGGCCGAAGGACCGAAAGCACTCCTCATCAACGATACCCCGCTCTTCCCAGGCGATGGGTGGGCCGGGCTGATCGAAGGCGACTTCTTCGAGCCGGGCTGTCGCTGGCGTTCCCACCGGTACGCCGACACTGGTGCTCGCACAGCGGTCGGTGTCAACGACCAGATTGATAGCGGTGCCACCGAGCTGGCGGGCATAGGCATCAATGGCGAAGTTTTTCAGCCAGACGCCAGGATGGAAGAGGTCGGGCTGGTGCCCTCCCATGATGATCGGGGCTGCGATCCAGGCTGCGGTATCGGAGGGGCGGTGGACATCCCGGTAACTGGCGGTGTATTCCGTGGCCACCGTCAGCAGTTCGCGACGGGTGGCGGCGGTGAGTTCCCAGAGTTTGAGATCACCCACCCGGGTGTCGAAGGCTGCCCGGAGAAGCCGGTTGTTATCGACAAGATGATCGATCGCAATGGCCGGATTGCTCGGATCGGGCACGATCGGCGGATCGAACAGCCGCCCGCCGGAACGTGGCGGCGGACGATGCTGGCGGCGTTCAAACCGGGGGGAACTGCTCACGCGTCGGCCTTTGTGGGGAGTGAGCCCACACCATACCCGAGATCGCCAGCAGGGCCAGCACCGCTGCAGGCTTCCCGCGTTGCCCGCTCGATCACCTCACGGTAATGGGCCAGCCGGGCCGTCCCGTCATCGAGGGCGCCACCAAAACTTCGGGTCAGGTCGAGATAGACCAGCGGAACCGGCAGTTCCACGATGGACAGGCCCGCTCGGGCGGCCAGCACCCAGACTTCCAGCGGCATCGCATAGCCAGTCTCCGTGACTGGCAGACTGGCCAGCGCCCGGCGGGAGTAAGCCTTGAAGCCACAGAAGGCGTCCGTGAGGGCCAGTCCGAACCGCTGGTTGATCTCAGCCGTGATGGTCATGTTGATGCGGCGGCGGCCGGCAGGCGGCTGACTGTCACCGGGAAAGGCCTTGAGGTAGCGGCTGCCACTGACGATGTCAGCCGCTGGGTCTGCTGGATCGCCAACGGCCGTGATGAACTGCGGAATCAACTGCGGCTGATGCTGCCCATCACAGTCGATGGTGACCAGCCCGTCCCAACGCCCGCCGTCAGACCGGGGAGCAAGGGTGGCGGCGAAGGCCGTTGCCAACGCAGCCCCATACCCCCGGTTCGTTTCATGCTGAATGACCGTGATGTCACCACGGGCTGCCATCCGGTCGGCGAGCAGTTCTGAGGTTCCATCAGTCGAGCCATCGTCCACCACCAGCACATCAGGGGTGTGCCGCAGCACCTGGTCGAGCACGCCAGCCACATGGTCGCATTCGTTGAAGACGGGCAGGGCGGTGAGAAAGCGGCTTATCATGTGGTGACGCGAGGGCAAGGCTGCCGAAGAAACCCGTGAGGGGTGGTCGTGCTCAGGGAGCAGTCGGCAGCCAAAGGAGCGGATCGGTGTCGTTGGTGCTGGCCCAGCAGTGCAGTTCGGGCAGGCCAGCGGCGAGGCGTTCGGCCAGCACCTCGAGGGCAAAGCGTTCACTGGCATGATGGCCCACGGCCACAACCGCAAGTCCGTGGGCGATGGCATCGAGGGCGTTGTGCAGTTTGATCTCGCCGGTCACCAGTGTCTGGCAACCCGCCACTGCCACCGTCGTGATGGTCTCACCGCCACTGCCACAGACGATGCCGACGCGACCAGCCGCACGATCCGCCGGACCAGCTAGATGACAGCCGGGAAGAGCCAGACTGGTTGCCAACTGGCGAGCGAGGTCGTCCACGGTCTGCTGGGCCGGGGCCGTCCCCATGCGGCCGAAGCCGAAATCGGGTGTGGTGGCATCAGGCTTGATCGGCGTCACCTCGGTGAGTGAGAGCCGTTCGGCCAGCAGGGCGTTGATGCCACCAGCAGCAGAGTCCCAGGCGGTATGGCCACTCCAGACGGCAATGCCAGCGCTGAGCAGATCGAGCAGGATACCCCCAGTGGCGGTGCCTGCGGTGATCCGGTTGACTGGTCGGAAGGGCAGTGGGTGGTGGGTGACAATCAGGTCGGCGCGGTGTTCAACCGCTTCCTGGGCGACTGCTGGTGTGAGGGTCAGGCAGGTCATCACCCGACTGATCTCCGGCCGCTGTGTGCCGACCAGCAGGCCGACGTTGTCCCAGTCGGCCGCCAGATGCGGAGGGGCCAGTTGCTCCAAAACGGTCACAATATCGCTGAGGTTTGGCATAAGAGACCTCCATGATACACCGTGCCCAGCCCGGAAACAGAACGGGGGAGCGTCGGCTGTGACCTGTCCCGTGTCGGGGTGACAGGACCGTAGGAAAAGCCGGTCGTGGACAATTTGCTAGGAGCGGTGAATCGACCCGATAGCATGGTAGGGTGGAATATTCTCCGGCTGTCAATCGACCTGCCTCTCTGGCGGTTTGCGTTTCCACAGGATTTTCTACCCCGATGCATCCTTCTCGCCTTGCGGTTCCGCTTGCGTCGTTGGCCCGTGATGTGAGGCGGGCATTCTCGATCGCCAATGAACTCGGCGTCAGGGGGCTCGAAATTGATGGCCGGCACGGCATCGATCTGTTGGCTCTCTCGGATACCGGTATCAGGCAACTGAAGAAGTGGCTCGACGATGCCGGCCTGCGGGTGGCCGCGGTCAGTTTTGTGACGCGGGGGGGCTATGCCGATCTCGACCGTCTGGAGGCACGGGTGGCGGCGACCAAGCAGGCCCTGGGACAAGCTCGCCGGCTCGGTGCGACGGTGCTCCTTGGTCGGCTCGGTGACATTCCCCCTGCCGAAGATGCCGATGCCTGGCAGATGCTGATCGATGTGGTCAGCGATATCGGCCGAACGGGCCAGCAGGTTGGAGCGATGTTGTGTGCGGAGGCTGGTCGGGCCGGCCCGGATGATCTGCAACGGCTGCTGGCCGCTGTTCCCGAGGGAAGCCTGCAGGTTGATCTGGTCACTGGTGCCCTGCTCGTGCATGGCCACGATCCGACCACCACTGCGGAACGGTTGGCCGTCCACACGGGATATGTGCATGCCACCGATGCCATACCCGGCGCATTTGCTGGCCACGGGCGGGCGGTTCCCCTCGGCACGGGGCAGGTCGATCTGCCGCCCGTCTTGGCGACGCTGGAGGAGCAGGGGTATCGGGGATGGCTTGGGCTGGAGGCAACAGCCACCGAGCCAGCTGTGGCCCGTGAAGAACTCGCTGCGGCCAGTGCCATGCTCCTGGGCTGACGGGCAGAGTCGAGCGACGTACGGCATTGGCTCGTTGAGCGGAGCGTCTTCCCAGGTACACTCATACTCATGATGCGGTTTCGCCGGAACTCCTGTCGCCCGCTTATCTGGTGTGCCGTGGTGGGCTATGCCCTGGTGATCTCAGGGGTGCCGCTGACTGGTGTGGCAGTTCCGGCCGACTCCTCCGGTGCTGCTGCCAAACGGCTGGCCGCCAAGGATCGCTCCGTGCCGTTTCCGTGCATGGATCGCCCCTGTGGTTGCGTGACGGCCAAGCAGTGTTTCACCACCTGCTGCTGTCACACGCCGGCGGAGACCCTTGCCTGGGCAGAAGCCAACCGAGTGTCGGTCGATGTGCTGCAGGCTCTGAGGCGACGGGTGGCCGAGCCTGAGGAGCCGACAGCTTCGTGCTGTGCTGTGGCCACCGCCGCGACGGCACCCTGCGACGATGATGGTGACTATTTCGATGTCTGCTTTGAGTACGAGCACCTCTCGGCGGCTGGGACGGCTGACGAGCAGCGGCCAACCGTGGCTGGAAGCGAAGCACCTCCTGCGGCCCCCGAGGTGGCACCGATCTCGCGGCAGACGGTGGTGCTGAAGGCACTGCTTGCCTGCGGCGGGGTGGTGAGCCAGTGGCTGGCGGTTGGCACCTGCTTGCTTGCTGTTGGTGTGGTACCCGTTGCCTGCGGGCAGCCGCTGCCAGAACGATTCGTCGGGTCCAGCGTACGCGACTGTGGTGAGCGGGCCGAGCCTGCTGCTCCTCCTCCCCGCCTGGGCTGAAGGTTTTCGGTTCGAACACCTTCGCCCGTCTGCGGCCTCACCGAGGGATCGTCCGTCGGTGCCGTGGCCGGGTGTCCCCGCTCAATCCTGAGGAGGATTCTCATGCCCATATTGCGCGCCCGTTCTGCCTTTACGTTGATCGAACTGCTTGTCGTCATCGCCATCATCGGCGTGCTTGTCGGCTTTCTGCTGCCAGCGGTGCAGCAGGCCCGCGAGGCGGCCCGGCGGATGGCCTGCACCAACAATCTCAAACAACTCGGCCTCGCCATGCACGGCCACCACGATGCCAAAAAGAATCTGCCGGCGGGGTATGTCTCGCCGGGCGTGGCGGCTGACGCCGATTCCTCCAGTGAAACCTCAAAGGGCTATGCCTGGGGGCTGTTCATCTTGCCCTACCTAGAGGAGGTCACGGTCTTCGCCGCAATCGACCAGTCACTCGAAGCGGCCGGCACTGCCAATGAGACGACCGCCGCAGCAGCGTTGCTGAATGTCTATCGCTGCCCGACCGATGCACCGCCGGCCACCTTTGCCGTGACCAATGGCAACCCGGCGACGCTGCCAAGTTCCAACTATGCCGCCATCCTCGGTTGGAATAACGTCAGCACCGAAGCGGGTCAGGGCAACGGCGTCTTCTATCGAAACAGCGAGATTCGCTTCAAGGACATCACCGATGGTCTCTCCAAAACGATCTGCGTCGGTGAGCGGAAACATGTCCATGCGTTCTTCGACCAGGGCCCCTATGACGCCAACACGACCTGGTATGCCGCGGTGCCAGGGGTGGAACGAAATGCTGGCATGCCAATGATGCCGATGGCGACTGAGGGGCCGGGCTCATTGGTGCTGGGGCATGTTGGCCAGAGTGGCATGATGGCGGGCAAGACGCCCAACCACACCAACCACATCGTGCATTTCAGCAGCAGCCACCCGGGCGGCGTAGTCTTTCTCCTCTGCGACGGTTCGACCCACTTCGTCGCCGACGACATCGCCTACGAACTGTTCAAGGCACTCGGCACCCGTAATTTCGGTGATCGGGTAAGCCTGTGACGGTCTGAAGGCAACGAATTGGTTAGGCAGAATGCCCCTGGCCTGCGACTGCCGCGAGTGCGACCGCAGCGGTTTCAATTCGCAGGATCTGCTGGCTCAGTGACACGCGGATGAATCCAGCCGCTTCGGCGGCTGCGATTTCATCCGTCGTGAAGCCGCCTTCGGGCCCAATCGCAGCCAGCAGATCACGGCTTTCAGTGGCTTCAATCGTGGCGAAGGGGATGCCTTCACGGTCGGTCAGCAACCGCAGGCAGGTTTCGGGCTCGCTGGCCAGCAGGTCGGCGAGGGACTGAGGTGGGCCAATCTCGAGCAGCCGACTGCGACCGCACTGCTTGCAGGCTTCGATGACGCCACGCCGCAGCCGATCGAGCGCGGCGGCCGTTGGCTCTGCCACAGACCGAGTGCTCCGTAAGGGGATGAGGTGGGTGACCCCGAGTTCAGTCAGTTTTTCAATCAGCCATTTCTGACGATCGCCCTTGGGGAGTGCCACGGCCAGCGTGACAGCCCGGCTGGTGGCTGTCGGTTCAGTGACAACCTCGCCGAGGGCGAGTTCGACCCGAGTGCGGTCGAGGCTGGTGATCGTAGCGGGCCACGACCGCCCGGCCCCATCGAACAGGGTGAGACTGTCGCCCGGCTTGGCCCGCATCACGCGGCTGAGATGGCGGGCCTCGTCACCGTCGAGCACGGCCGTGTGGCCTTCGGGAGGCTGGGCAAGAAAGTAACGCTGGCTCATGGAAAACCTGCTGGGATTCGGCGACGATTCATCCTGACGCGACCGGGGCAAATCCGTACAACTCCAGTATGGTACGCGATGCTTGGAACTTCACCGCGGTCCCCTTCGAAGGCACTCTGACCCCAGTTGCCTTCTGCTGTGGCCAGCCCCAGGAAGAAGTCTTGGCCCGCCTAGAGTGGCTGTTCCGTGAGCGCCAGCGGTTTGGGCTGATCACGGGGGCGTCGGGCGTTGGCAAGAGTCACTTGGCCACGATGGCCGTGCGGCGACTCGGTGGCCTGGGAGCGGAGGCGGTACTGCTCTCGCTATCAGGCGTTCCGGAAGGAGAGTGGCTGGATCTGCTACTGACGCGTCTCCCGCTTGACCGGGCTAGTTGCAATGAGCCGCTGTCAGCCTGGCAGAAGTTGGAGAACCGACTTCGGGAAAACCGACTGATGGAACGGCCCACGGTGCTTGTTGTCGACGACCTCGACCGGGCACCACCAGATGCCCTGGCTGGACTCACTCGACTGATCGGCAGCCCAGAGCCGCGGTTTGCCTGGACGCTGGTTGTGGGAACGGCGACCCCGCCGGCTGACCTGCCAGCCGGCCTCCGCGACCGGACGTCTCTGCGGATCGAACTCGACCCCTGGAGTGAGGCTGATGTCGCCCACTTCTTGGCAACATCGCTTGTTCGGGTGGGCGGTGACCCCGCCATTTTTTCACCTGCAGCGATGGCAACGATCAGTCGTTTCACCGGCGGGCAGCCCCGGCTGGTGTGTCGGCTGGCACACCTTGCCCTGGCCGCTGCGGCTGGCGAAGGGCAGTCCTGTGTCAGCGCTGCCACGGTCGAGCGGGTCTGGCTGACACTGACGCCAGCGGCCGGGCACGCGGATGCATCAGACCTGCGGAGTGACTCGGCGCACCAGCTGCCGGCCGGGCCGCCGCGGTCACGGGTGCGTCCCGTGCGGCGATTGTTCGAGTGATACTGCCGACTGGCTGCCGCCTCTGGTGTTCCCAGATGGTGCGGTAAGATGGGAGTTGCTTTGCTCCCGTTTCGGAAAGGCCTCTGTGGGAAAACGCACACCACCCGTGACACCGGTTTCAATCCAGCGGCGGATCGTTGCTGTCTCCCCGGACGATGGCGCCGCGATCGATCTGCGGCAGCCGGAGGTAGCGGCGGTCCTGGCCTGGTTGGTGCCTGGGTTGGGGCATCTCTACCAAGGCCGAACCCGCAAGGGGGTGCTTTTCATGACTGTGGTGCTGACCACGTTCGTGGTCGGCCTCTGGTTGGGCAATGGGCGGGTCGTCTACGCGTCGTGGCGTCCCCATGACACCCGCTGGTGGTTTGCCTGTCAGGCCGGGGTGGGAGTGGCCGCCTTGCCGGCAGTCGTGCAGGCGATGGCGATCAACGGACCGTCCCGTGAGCCGTTTTGGGTGGCAGGCTGGATGACGCCACCACTGCATGAAGGGCAGCTGGTTTCCCGCCGCTATGCCGAGCGGCTGATCCAGACTGATCCTTACATCGAGGCCGATGATTTTTGGGATCGTCCACCTGTCAAACAGTTCCGGGCCGATCAGCTTTCGATGTGGCATCATGAGCTGGGACGATTCTTTGAACTCGGTACGCTCTACACGGTGCTGGCTGGTATGTTCAACATGCTGATCATCTACGATGCCTGGGCAGGCCCCATGCGCGTGGTCGATCGCACCCCTGTGTCAGCTGACGACGGTGAGGCCACAGCGACGCCCGCCCAAGCCGAGTGACCCCAGGTGCGTTGAGGAATCATCATTATGCTGCCCGCTCTCCTGCCGCTGGCTCTGTTGGTGGAACAGATTCCGATGGTGCTGTTCAGCCTGCCACTGGTGGTGGCGGCCAGCCTCGTCTTTGCGGCCACCCACCATGAGACGCCAACTGCCATCAGCCGGGCTGCGATTGAGTGGTCAGCCTGGCTCGGCGGCATCCTCGGAGTGGTGCTGCTGGCGGTGCTCATCCTTGGGGCGATCTGAAGGCCGGTTGCCGATCGTCACCGGTTGCTGTGCAGCCAGACGGCGGAGTTGGCCGCAGGCAGCGTCAATCCGCGAGCCCTTGCGGCGGCGGACCTGCACGTTGACCTCTGCTGTGCGGAGGATTTCCAGGAACCGCTCGCGGGAGCGGTCGCTTGGTTCTTCCCACGGGAGGCCTGCCACCGCGTTGTAGGGAATGACGTTGACCAGGGCCGCCCGGCGTCCCAGCAGGGTTGCCAGGGCACGAGCATGGTCGGGTGAATCGTTGAGATTGCCAAGCAGCACATATTCAAACGTCAGTCGGCGGCCTGAAACCTGCCAGTACCGATCGGCGGCAGCCAGCACGGCATCAACCCCGATCGACTTGTTCACGGGAACCAGCTGGGTCCGCAGAGGGTCTTCCGCCGCATGCAGCGACACCGCCAGATGGTAGCCAGGGTTTTCGGTGGAGAGCCGGTCGATGGCCTGAGGGAGGCCGACGGTCGAGATCGTGATGCGCCGCTGGGAGATGCCCAGGCCGTCCGGTTCTTGGGCGGCTGCCAGCGCCGGCAGAAGCCGATCGAGGTTGGCCAGTGGTTCGCCCATACCCATCACCACGATGTGACTCAGTCGCTCATCAGCGGGCAGTAGCCGGGCCAGCCGCAGCAACTGCTCAATGATTTCGCCGGTGGTGAGGTTACGGACAACGCCGTCGAGGCCACTGGCACAAAAGACGCAGCCCATCGCGCAGCCAACCTGCGATGAGATGCAGACGGTTCGGCGGATCCCATCCCGCAGCAGCACGCATTCGATCCGTTGGCCATCGTGCAGTTCCAGCAGCAACTTCTCGGTGCCGTCGTCTGCCTGCTGATGCCGGGCCACCGAGGTGGTCCAGATGGCGGTCTCAGCTTCGAGCCGCGTCCGCAGGCTGGCCGGCAGATCGGTCATGTCGGCGAAGGATTCAGCCCGCCGCCCGTGCAGCCAGCCACGAATCGATTTTCCCCGCCAGGCCGGTTGGCCGGCGGCCTTGAGCCAAGCCGGCAGGTCAAACGCCGGATCGAGCAGGTGCGGCCGGGAGTTAGGGGCAGGGATGTCCGGTGCAGTCATGCGTCACGACAAAAGGCAGGGGAGGAAAGCGGCTGCCGCTGTGGCTGGGCCGGCTGGTCTGGCGCGGCTGGGGAGGTCCGCTGGCACGGGTGAACTGTGGGAGGTACATTGCTTACACAACTGTACGCCACAATCTGTCTCCTTTTTGAGAATAGTAGTTGCCGCCGATGAGTCAGAAGCAATTCGAAGAACGGACCGCCTGGGTGTATGACGAACAGGCCTTTCCGGTCTGGAATCAGTCATTCGAGAAGTCGGATCGGACCGAGATGATCCGGGACGATCTCTGGGCAGGCCGGAGCATTGCGGTGTTGCTGGCCGCATTGGTGGCGATCGGCCTGATTTTGGCCGGCGTGACCATCAATTTTGTGGCCACCTGGCAGTAACAGCCCGACGGCAGCCGCAACGGGCTGCCCGGTCTCCAGTTTTCGTTGACTGGCCATTCCCCGGGGCGGTACGCTTTGAACCCATTCGGGGAGCAGACTGCCACTGCGGTGGTCACTCTGCGTGCAGGCTCAGGTGTCCGTGGCTGGGCAGGTTCTGAGTCGGCCGTGTGGCAGCGGAAGGGAACCAGCGGTGGCCGGGAACAACGGACAAACCGACGGAACGCAGGGGCTGCTTGTGCGGGCCCCGGCCAAGCTCAATCTCTCGCTGGCCGTGCTGGACCGTCGCCCCGACGGTTTCCATGAGATTGAAAGCCTGATGGTGCCGGTCTCGTTGCACGACCGCTTGCGGGTGCAGGTCCAGCCGGCGGGGCAGTTCTCACTGGCGGTGCGATTTAAGGGTCGGCTGGCGCATGGTGTCGGTCGGCAGTTGGCCCGGGATGTGCCGACCGATGACAGCAATCTGGTCATCCAAGCGGCGCGGCTGTTGGCTGCGCGGGCTGGCGTGACAGCTGGTCTGGCGATTGACCTGGAAAAGGAGATTCCCTCGGGAGCCGGGCTGGCGGGGGGATCGAGCGATGCGGCAGCAACACTGATGGCGGCGGCGCAGCTCTGGAACCTCGACTGGCCGATGGACCGGCTGGCTGATCTGGCCGCAGAACTGGGGAGTGACATTCCCTGGTTCTTTGCCCAGGCTCCTGGCCTGGTCGCAGGTCGGGGTGAACAGGTCACCCCTTTGGCTGGCATCAAGCCCCTGCCGGTTGTGATTGCCTGTCCGGCCGAAGGACTTGCCACCGGGGCGGTCTATGCCGGCTGCCAGCCCGATGCCAGCCGCCGTGGTGAGGCGGCTGCCTTGGCCACCGCGCTCACGGAAGGCAGCCTCCGTCGGGCACTGCCGTTGATGCGGAACATGCTCGAGCCGCCTGCCCGCAGGCTGTTACCAGCCGTCGATCAGTTGTTGGAGGTGATGGGGCGGGCCGGTGCGGTGCGGCCGCTGCTGACCGGCAGTGGCAGTGCCTGCTTTAGCCTTTGCCGCACGCTGACCGAGGCCCAGCGGCTGGCGGCCCGACTCGATGCGGCCGGTTGGCCGGGGGTGTTTCAGGGACGCGTGCTCCCCGGGCGGGTGGACGCTCCACAACTCGTTGACAACTGACGAATGGACCCGCGGCGAGTGATCTGGGGAGATCGCTGCCGTGGTGACGGGGAGGGGGCCGGGATGGAGATCACCGAAGTTCGGATCAAACTCATCGACAACGCCACCGAGCGGTTGCTTGCCTTTTGTTCAATCACGATCGACGGCTGGTTTGTCATCCGCGATCTGAAATTGATCGGTGGCACCAGCGGCCCCTTTGTCGCCATGCCCAGCCGCAAACTCTGTGGCCACTGTCGGAAGTGCGGCTGCAAGAACCCCCTCAAGGCTTCGTTCTGCAATCAATGCGGTGAAAAACTCCGTGACAAAGCCCTACCACGGGATGGTGACGGCCGCGTCCGGCTCTATGCCGATATTGCCCACCCGATCAATGCGAGTTGTCGTGAGATGATCCAGCAGCGGGTCATGACCGAGTATGACGCCGAACTGGTCCGGGCCCAGGAACCGGGCTACACCTCCCGGTACGAAGGCCTTGGCGACGAGTAGCAACCTGCTGCGTCGCGAGACTAGGCCCGGACAAGGGCATGGAAGGCGTCGGTCAGCCTGCGGGTGATTGGTCCGGGGTTGCCGTGGCCAATCGTCCGGCCGTCGATCTCAACCACGGGAATGACTTCGGCAGCGGTGCCAGTCAGGAAGCATTCGTCTGCGGTGTAGAGATCATGCCGCGTCAGTGTTGCCTCACGGCAGTCAATGCCGTCCGTCTCCGCCAGTTCCATGACAGCGTTGCGAGTGATGCCTTCGAGGATGCCGGCGTCTGGTGGCGGCGTCAGCAGGCGACCGGACCGGACCACGAAGATATTGTCGCCGGTGCATTCTGCGACCTCGCCCTTGTGGTTGAGCATCAGGGCTTCCACGCAGCTGGCCTGCAACCCCTCGAGTTTGGCCATGATGTTGTTGAGGTAGTTCAGCGACTTGATCCGCGGCGAGAGGGCTGCCGACTGAATCCGCTGGGTGGCAGCGGTGACAATGCGGAGCCCCTGCTCATAGAACTCTCGTGGGTAGAGGCTGATCGTGTCGGCAATGATGATCACCTGCGGGTTGCTGCAGCGATTCGGGTCAAGACCGAGCGTGCCGCCGCCGCGGGTGACAATCAGACGGATGTAGCCATCCGTCAGGCTGTTGGCAGCCAGCGTGTCGATGACAGCCTGCGCCATGGCCTCTTTCGTCAGCGGGATCTCGAGGCAGATCGCCCGGGCACTGTCCCAGAGCCGGTCGAGGTGAGCATCCAGTCGGAAGACGTGGCCGGAATAACTCCGCAGCCCCTCAAAGACACCATCGCCGTAAAGAAGGCCATGGTCGAAGACGCTCACCCGGGCCTCTTCCTCGGGGACGAGCCGGTCGTTCATGAAGATGGTGCGGGCCATGGGGCAGATGTCCTACGAGCGGTGCGGGCGTGATGGAACGGGCAGAACAGTCGAGTGGGGTCTCAGGCGGCCGAGCCGGCTGGGTCAGTCGCCACCGTCTCGACCTTGCCGGCGGTGAGCCGCACGATGCTGCGGGCCTGACTGGCTATGTCGGCATCATGCGTGACGAGCACTATAGAAAGCCCTTTCTCGCGGTTCAACTCAGAGAGGGCGTCGATGATGCCGGCGCCACTTTCTTCATCGAGGTTGCCGGTGGGTTCGTCGGCGAGCAGCACCCGGGGATGGGTGATCAGGGCCCGGGCGATCGCCACCCGCTGCATCTCACCCCCTGACAGCTGGCGGGGGCGGTGCTGGAGCCGTCCGCTCAGGCCGAACCGGTCGAGCAGTTCTTCGGCTTCCTGCCGGGCTGCCCGTCGCCGCCGGAACCAGTCCGAGAAGCCATGCCGAATCAGCAGCGGGGTGAGCACATTTTCCAGGGCGGTCAACTCGGGCAGCAGATGGTAAGCCTGGAAGACCATGCCGATGGCGGTGTTGCGAAGTCGATCCCGCTCACGGGCCGGTAGGCTGTCGATTCGCTGGCCGTCCAGCCAAACCTCTCCGGCATCGGGGGCGTCGAGCAGGCCCATCAGGTGCAAGAGCGTGCTCTTGCCCGAGCCACTCTGGCCGACGACGGCCACGAACCCGCCCGGGTCGAGCCGAAAGTCAACGCCTCGCAGGACCTCCAGCATGGTGTTGCCGGAGCGATACCGCTTGCGGATCTGCCGGGTCTCAAGCATGGCCGGGTTTCGTGGGCTGCCGGATAGGTTACTCATGCCGCAGGGCCTCCACCGCATGAAGCCGAGCCGCCCGTACCGCCGGGAGCACACTCGATCCGATGGCGATTGCCACGGCACCGACGATGATCCAGCCGATGGTCACCGGGTCAACGATCGTTGGAATCTGGAAAAAGTAGTAGATCGATGGATCAAAGACCCGGGCTCCGGTGCACCATTCGACAGCCTGGCGGATCTGGTTGATGTTCCAGGTGATGCCCAGGCCGAGGGCCAGCCCGGCGCCGGCACCCACCAGCCCGAGGAACAGGCCGTAGCCGAGAAAGATGCCGGCGATGCCTGCGGACGTGGCGCCGAGTGCCTTGAGGATGCCGATGTCGCGGGTCTTCTCCACAACGATCATGAAGAAGATTGCAAGAATGCCGAAGCCGGCCACGGCGATGATCAGAAACAGCAAGATGTTGAGCACCGCCATCTCCATGTCGACTGCCGAGAGCAGCGGTCCCTGCTTATCCCGCCAGCTGGCGATAGCATAGAGATCAGCCGGGAAGACCTTCCGGAGTTGATCGCGGACGGCGGCCAGATCAGCCCCCGGCTTGAGTTTGATCTGGATGGAGTTGACGCTTGGAATGCCGGTCTGCGGATCGATCATGCCCCGCATCCGCTGGAGGGCATCGATCGGCACGAAGACAAAATTCGAGTCATACTCGCTCATCTTGCTTTCGTAGAAGTCAACGATCGTGAAGGTGTCGCTGACGGCCTTGGGCGGTGTGCCGGCGGTTGGAAAGGTGATCTTCACGTCATCCCCCGGTAACGTGAGGAACTGATCGATTCCGTCCCGGGTCCGAAAGCTGGCCAGCCCGATGCCTGGCACAATGCCGGTGAACTGCTCCTTCGCTGGATCCATGACATGCCCCTGTTCGGGCCGGGCCGCCTGAAACGGATTCTGCCGAGGCGTGGTGGCTGGGGGCTCACCATCGCCGGCGACCGTTTCACCGGCCGCAGCCGGTTCAGCAGAAGGTGGTGGCGACGCATCCTGCGGCGGTGGCGTGGTTGCAGCCAGCACGGCATCGACTTGTTGGTTGACCGATCGACTGGGGCCGGCATCGACCTGCGCTGCCTGTCGCTCTTTCCAGAGTCGCTCCCGCTCAACCCGCATCCGTCGATGCGGCCAGCCAGCATGCTCAAGAGCGGGTCGCGTCGGCTGCTCGGTCGGGCTTTGGCTGTCGGTCGTGTCGTAGCCGCCCTCCCGCAGATCGAACGACAGCTGCTCGCGATTGGCTGGGTGCTGGAGGTACTGGCCAAAGTCGCTCACCTGGGCGTGGGTGGCCGGATCGATGCCTATGAACATCACCTGCCGGGTGACCCACTGACCGCGGACCTGAAAGCTGAACATCGCCGGCACGGCCACCGTCGGGGTCATGCCCTCGATCTGGTCGCCGGCGGCCCGTTCAATCTCTTCCATGTGCCAGACCGGGTCCTGAAAGCCTGACAGTGAGTGGCTCTCAAAGACGAGGTCGGAAAGAATGCCATGAATCCGCGTCTGCATCTCGTTGGAGAAGCCTGCCATCACGGCATTGACGACGATCATCGTCGCCACGCCGAGCGTCACGCTGATGACGCTGGCCAGGGCGATCCAGCGGGTGCGGAGATACCGCCAGCAGAGGAGGAGTTTGTACATGGCGGTGGGGCGTCAGCCGCCACTGTGGGGGCGATGGATCGGAAACAGGATGACGTCGCGGATGGAACTGGCCTGCGTCAGGAACATCACCAGCCGGTCGATGCCGATCCCGAGGCCGCCGGCAGGAGGCATGCCATGTCGGAGGGCACGGATGAAGTCGGTGTCCATCCGGGCCATTGATTCATCATCAGCCAGGCCGGCCAGTTGCGTCCGGAAGAGCTCTTCTTGGAGGTCGGGGTCGTTCAACTCGGTGTAGGCGTTGGCCAGCTCCATGCCAGCCACGTAGAGTTCGAACCGCTCGGCAATCTGCGGCAGATCAGCTTTCCGCTTGGTGAGTGGGCAGACCGAGGCGGGATAGTCGATCACAAAGATCGGCCCGGCCAGGGTCTTTTCGACCGTTGCCTCAAAGAGTTCGCTCTTGATGACATCGGGATGCCGGCCGGTGGTTTCAATCGCGTGCTGAGCAGCGGCAGTAGCGATGCTGGCGGGATCGGCCGGGTCGCAGCCGGTCACCTCGGCGAGCAGATCGTCATAGCGTTTCCGGGGGAAGGGGGGCTTCAGGCTCACCTCGTGTCCCATCCACGAAAACGTCTCCGGGGTCTCGGCCGCCGCTGCTGCTGCGACCAGAATGGCCTCAGTCAGGTCCATCATGGTCTCGTAGTCGCCGAAGGCCTCGTAGGCTTCCAGCATGGTGAACTCGGGGTTGTGCCGCGGGCTGATGCCTTCGTTGCGGTAGACCCGACCGAGTTCAAAGACCCGCTCCATGCCGCCGACCAAGAGTCGCTTGAGGTGCAACTCGAGGGCAATCCGCAGCACCAGCGGAATGTCAAGGGCGTTGTGATGCGTGTGGAAGGGGCGGGCTGCTGCTCCACCGGCCGTCTCCTGGAGCGTTGGGCCTTCGACCTCAAGGTAGCCCCGGTCGGCAAGGACGCGGCGGATTGCCTCAATGATGCGACTGCGGGCCACGAACCGGTCACGGACCCCTTCACCATGGATCAGATCGAGGTACCGCATCCGCTGTCGCAGTTCAGTATCAACAAGCCCGTGGTACTTGTCGGGTGGGGTCTCCAGTGACTTGGTCAGAAAGGTGACGCTGCTGGCAAAGATGGTCATCTCGCCCGAGTTGGAATAGCCGAGCCGCCCCTCGACCCCGATGATGTCACCCAGATCAAGGCAGCCAACAACCGGCCAGGTTTCGGGGCCAACCTGCTTTTTGCCAATCATGACCTGAATGCGTCCGGTGCGATCGACCAGATCGAGAAAGACAAGCCGGCCGGCATTCCGCAGCAGCATGATGCGGCCGGCCACCCGGACGGTTGGTCCGTCGTCGGCAGCTTGGTCCAGGGTGTCGCCCTGCCCACGCACGGTGGCAACCGGCTGGGCATCATCAAACCGACTTCCCCACGGGTCGATCCCCAACTCCTGAAGTTTCGCCAATTTGTCGCGGCGGGCCTGAAGGAGGGCGGCTGCGGTGGCCGAGGGCTGATCGGGAGCGGCAGGGGAAGAGGGGGACATCGGTCGATTCTGTCGGGGGAAGCGAGGAGTGATTGTGGCGGACAGCCGGAAGGCTGAATTGTCGGCTTTTCTACCGATTTTCGAAAGGGCAGCCGGGTCTGGAAAGCCTGCAACTGGGCTACTGGTCGGCAGGGGGGCTTCCCGGTACAACCCAGAGAACGGCTGTTGAGCCCACGGGCCGGTCCCCGTGTGCTAGCAGTTGGCCGCCGCTTCCGTGACCGTATCTATGTCGCTGCCCATCCATCACCGCCCGACACTCTTCAGCGTGGAACTTCGCACGGCCCAGTGGCCGGAGATGATTCACTGGTACCGCAACGTCCTGGGGCTCCGGGTGCTGGTCCGGGTGGTCGATGACGGCTATGCCCTGTTTGAGGCGGGTGATACCCGGGTGGCCATCCTCAGCCGCGAGGCCGCCGGCGATGCCAGTGGCCGCTGGAGTCTCGGTTTCGAGGTGGTCGATCTCGACGCTGCTCATCACCGGCTGCGGAGCTATCAAGCGGACGTGGTCGCCCCCAAAACCCATCCGGAGGGCTTCCGTGAACTGGTAACGGCTGACCCAGACGGAAACCGAATTCGCCTCTTCGCCTGGCCGACCGGCCACTAGGACGCAGGCACAATTCGTGGCCTCACCATCCGGCTGTTGTGAGGCGGACCCGACAGAGCAGGCTGTCGGCGGTGATAAACAGCGTCTTGCCATCTTCGCCAAAACAGCAGTTGGCGGTTTTGTAGCCCGTGAGGACCGTCCCGAGGTGGGTGCCATCAGGAGCGATGATCAACACCCCTCCTGGACCGGTCGCAAAGAGATTGCCGGCGGTGTCAACGGTGAGTCCATCTGGCATGCCTGATCGAGACTTGGCTAACTCCCCGGCATCAAAAAAGACGTCACCACGGGCCAGGGTGCCGTCAGGCTGAACGTCAAAAACCTTCCAGACAGGCTCTCCCGGGTCCGATTGAGCGACATAGAGTTTCTTCTCGTCGGGTGACAACGCAATGCCGTTCGGGCGGGTCATGCTGTCGCAGAGGAGATCAACGACACCAGTTGGCTGAATGCGGTAGACGCCACAGCAGTCAATTTCTCGACTGGGGTCATTGAAACCCTTTGGCAGCCCGTATGCGGGGTCCGTGAAGTAGACGGCCCCCGATGAGTGCACCACGAGGTCGTTTGGGCTGTTGAACCGTTTTCCCTGCCAGTTGTCAGCCAGGGTACGCTTGCCTCCACCGATGGTCAGGACGCTGACTCGCCTGTCACCATGTTCGCAGCAGAGCAGGCGGCCGAGGTGATCAATCGCCAGGCCATTACTGCCAGGCTCTCGGCTTGAGGTAGCCGGACCGGTAAAGCCTGACGGCACCATGAACACCGAGAGCCCTTCTTTGGCATGCCAGCGATGAATCTGGTTCTGGGGGACATCACTGAAAAGCAATGAGTCCGCAGGTAGGCCAGCCTGGCCAGCACCTGTCCAGACCGGTCCCTCTGCCCAGTCGAAACCCATTGCCAGCACCTCAATGGTGGCATCTGCCGGCACAAGGGCATCGAGGCGTGGATCAAGCCGCTCAATCTGGCCCACAACGGGTCTGGTCGAAGAAGCAGCAGCATTGGCAGGGGGAGCGGCAGGAATATGTGCTACCACAAGAAACGCTGCGAGGAATGCGAGAAGAGCTCCCCTCCGTGTTCGCGATGGTGCTGGCTGCATTGAATGCCTCCGTCAGGGTTCCAAGGTCAAGGGAACAGCCGGTGCGTTCTTTGCGAAAGGCTCCGGCTTTTCGGGAATGAATGGTCGGTAGGATACCTTATGTTCCGCACGTGCTGCTGCCTAAAGATCGTGAAGAGTAGCTCCATGCTTTTTGTGAAGACGTTTGTCTCGAGGTTTCTGTCGGCTGGTGGGGTGATTCCGGCAGGCGTTTCCGCTTCCCTCAACACGAGGTGATGCCGTGACCCGCAGCATGGTGGAGCAGCCGGCGATGGCGAACCGTGTAGTGCCTCGAAGTGGCTACGGGCTGCCGACGCTGCTGGCGTTGGTGGTGACCGGCATGATTGGCTCGGGGGTGTTCACAACTTCGGGGTTCGCGCTTGAGGCGGTCGGCTCACCGACTGCGGTGCTGGCAGCCTGGGCCGTCGGTGGGCTGATTGCCTGCTGCGGTGCTTTGGCCTATGCAGTCCTCGCCTTTCGGCTGCCGCAGTCAGGAGGGGAATATCTTTACCTCTCGCGGTCGCTCCATCCGTTCTTTGGGTTTCTGGCCGGCATGGTCTCGCTCTCGGCTGGCTTTAGCGGAGCAATCGCCTTTGCAGCGCTAACCTGCCAGGCCTATGCCCAGCCACTGATAGTCCTGCCACCCTGGCTGCCGTCCCAGACGGTTGCCACTGTGGCGGTACTTGTCTGTGGGCTCATGCATCTTGAGGCGGGCAGGCTTGCCGCTCGACTCAACACGGCGGTCGTGGTGGTGAAGATGCTGGCCATCGTGGGGCTGGTGGGCTGGGGCTATGCCGCTCTGGGTAGCCAGTCGGCTGTCGGTGCGGGTGTCTCTGAGAGCGGCACGGTGTCGATCGGCAGTTTCGCGATGACTGTGATGTGGATCATGTTCAGTTACGCCGGCTTCAATGAGGCGGTCTATATCGCCTCAGAGGCTCGGTCCCCCCGGCGAACGGTGCCGGTGGCCGTGCTGCTGGGCACCCTGACAGTGACCCTGATCTATCTACTGCTGAATGATGTCATGTTGCGGTCGGCTCCGGCAGCCGACCTGGCAGGGCAGCCTGAAGTGGCGGCGGTGGCTGCGGCAGCCCTTGGCGGTGCGACGTTTGCCTGGTGGCTGCGGCTGGCAATCGTGCTCTCGACGCTGTCGGCGGCAGCGGGCATGACCATGGCCGGCTCCCGAGTGGTTGTGGCGATGGCCGATGACGGCATCCTGCCGCGGTGGCTGGCGGGCCAATCAGGCCGCAGCCGGGCGGTCCTGGTGCAGACAGGCATCGCGCTAGTTCTCATCCACCTGGCAACGATTCGAGATCTGCTCGGAGGCCTTGGCGTGACGCTTTCGCTCTGTTCAGCACTCACGGTAGCCACGCTGTGGATGCCACGGCTGGTGTCGGCGGCCGCAGGACCGCCACTCACGCTGCCGATCCGACTGGCCAGTGCCGTCTATGTGGCGGCCACAGTCATTTTTGCTGTGCTGATGTGCCTGCACGATCCCTGGCAGCTGGCCGGGACGGTGGCCATCGTCATTGTCACCGCCGTCCTGTGGAATGTGCGGTCGCTTGGCCTCCGGCCTCAGTCGTAGGGCCGCACCCGATCGAGCACCACGATCAGTAAGGTGGCGATGGGGCCAAGCAGCAGGGAGAATAGGCACCAAATGAGGCCACTGCGACTCTTGCCCTGGGCAAGGCCGGCATTGATCAGCGACAGGGTACCCCAGCCGACAAAAAAGGTTGGGTCTTCGATCATGGTGGCTCAGTCCGTGGTCGGTGCCTCGTCCCAAGCCTCAGTCGGCACACAGCTGCAGAACAGGTTGCGATCACCATGCACATTGTCGACGCGGGCGACGGGCGGCCAGTACTTTCTTCGCCGCAGGCTCGGTACCGGGAAGGCGGCGATCTCGCGGGAATAGGCCCGGTCCCACGAGTCCGTGGCAACGCAGGTCGCCGTGTGCGGAGCCCGCGTCACGGGGTTGTCTTCCCGCGGCCAGTGTCCTTCTTCGACCTGGCGAATCTCCTCGCGGATGGCGATCATCGCTTCGATGAAGCGGTCGAGTTCGGCCAGGTCTTCGCTTTCGGTCGGTTCCACCATCAGGGTGCCCGGCACCGGAAAACTGAGGGTCGGGGCATGGAAGCCGTAGTCAATCAGCCGCTTGGCCACATCTTCCGCGGTGATACCACTGGTTTCTTTCAGCGGTCGCAGGTCGAGAATGCATTCGTGAGCAACACGACCGTGGTTGCCGGTGTAGAGCGTGGGGTAATGGTCGCGGAGTTTCGTGCTGACATAGTTGGCGGAGAGAATCGCCGCCTCGGTAGCCTGCCGGAGGCCGTCGCCGCCCATCATGCGGATATACATCCAGCTGATCGGCAGAACCCCGGCGTTGCCCCGGGCTGCTGCCGAGATCGCTCCGACCCCGCCGGCTGTGGCGACACCGCCCGTGGCATGGCCCGGCAGGAACGGGACCAGATCGTCAACCACGCAGACCGGCCCGACCCCTGGGCCACCACCCCCGTGGGGAATGCAGAAGGTCTTGTGCAGGTTTAAGTGGCTGACATCACCTCCAAACTGGCCCGGTTCGGCTGTGCCGACCAAGGCGTTCATGTTGGCCCCGTCTATATACACCCGGCCACCATGCTGGTGGACGATCTCGCAGAGCTGTTTGACGTCAGCCTCAAAGACACCGTGCGTGCTTGGGTAGGTGATCATTACCGCCGCCAGCCGGTCACTGTACCGCTCGCAGGTCTGCTTGAGTTCTTTCAGGTCGACGTTGCCCTGGGCATCGCAGCCCGTCACGACGACCTGCATGCCAGCCATCTGGGCGCTGGCCGGGTTGGTGCCGTGGGCCGAGGCGGGAATCAGGCAGATGTTGCGATGTCCCTCGCCGCGGGCCCGCTGCCAGGCCCGGATGACAAGCAGCCCGGCGTATTCACCCTGGCTGCCAGCATTGGGCTGCAGGCTGATGCCGGCGTAGCCGGTCGCTTCACCGAGCCAGTCGCAGAGCTGCTGCTCAAGGGCGGCATAGCCCGTCTGCTGGTCGGCTGGCGCAAAGGGATGGACGTTGGCAAACTCTGGCCAGCTGATCGGAATCATCTCGCTGGTGGCGTTGAGTTTCATCGTGCAGCTGCCCAGCGGAATCATCGTCCGGTCGAGAGCGAGGTCACGGTCGGCCAGTTCCCGCAGGTAGCGGAGCATCTGGGTTTCACTGCGGTGGGAGTGAAAGACCGGATGGGTGAGGAAGTCGCCCTCGCGCCGCAGCGATGCGGGTAGCCGGGGCTGGGCGGTCCCGGCACAGGCGGCAAATGTCGGCAGCGTGTTTTCCGCCGTCGCAAAGAGCTGCCAGATCGCCACCACATCGGCTGGCGTTGTGGTTTCGTCAAGGCTGATGCTGACGGTACTGGCATCGAGGCCACGCAGATTCATGCCGTTGTCACGGGCCCGCTGGAGTACGGCTTCTGTTTGTTGGTCAGTGGCGATGGCGAGTGTGTCAAAGGCATGCTCATGCCTGAGTGTGCAGCCGAGCTGCTCGAGGCCGGCGGCCAGGGTGGCTGTCAGGTCGGCGACGCGGGTGGCGATGGCGGTGAGCCCGTCGGGGCCGTGATAGACCCCATACATCGCCGCCACCACGGCCGGCAGCACCTGCGCGGTACAGATGTTGGAAGTTGCCTTCTCGCGGCGGATGTGCTGTTCGCGGGTCTGCAGGGCCAGCCGATAGGCAGGCTGACCTGCGGTATCGACACTGACGCCTACCAGCCGGCCGGGCAGCGAGCGTTTGAAGGCATCACGGCAGGCGATGTAAGCGGCATGGGGCCCGCCACAGCCCATCGGCATGCCGAAGCGTTGGGTGGAGCCAACGACGATGTCAGCCCCCCAGGCTCCCGGCGGCGTTAGCACGGTCAACGCCAGGGGATCGGCGGCCACGCAGAGGAGCGCCTGTTTGTCGTGCACCCGGGCGGCCAGCGCCTGCCAGTCGGGCAGATCGCCATCGGTGGTGGGATACTGGACGAGTACACCGAAGCAGTCACCCTCATCAAGGGTGTCGGCAACATCGCCGATGATCAGATCGATGCCCAGCGGCTCGGCCCGCGTGGCGAGCACCTCAAGTGTTTGTGGGTGGCAGCGGTGATCGGCCAGGAACACGGTTGCCTTGCCCTTGTGCATGCGGTGGGCGAGGGTCATCGCCTCAGCGGCAGCGGTGGCCTCATCGAGCAGCGAGGCGTTGGCAATCTCCATGCCGGTCAAATCACAGACCATCGTCTGGAAGGTCAGCACCGCCTCCATCCGGCCCTGGGAAATCTCGGCCTGATAGGGTGTGTAGGCGGTGTACCAGGCAGGATTCTCCAGAATGTTTCGTTGGATCACCGCTGGCGTATGCGTGCCGTAGTAGCCCTGCCCGATGAAACTCTTGAGCAGCAGGTTGCCCTGGGCGATGCGTTTTAGTTCGGCCAACGCGGCCTCTTCGGCGAGGGGCTCGGGCAGGTGCATGGGCTGCTGCCGGGCAATGCTGGCTGGCACGATTTCGTCGATCAACGACTCCCGCGAGGTCGCTCCAATCGCCTGCAGCATCTGGTGCTCGGCGTCAGGTGACAGGCCGATGTGTCGAGAGGGGAAGGCCGCCAGTCCACTGGTTGCTGGCGATGCAGCGGCTGCATGTTCTGGGGTCGGAGAGGTGGTCGTGGTGGAGGGGGCTGTCGCAACAGACATGGGGGGCTCCTTTCCTGACGAGGCCGACGAAGATCGCGGGCTAGTCATGGCAGGTGACGACCGGTGGGCCGCCAGCTGGCGTGGGCAGGCTGACTGCAGTTGCAGTCAGCCTGGGAACCCTGTTGTCCGGGTACCTGAGAGATTCACCTGCAGGCGTCGGCCTGAGGTTTGCCCCTTCGGTGGACGCCGGGGTGCGGCGTCGCTCTCCAACAGAATTGTGGTTGTGTCAGTCCTTGTGCCTGAGCGTTCAGCCTTCGGCGGTCTCTCGACTCTCTCCTGACGAGAGCATTGTAAGGCCGTAACGAAGGGCCGGCAATGCTGGCAACAAGAAGTGTGCATGCCGTTGACGCGGTGTCGGCAGGCCCTTCAGAGCTGCAAATTCCTCGCGTTTGTTCCACAGTGACTCATCGCAGGCAGGCCAGCCGGCACCAGTCGGTGATGCGCTGCCGAATCGCGTCGCGGATCTGGCGGACCTGGGCAAGTTTTTCGGCGTGGCTGCCCGTGGCCGCTGACGGATCGGGAAAGCCCCAGTGCTCACGGGCGACTGGCCCGGGGAAGGTCGGACACCGCTCGGCGCTCGCTTCATCACAAACTGTGATCACCCGGTCAAACTGCCGGCCCTCAGCCAGCACCTCGGCAACACTGGTGGTGGTGGCTGCCGAGATGTCGATGCCGACTTCCTGCATGGCCTCAACCACCAACGGATTGAGCTGTCCCGGTTCCAGCCCGGCACTTGAAGCGACAAACGACTCGGGGCAGAGCTGATTCACAAAGGCCTTCGCCATTTGGCTGCGGGCACTGTTATGGATGCAGACAAACAAAACCGGTCGCGGGCCGGCTGGGCCACAGCAGTCGCTGCCGTCGACACCACATGTTTCGGGGGCGAGACAGGCAGTGTGTTTGCTGCCAAGCGTGAAGAGCAGGCCGGCTGGCGTCGGTTCAACCCCAGCCAGAGGGTACTGCGAGATGCTGTGCTGTTCGAACTCAACCTCGACCGGCAGGTCGTCGGTCTGCAGCACCGGACCGGCCAGCCGGAGAATGTCCGCCAGTTTTGTCGAGACAAGCCGGTGCTCCGTGTCGTCGGCCACCCAGATCTGCAGCAGGCACGACGTCTGGCAGCGGCGAGTGCCACCGCAGTCGATGAAGTCTTTCTGAACCCGTCCCACCTCGGTGATGTGGAAGTGGGCTGGCACGAATGAGCCATCGGGCAGCATCCAGTGCATCGGCTGGCTGGGCTCGCGGTCGAGGAATGCCAACAGGTCACGAACGGTCATGGAGCGGTTCCTTTGCCGACAGGGCCTCGCGTGCTTTGCCACCAGCGTGCATTACCAGAGCAGCTAGCTTCGTCTAGCCGTGTGATTCAGCTTCGCGGCCGAGTTCCTGGTCGATCAGAATCAGACCGTGACCGTCGCCACCGGAGAGGGTCAGTCGATCGTGAACGTCATCGGCACCGGCGGTGTCGGCAATCTGCTGCGGAACGAACTGCGTCAGGAAACTGTGCGTGAGGTGATCGTTGTGCTTGTCAGCCATGTCGATCAGGTCGTTCATCCGCTGAAGCAGTTTGTGCTCTTGCGTCCGGACCAGATCGAATGCCTCGATCGGGTTGTCCCATTCGCAGGCCGGGGCCTCGATCGTGGCAAACTTGGCCTGGTAGTCACGGTCGTTGAGGTAGTCGACGAACAGGTTCATGTGCGTCAGTTCACCAGCGGCCTCTGCTCGGAACCATTTTGCCATGCCGGTCAGCCCGCGGACGCTTGCCCAGGAGGCCATCGAAAAATAGAGAAAGGCGGCTGAGGCCTCGATGCAGATCTGTTCGTTGAGGGCTTCGGCCACTTCGTTGTCGAGGGATTTGCGGAAACTCATGGGGAGGGCTCCTAGGAAGGCACGGGACATCTGGCGAGATTCTCGGGCTGGCTCTGGCAGGCGTCAAGCGAGAGACCTGGTGCAGTCAGGAACCCTGAGGCTGTAGCGGGGGGCAGGAATGAGTTGTCGCAAGGATCGGCAGGCGATAGCCTCCTCGGCAGCCATTGTGTTTCGGCGTTGAACGCTCTGAGGACTGGTTCATGACATCTGAGGACCACGCGGGGTTGCCCCTCTCCGGTTATCCGGCGCTGCAAGAGGCGGTGGGGCAGCTCAACCAGTCCCCCGGTCCCCGTACGGTGCCGGGCCGGACCATTCCGGTACCCAGGTCGGTGAGTGCGGCATTCGGCCGGACGATTGCGCTGCCCTATCGCGATTCGGAATGGAAGCTCGACCCACCCGATGCCGCTGGCTGGCGGCAGGCAGTGGCTGATCTGGCGGTCACCACGGCCGGAATGGTCGAGCAGATTCGGGAGCGGCTCGGAGTCACCGTCACCGAAGGCGTGGTGGCCGGGGTGCCAGTCTTTGAGGTCGCACCTGCTGCGATGCGGCAACAGCATCAGGGGCGGCTGCTGGTCAACACCCATGGCGGTGGCTATGTCTTCAACCCGGGGCGGGCAAGCCTGCTCGAGGCGGTCGTGATTGCGGCGAACTGTGGCATCAAGGTGGTCGCGGTCGATTACCGCATGCCACCAGACCACCCCTTTCCGGCCGCTCTCGATGATGCCTTTGCGGTCTGGAAGGCGGTGGTGGAAAGCCATTCACCAGGAAGCGTTGGACTGTGCGGAGGGTCTGCCGGTGGTGGCCTGGCACTGGCGACGACACTGCGGGCCAAGCAGGAGGGGGTGCCGCTGCCAGCGGCGCTTGCCATTCAGACGCCGTGGGCTGACCTGGAGGAAGTTGGCGACAGTTTTCGGACGAACGAATGGCTCGACAATATTCTGGTGAGTTATCGGGCGGCCCCGCAGCGAGCGGCGCGGCTCTATGCGAATAGTCATGACCTGAGCGACCCGTTTCTATCACCCTTGCGGGGTGATCTGAGTGGGTTCCCGCCCACGATGCTACTTTCCGGCACCCGCGACCTCTTTTTGAGCCTAACGGTTCTGGTGCACCGAAAACTGCGGCGGGCTGGCGTACCGGCCGAGCTGCACCTGGTGGAGGGGGCGGCGCACTTTCACTACTTCATCAATCCGTTTGCGGATGAGTCGCAGGATGTGTTTGCTGAGATGGCGGGCTTTCTGGATCGGCACCTCACTGGTTGAAGGAAACCTTAAGGACACTTTCATGGCATCTCGCATCGTCATGGCGTCTCGCAGCGTGGGCTGGCGAACGCTGCTGCTCTGTTCGGCCATGCTGGCAGCAGCCCGGCTGGTGGCGGCCGAGCCGCCTGGTTTTGGGGCGCAGGAGCATCCACTGCCGCTGCCGACGTCGATGAGTCACATCGACTACGAAACGCTGCTTTTCCCGTTCATCCGCAGCCGCGGCTATGCGACCGACTTGGGCTGGAGCCATGACAAGCGGGTGCGTGACACCGGTGCCTATGTCAAAGGGAAATATTACGGCACCCATCCGGCAGTACGGTGCTTTTATTCACCGAAGGTGATGTACTGGCTCACGGGTGATCCAGACTTCTGGCCCCAGGGTCGGGATGCGGGGCTGGCTCCAAAGAAACAGCCGCGAGAGGGTGTGATTCCGGACGGCGGCATGATCATCAAGGAGATGCTGCCACCACCCGCGGCCCGGTATGAAGACGCCACTGAAGATGAACTGCTCGCTCTGCTGCGGCTCCCAACGTCGGCTGGCTGCGATGTGATGATCAAGGATGCCGCCGGGTCGCCGAGCGGCTGGTTCTGGGCGAGTGTCTACCCGGGCCAGGAGCAGGACACGCCCGAGACGTTTGCCTATCCGCAGGCGGGCGTGGTGCTGGCCTGTGTTCGCTGTCATTCCGTGGCGGAAGAGGGCGGCACGTTCTCGTCACTGCGAAACATCACCGGCTTTCCGGGGGAGCCAATCCGGTTCTACACCGATACCACCTGGCGGCAGATTCCGCCGGTGCTGCAGCCGTATGACTTTCGGCATGACCCCGAGCCGTCGTCACTGGTTGCCCCGCAGGCACCGGGCCCGGCCCGGCCCAACTTTGCCTTTCTGCATACCTATGCCCCAGCCCGCCATGTGACCTACCCTGAGGTTGAGAAGTTTCCCCCGGAGTCACACGACCATGTTGCCCCGGATGGCCGAGGGCCTCAGCGATTCATCACGTCGGATCAATGTCTGATGTGTCACAGCGGTGCCACCGGCCGGCACTCTTCTGGCCCGGTGATGTTTTTGGAGACCGCGCGGGGCGGGCTGAACGTGTCGCCCTATGGTGAGTGGCGGTGGTCGCCGATGGGCTTGGCCGGCCGCGACCCGGTTTTTCATGCCCAGCTGGAAAGCGAACTTGCCCAGCTCACCCGGGATCTGCCGGCCAGTCAGGCTGCGGCCGCGGGTGATCAGGTGGTCAATACCTGCCTGCGATGCCATGGGGCGATGGGCAAACGGCAGCATGACTTTGACCACGGGGTGGGGGACGCTTATTGGGCTGACGCGGCGACCTTCCGCCGTGACTGGTTTCAATTGAAAGACCACAACGACCCGCATCATCACTATGGTGGCCTGGCCCGTGACGGCATCAGTTGCACGGTCTGCCACGGCATGGTGGATGACGGCGAAGATCTGCCGGGGTTTCTCGCCAAGACGATCACTGGTCAGTTCACGATGGGGCCAGCCAGTGAAATCTATGGCCCCTTCAAGGATGTGGTGACCAAGCCGATGCAGACGACGCTGGGGGCGGTGCCAAAGCACAATCCGTTCATTCAGTCATCACGGATGTGCGGCACCTGTCATGTGATCAACCTGCCGGTGGTTGACTGGCCGTTGGAAAGGCCGCCGGTCGGGGCTGAGCAGCCGCCGCGGGATGAGGTTGCCCAGTTGCTGGCCTCGGAGAAGAACCCCAACTTCCAGGGCTTCATGCATCGAATTGAGCAGGCAACCTATTTGGAATGGCTCAACAGCAGCTTCCAGGATGAGTTTGGCCGGACAGCCCAGTCCCGCAGTTGTCAGGACTGCCACATGCCCAAGGGCTATGAAAGCCCAGATGGTGATGTAGCCATCGACCAGATCGCCACCAAGATCGCAGTGCTGCAGGATCAGGAATATCCAGAGGTTGATAACAAACTGCCGACGGAAGAGCACCAGGTTACCTTCCGCAAAGACGGCTATCGGCGGCACACCTTCCAGGGGCTCAACGTCTTTCTGCTAGAGGCCTTTCGGCAGTTTGGCGATGTGCTTGGGGTGCGAATGCCCGACTACGAGACTGGCGTGGAGGGCATTCACTTTGCGATCGACAATTATGTGCAGAATGCCCGCAAGAATACGGCCACGCTTGAGATCCTGAATGTTGAGACAGCGGGCCAGACGATTGCTGCCGACGTCAAGGTGACCAACCTCACGGGCCATCGGCTGCCCAGTGGTGTCGGCTTTCGCCGGCTCTGGATTGAGTTTCTGCTGATTGACAGCACGCACGGCCACGAACGGATCATTTGGGCCTCGGGGCAGACCAATGCTGCCGGCGTTCTGGTTGGCGAAGATGGTCGCGTGTTGCCCTCGGAGTTTTTCGCCGACGTCAGTCAGAACGGCCAGCAAATCCAGGCGTACCAGCCACACCATCGGGTGATCGAAAGACCGGATCAGGTTCAGGTGTATGAAGAGTTGACCCAGGATGCTCAGGGCCGATTCACCACCAGTTTTCTGCACCGGGCTCAGGATGTGAAAGACAATCGGCTGTTGCCCCGGGGCTGGTCAGCGTCTGGGCCTGATCCGTCGATGCCGTCGGCCTTTGTCGCGGCGACTCATCCGCACGGCGTGGGTGATGACCCGCAGTATGCCGATGGGGCTGGCAGCGACATTGTCAGTTACCGGGTGACGTTGCCGGAGTGTTTTGACTGCAAGAAGCTGCGGCTGAAGGCGACGCTCTATTCACAGGCCTGGGCCCCCTACTACCTGCGGGACCGGTTGTCCGATATTCCTGAGGGCCCAGAGGGTGACGCCCGCCGCCGCTTATTGTTTTTGTTGTCACACCTGAAGACAGACGGCACGGTGATTGACGGCTGGCGATTCGAGGTGGCTGGTGATGAACAGCCGGTCACGGAGGCTGATGAAAAACCAGCCATTACCAAGAAACGGTGCAGTTGATTTGTCTGGGTGACGGTAATCCCGGGTGGAGGTTCGGCAGGAATGGCTTCAGCGGTTTTGTTTCACACGATCATGTGGTGTCCCTGCGTGGGCGACATGGTGCATGTCGCCAATGTGCTCTATCTGTGTTCGTATCTGGTGCGGGACATTCTCTGGCTGCGGGTGCTGACGATTGCCGCCGGGCTTTCTCTCATACCATTCTACTGCCACTGCAGCGACCACATTCTGTGGGCACCGATCGGCTGGAACGCTGTATTTGTGTCGGTGAATCTCGTACAGATCGGCATTCTGTTGCGGGAGCGGCGGCCTCGCCGGCTGGGTGGTGCTGAGCAGGAACTCTACGACACGGTGTTCGCTGATCTCGCTCCTGGTGAATTCCGCAAACTCATGAAAGTTGGTCAGTGGCGTGATCTTCCCGCCGGCTCAATGATTGTCGAGCGGGACAGCGTCGTGGCCGACATGATGGTGCTGAAGCAGGGTGGGCTTGAGGTGCGGGTTGATGATCGTGTGATCGCCAGGCTGCAGCCGGGGCAGTTCATCGGTGAGATGAGCTTTCTCAGTGGGGAGAAGGCGACCGCTGATGTCGTGGCAACGGAGGCCAGCCGGCTGTTGGTCTGGTCCCAGGCGGACCTGAACGAGTTTCTCGAGCGACGGGCCGCCTTGGCCCACAAGCTGCGAGGCATTCTTGGCCGTGACGTCGTGGCCAAACTACGGGCCCACGGGCAGTCCGCAGGCTGACGCCATGGTTGCGTCAGAACTGATATTCGAGCCCGGCGTTGACACCCTGCGCCCAGAAGCTGGTGGTCCACAGATTGAAGGTCGGCGCGACTGGGCCGGTCGTAATTGTCCCGCCGCCGAACTGCTCCGGATTGACATTTGTGTCGATCTGGGCAGCCGCCCGCCCCACCGTGCTCCAGTAAATGAGAGAGTAGCCGACGGAGAGGCGAAACTGGGACCAGAGTGCGTAGTCGGCGGTGACGCCAATTTCTCCGACAGCTGCGAAGAACGACTGTTCGGTGCCTGGGTTGGTTGGCTGGGCGAGCACACCGCCGGGGTAGGAGTTCGTAACGCTGGGGTTGTCTGTGCTGCTAGGTGTCGATGTCTCGGTCGTTGAGCCGGCGATGGCAGTGCCGATCGTGCTGGCGCCGAGCCCCACTTTGCCAAGAAGCTGCAGAGACCAGCGATCACGCCACCACTTTTCAATGAGGCCAAACTCACCGCCATAGAACTGAGAGAGCGTGCGGAAGGAGTCGCTGGTGGAATACCCATTCAGCGGATAGGTGTCCGGGCTGCCGCTCCAGATGCTCGAAGTCGCATTGACTGACAATTGATCGTCAAGCATGAGATAGCGGAAGCCACCGATGAGGTACCGGCGATGAAAGTCTTCGCCAATCGTTAGGTTTGTGCGGTAGAGCACATCGACGCTGCCGAACTGCGTCTGCATCTCTGCGGAGATGGTCTGTTCCAGCAAGGCAGCATCAGCAGAGGGAAACGGATCATTGAGCGGGACAACAACGGCAGCTTGTTTGTTATCTTTCGCATCGTAGTACGGCTGGGCAAGCCAGGGGTCACCGCCCGAAGAGGTGGCCAAGAGACTTTCCCTTGCGATTGCCAAGCCAGTCCAGTTGGCCTCGATTCCTCGTTCCTGCTGGGGCGTAAACCAGAAGCCAGCGGTCAGTCTGGCCCCGGACCGCATCGGTCCGTTGAAGGCATTCCCACCGAACAAGATTGATGTGTTGGGCTTTCCCAGGACACCGATGTCGGCAGTCGGTGTTATCGATGGGCTGCTTGTGACAAGTGCCGGAACGGACTGGGATGTTGTTGCCCAGACGAGATATTCCGCTGAGAACCAGAGCCTTCCAGGGAATTCGGTGCGAAAGACCCGGGTGTAGTCACGGGTACAAGGGCGTTGATTCGGTGATTTGTGATAGGCCAACTCACCAGGACCCATCCAACGGCGATCGACCAACTGTCGGTCGCAGCACGAGGCGGGTGCTGGTTCTCGAAACCATGAGATTAAGTCGCTGGCAAAACCGGAATAGCCGGGACTGCGGACCGGATCGAGCCCGGCTGGTACCTGAGGAGCGTTGGCCGGGAGTGGTGGCGGCCAGATACTGCCGGCGGCTTTTTCGGCAGAGACGTCGGCTTCATCGTCAACCGACGAAGGATAGCCAAGTGGTTCAGGCTGACTTGTCAGGCCGACCTCGGCATGGAGAGGTGGTGCGGAAGAAATGAACCAGCCGGTCCAAATCAGCATCAGCACAACTAGGCGATACAGTCGTTGCACGAGACGTTTCTCCACAGCTTGCCGCTTTGGCCTGCTGCGTGGGGCGGGTAACCAGTCACCAGTTAATCTGTATCGGTTAGTGGGAACTTTTCGCCTGAGTGGTTTTTTAGGACCCATTCAACCAAGCCATCCCAAATTTCCTAGAACACAAGATCGTTAAAGACCTCGCATCCGGTATTCCGATAGTGGGAGGAGGAAGTGGTTCTCCTCGAGGTCTTCTGGGTGGCTGCTTTGTGTTTGTTCCTGTCCGGCGCGTCCGCTCCCCTCACGGACTGCAGCTGATGAAACTTTCATCTTGCCGCCAGCCTTCATGGCTTTTCGTTGTGCTTGGGTTGCTGCTCGCAACTTCTGGCGGCTGCTCGCGCGGACGCTATTACGTTCAGGCGGACCGTGAAGTCAATGTGCTTCTGGCAGAGAAAGCCTGTGATCCTCGCTGGGCTCTTCCGATCAACTACGACGTTCGCTCCGACAAACGCAGTCGGTTTTACGACGCGTACAACGAGATTTTTCCGCCAATGCCTCCAGATGATCCGACATCGCATCGCTATATGCACTGCGTTGACGGAAAGCACGGCTTTCTCCGCTGGCATATCAATGGTGACAGAACCACGCTCGACAATCCTGACTGGCGAGCCCGTCTCGGAGAAGTGGTTGATCTGACTGAGGCCGGGGCGATTGAACTCAATGTCCAGTCAGCCATGACCCTTGCCTATCTCAATTCGATCAATTGGTGGGACCAGTTGCAGACTCTCTACCTGTCGGCCCTCGATGTCAGTACCGAACGGTTTGCGTTTGATGTTCAGTTTTATGGAGAGAACGGACGCGGAAACAGTGCGACAAGCTACCGCAACCGTGGTCCACTCAATGCCAACGGGCAGGTGACCCGATGGCAGACAGACACCAGCCTCCGTGCTCAACGCTATCTCGCCACGGCTGGTGAACTGGCGGTCGGGTTGGTCAATTCGGTCGTCTGGCAGTTTGCTGGACCAAATCAGTACACGAATGCGTCATTGTTGAACTTTAGCTTCCTGCAGCCCTTGCTCCAGAGCTCCGGCCGTTCGATCGCACTCGAGCCACTGACGATTGTCGAGCGGACACTGTTGGCAAACCTTCGTCGCCTGCAGTTCTATCGTCAGGGGTTCTATCTGCAGGTGATCTTTGGGTCGTCACCACCTCAGGGGCTCCAGCGTCGGGGCGGATTTTTTGGGGGTACAGGCTTTGCGGGCTTCACCGGGACTGGGGTGGGTGGCTTCGGCAACATCGGCGGGGTGTTCTTTGGCGGTCAGGGCAACGGTCTCCAAACAGGCGGTGGTGGCACGGGCGGTGCCGGCTTTGCCGGTGGAGGAGCCGGCTCGCTCGGCGGATTCATCGGCCTGCTCCAAACCCGGCAACAGATCCGCAATGCCGAGCAGAATTTGGCGGCCCAGCTGCGGGCGCTTGCCCAGCTTGATGCGAACCTTGAAGCCGGGCTTGTTGGCATCGACCAAGTGGACCAGCTGCGGCAGAGTGTGGAGACCAATCGGGCCACTTTGCTCCAGGCAAAAACATCACTTGCGAACCAGATTGAAAACTTCAAGGTCAATGTTCTCAATATCCCGGCTGACACCGCTATGGCACTCGATGAGGAATTCATTCAACGATTCCAATTCATCAGCCCTGAGATGCAGACCTTGCAGAACGACATCGGCGATTTTCTTGCGGTCTATTCCTTCGGTGCTGAAGAGCCGCTGAAGGAGGTCGAAGACCCTCGGCAGGACAAGCCGGGCGCAGATCCTGCTGCAGGCAACCTGGTGCCCCCGGCGGTGGATTCACAGGAAAAAGAGCCCCTTCTCTTGCCGTCACCGACGCCAGCGGCCGAAGCACCGCTTCAGCCAACTGATGAAGGGCAACCTGATCAGGATGCCCCGCTGGCCGAGGCCGATCTGGATGACGATCTGCCGCTGGCCGCGGCTACGGAAAAGCTTGAGGCCGAAGTTGATCGAAGTCTGATCACGAAGGCTCTCGATAGTCTTGACGCCTTGCGGGAACAGGTCGAAACGCAGGCGGCTGCTGTCACTGAAGATCTTGAGCGGGTGGCGGTTGCTGCGGCCTTTCGCATTGACGGCATGCGGGATACCGAACGCGAAACCTTTGATCGTGAGCTCCGTCTGTTAGCAGACGACCTTGAACGGGTTCGCAGCCGGATCGATGAAAATGAGGGAACAATTCAAGATCTGGGTGAACGGCTTACAGTCGAGAACCTCCGTGCAACGGCCGACCAAGTCGTGGAACTCGTCGCCGAGATTGCCGCAGCTGTCGATGAGATGTCTCTGATTCAGGCCAGGGCCCGGGTCGAAGCAATCAATATCGTGCCTGAGCGGATTGACCCCGACCTTGCCTTTGAAGTCGCCCGGGCGAACCGGCTGGACTGGATGAACAACAGGGCGGCACTTGTTGATCAGTGGCGACTGATTCAGTTTAACGCGATGAAACTCCTGGCAGGGCTTGATCTTGAGATTGACGGTGACCTCAGTACGACCGGAGTCAACCCAGCTCGGTTCCGAGCGCCAACCGGATCGATGGGGGGGCGACTGCGATTCGATGCGCCGCTGACGAGGCTACTCGAGCGAAACAATTTCCGGCAGGCGATCCTCGACTATCAGCAGGTGCGGCGGCAGCAGATTCGCTACGAAGACCGGATCAAGCTTTCGATTCGCCAACTGCTTCGCCAGCTAGAGCTTGATGAGCGAAATCTCGAAACCCAGCGACGAGCGGTGATCATCGCGATCCGCCGAGTGGATCAGACACGGCTGACCCTGAGCCAGCCGGCCCCGCCGCCTCCACCGCCGAGTCCCGACGGGACCATTCCGCTGATTGACGCAGCCGCCGGACAGCTCTCTCCAACGGCAACTCTCAATCTGATCTATGCCTTCAATGATCTGCGGAGTACCCAGGACGCCCTCACAAGTATCTGGGTCAACTACTACGCGACTAGGGCCTCTCTGGCCTATCAGCTTGGGGTCATGAACCTCGACGAAAACGGCATCTGGATTGAGCAGCCATTTGCCATGGCAGAGCGATCGCAGGATGATGAAATGCCTCTTCCTCCGTCGGTGCCCCAGGAGTGGATCGATCACCTCGAGGAGATCGACCCGCCACCGCCACTACCCCGCGATGCCGACATCAAGGTGCAGGACCCACCCGGAATGTTGCCGAGCATCATTGCCAAGGCGTTGCCGCTGAACCGGGAGCAGGAAGACACGAGCGACCCAGTGATGGCTGATGAGGGAGCACCAGTACAGGCTGCCGCTGCAGAAGCTTCCGACAAACGTCCCTGGGCGAGCCTGATCCCATCATTCTGGCAAGAATAAAGACAGGCCTTTTCGCTGGAAAAAATGGACCGGGGCTCTGGCGGACCAGATAATTTGAAATAGTCGGAGTCATGAAGACATAGAATAAGTAAATCCAGAAGAGCGGATGTGGAGAGACCGGGGCAATCGATGCTGGAAACGGAAGTGCCAGAAACGGCGACGAGTTCTGCAAGTGCCTCGGCATCCAATGCGGCGGCGATTGCTGATCTGTTGGGCAGTCCAACAGCTGCCGCTGAACCACAGCCAGGCCGTCGTCGCATCTGGCCTTGGCTGATCCTGCTTGTTTTGGTGGCGGGCGGTAGTGTGCTCGTAATGCCGCATCTCCTTGCACTCTGGCCCGGACGTGATTCAGCCGCTGATCTTTCTGGCCTGCCACTGCATCTGGTTGCCCGCCGGAATCTTCAGATCACGGTGACCGAGGAGGGCAGCCTTGTCAGTGATGACAATGTCGATATTGCCTGTGAGGTGGATGGCGGTTCGACGGTCATTGAGATCGTGGATGACGGGGCGTTTGTGACCAAGGGAATGGAACTCGTCAAACTGGATGACTCGGTGATCTCAGAGAATGCAACGGCGCAAAAGATAGCATTCGAAAAAGCCCGGGCCTTGATGATTCAGGCCGAAAAGGATTTTGCGGCGGCTAAAATTGCGGTTGAAGAGTACCGGGAGGGAATCTTCAAGAAGGACCTGCGAACGGCTGAATCGAATGTGACGGCCGCAACCGAACGGCTACAAGCCACCCAAAACACATTGGCGTACGGCGAGCGGATGTTTCGGAAGGGGTATATCACGCCGCAGCAACTCGAAGCCCAGAAATCGGCCGTTGCCCGGGCAGAGCTTGATCTGGGGACGGCGAACATTGCCCTCGATGTTCTGACCACCTTTACCAAGCCCAAGATGATCACAGAGCTCGAGAGTACTCGTGACGCAGCCGAGGCCCGCCTAGAAAGCGAGCGGGCCGCCTTGGAACTGGAAAAGATCAAGCTCGAGCGGCTTGAGGGGGAACTGAAGAAGTGCACGATCAGAGCGCCTCAGGACGGTCTGGTCATTTATGCAAACAGCCGGAGCTATCGGCAGGAGACCGAGATCAAAGAGGGGGCTGCGGTGCGGGAGCGTCAGGTGATCCTCAAACTGCCCGACCTCACTGCGATGCGAGCCGATGTTGAGGTCCATGAATCAAAAGTTGATGAGATCAAGATCGGCATGCCGGCGACTGTCCGGGTACAGGGTGAGACCTTTCCCGGCAAGGTGACAGCTGTTGCGAATCGGCCAGAGTCGAACTATTTTTCCACAGCGAAAAAGTACATTGTGCAGGTGAAGATCGAGGGCCAGTCACAGGTTCTTCGGCCCGGCTTCACCGCTGAGGCCGAGATTGTGATAGCCGATCTCAAAGACGTTCTTGCGGTGCCTGTGGCAGCGGTTATCGAACAGGGAGATGAATACGTATGTGCTGTTCGGGCCGGAGATGAGGCCCGTCGGCGGGTCGTCACGCTGGGCCAGAGCGATGACGAGTCTGTTGAAATTATGACAGGACTCAACTCGGGCGAGGAGGTCTTTCTGAACCCGCGTAAGCTCCTCGGTGACGGCCCTCCGCGGGAGCAGGGTGAAGCACCAGATTTTCCCGAGCGACAGCAGCCGACTGGCCGGCCTGAGATAGCGGCAGAAAAGGAAAGGGCCTGAGGGCTGTAGGCTGCTTGGGCGGTGAGGCGGCTGCGTGAATGTAGTCCATCAACTTCGTCTGGGTGTGCGGAGCCTTTTGCTCCACAAACTCCGTTCATCGCTGGCGGTGCTCGGCATCCTGATTGGTGTAACGGCAGTGATTTGGCTGGTGGCGATGGGCGAGGGGGTGAGTTTTCAGGCCCAGCAGCAAATCAAGGATCTCGGCGCCACCAGCATAATTGTGCGGACAATTAAGCCTGCCGAAGAGGCCGACAGTGACAGCGGCAGTCGATCCGGTATCAGTTACGGCTTGCTGCGAGCCGACTATGACCGGATCCTGACGAATGTTCCAACTATCACCAAAGCGATGCCGATGCGGGAGATTACCCGTGAGGTACGCCGCGAAGATTTTGCCGTCCGGGCGGGGCAGATCATTGGGTGCACCCCTGAGTATTTCTCGATCAACCGTCTTGCAATCTCGCGGGGGCGACTTCTGACGGATGCCGATCTGGCTGATCTGGAAAATGTCGTTGTTCTTGCCCATCGAGTGGCCGAAACACTGTTCCCGATCCGTGACCCAATTGGTCGGGCAGTCCGGATCGGCAGTGAGTTTTATGTCGTCGTTGGAATTGTCGCGCCCCGGACGGCGTCTGCCTCAATCGGCGGTAGTTTTGCCGCTCGGCAGTATGACAGCGATGTTTACATTCCCTTGACCACTTTTCGGTCGCGCATTGGCGATCGGGTGATCACAGTCAGGGGCGGGACGTTTCAGAATGAGACGGTCCAGCTCAATCAAATCACAGCGGTGGTGGATGACATTGAAGCGGTCGATGCTTCTGCCGATGTCATTCGGGAACTGCTGCAGCGGTACCACAAAGTGGTCGATTACGCCGTTGTGGTGCCGAAGGAACTGCTGGAGCAGGCCGAGACAATGCGGATGATGTTCAACGTTCTGTTGCTGCTCATTGCCGGGATCTCGCTCCTAGTGGGTGGCATCGGAATCATGAACATCATGCTGGCGACCGTGACGGAGCGTACCCGTGAAATTGGCATTCGGCGGGCGCTTGGGGCAACAAAGGGTGAGATCGTCCAGCAGTTTCTTTGGGAAACAGTGGTGCTCTCCGGCACCGGTGGGCTGCTTGGAGTGGTAGTGGGGTTTCTCTGTGGGCCCACCGTGATCGCTGCCAGAGAACTTGTCAAAACGTTGTTGCCCGAAGTCTGGACAAACCTTCCGCCCACCATTCACAACCTGGAGCCACGATTGGCGCCATGGTCGATCATCGCGGCATTTGGGATTTCAGTTGGCGTTGGCATTGTCTTTGGTATTTATCCTGCCAGTCGGGCCGCCAACATGGACCCGATTGAGGCGCTGCGTCATGAATGACCGACCAACGGTACTCTCCAGCGATCTGGTTGCCTCAGTTCGAGAGGTGACGAAGGTCTATCGGCTTGGTGGCGAAGATGTAAAGGCGCTTGCTGGTGTATCACTCGATTTTCTGAAGGGTGATTTTGTCGCGATCATGGGTTCTTCTGGGTCGGGCAAGAGCACGCTGTTGAACCTCTTGGGCTGCCTGG